>NZ_JBFAKM010000003.1:27544-304963 GCF_040655695.1 Polymorphospora sp. NPDC050346 | reverse complement strand
CTGGAGGAGGGTGCCCGGGTGGTGGCGGTGCGGGCTGGGGTGATCGCGGAGTTGTTGTCGGGTCGGGGTGGGATGTTGTCGGTGGCGTTGCCCGCTGATGTGGTTCGGGCCCGGGTGGCTGAGATTCCGGGTGTTGGTGTGGCGGCGGTCAATGGTCCGGGTTTGTGTGTGGTGTCGGGGGACCGGGCGGTGTTGGAGTCGGTGGACTGGGGTCGGGCGCGTACCCGGTGGGTGGATGTGGATTATGCGTCGCATTCCGGCCAGGTCGAAGCCGTTGAGGCGGTTCTGAAGGAGCGGCTGGGCGTGGTGGAGTTCCGGGCTGCCGAGGTTCCCTGGTATTCGACGGTGACCGGAGAAGCGATCGATCCGGTCGGGCTGGATGCCGGCTATTGGTATACGAATCTGCGGGCTGAGGTGTGTTTCGAGGCTGCGGTGCGTTCGGCGGCGGGTGATGGGTTGCGTCGGTTTGTTGAGGTGTCGGCGCATCCGGTGTTGTTGCCGGGGATTGTGGAGACGGTTGATGACTGCGTGGTGACCGGCACGCTGAAGCGGGACGGCGGCGGGTTGTCTGATGTGCTTCGTGCTGCGGCGGTGTTGCATACGGCTGGGGTTTCGGTGGATTGGGCGCCGGTTGTGCCGGCTGTGGCTCCTGCTGATCTGCCGACGTATGCGTTTCAGCGGCAGCGGTTCTGGCTTGATCCCGCTGGTGACGGGCGTTCGGTGTTGCGGCTGGCGGACGGTGGTGTGGTGGTCACCGCGAAACTGTCCTCGGCGCTGGAGCCGTGGCTGGCTGATCACGCAGTCCATGAGACGGTGCTGGTGCCGGGGACGCAGTTCGTGGACTGGGCGATCCACGCCGGTGACCTGATCGGCGCGCCGGTACTGCGGGAGTTGACGGTGCAGGCTCCGCTGGTGTTGGACGGGGCCGTCGAGGTGCAGACCACGGTGAACGCCGAGCGGCAGGTCGCGGTCTACTCACGTACCGGCGAGGACGAGCCGTGGACCTGCCACGCCACCGGCGTCCTGGAGCAGGAGAGCCCGGTAGCGCCCGCCATCGAATGGCTGCCCGCCGACGCGGTCGCCCTCCCTACGGATGATCTTTACGACCGGCTCGCCGAGCGGGGCTACGAGTACGGCCCGATGTTCCAGGGCCTGCGGGCGGCGTGGGAGGCCGGCGACGAGCTCTACGCCGAGGTCGAGCTCCCGGCGGTGGGGCACGACAACGTCGCCGCCTTCACGATCCACCCGGCGTTGCTGGATGCCGCCCTGCACACCGCCGCCCTGCGTGACTTCTCCGACGAGGGCGCGCCGGTGTTGCTGCCGTTCGCCTGGCAGGACGTGTCCGTGCACGCGACCGGCGCGACCAGGGTACGGGTGAGGTTGCGTGCCGACGGCGACAACCTGTCACTGACCCTGACGGACATGTCCGGCGCACCGGTCGCCACGGTCGGCTCGCTGGTCCTGCGGGCACTGCCCGAGCGGCTTTCGACGAGACCGGTGCGGGATCTCTACACCGTCGACTGGGTCGAAGCCGGCGAGGTCGGCCGAGCCGAAGCCGATATGCCGGTGTGGGACTGCACCGGCGTTGGATTGTCCGACACCCTGGTCGGGGCGCAGCAGCGGTTGGCCGCCGACGAGCAGCGCTGGCTGGTCCTGATCCCCGGCAGCCAGACAGACCCGGACGCGGCCGCCGTGTGGGGTTTGCTGGCGTCGGCACAGAGCGAGCACCCGGACCGGCTCGTGCTGGTCGACGCGGCCGACCCGGCGCTGGCGCGGGCGGCGGCGGTGGTCTGTGACGAGCCGCAGCTACGAGTGGACGACGACGGCCGCATTCAGGTGCCCCGGCTCGTCCGTGCCGCCGCGGCCGAGGGCAGGACACGGATGGGCTTCAGCGCCGGCCCAGTGCTGATCACCGGTGGCACCGGTACCCTCGGCGGCCTGCTCGCCCGGCACCTGGCGCACGAGTACGGAGTGACCGACGTGGTGCTGGTCTCCCGCCGGGGCCCGCACGCGCCGGGCGCCGGCCAGCTGGGCCGGGACCTGCCGCAGGCGCAGATCGTCGCCTGCGACATCGGGGACCGCGACTGCCTGCGAGCGCTGCTCGACGAGTTCGCCCCACGAGTGATCATCCACGCGGCGGGGGTGCTCGACGACGCCACGGTCGCCACCCTCACCTCGGAGCGGCTGGAAACGGTCTTCGCCGCCAAGGCCCGGACCGCGCACCTTCTGCACGAGTTGACCCGGGACCGGGAGCTCGACGCATTCGTCATGTTCTCCTCGGCCTCCGGTGTGTTCGGATCGCCCGGTCAGGCCAACTACGCGGCCGCGAACGCCTACCTTGACGCCCTGGCCCGGCAGCGGCGGGCACAGGGCCTGCCCGCCCAGTCGCTGGCCTGGGGACTGTGGGAGACCAGGAGCACCATGACAGCGGCGGTCAGCACGGCGCGGTCGGGTGTCCTTCCGCTCACCGACCGGCACGCGCTCGCCCTGTTCGACACTGCCCTGGAAGCCGGCGATCCAGTCCTCATGCCAGTCCGCCTGCGACTCGCCGGCGCCCCGGCGACGCCGCTGCTGGACAGGCTGAACCCGGTACGCCGCAGTACGGCCGATTCCCGCCCGGCGCCGCGCACCGAGGACGACTATCTCGCCCTGGTCCGCGCCGAGGCGGCCACCGTCCTCGGCCACCGCTCGGGTGCCGACATCGACCCGGACGGCCAGTTCACCGAGCTGGGTTTCGACTCACTGGCGGCCATTCGGCTGCGGAACCAACTCGGCGCGGCGACCGGCGTACGGCTGACCGCGACCGCGGTGTTCGATCACCCGACGGCCCGGGCACTGGGACGTCACCTGTACGCGGCCACCGGTGGCACCGCGTCGCCGGCCGACCGGGAGGACACGCTGGGCGCGCTGTTCCGGGACGCCGTCGCGGCGGGCCGCCGGGACGACGGCTTCGCGTTGCTGTCCGCGGTCGCGCGGCTGCGTCCAGGGTTCCGCTCGCCAGCGGAACTGACCGACATCGCCGCGCCGTTACGGCTGGCCGAGGGACCCGCGCGGCCTCGCCTGATCTGTGTCCCGTCGCCGATGGGCCTGGGCGGAGCGCATCAGTACGCGCGGCTCGCGACGGCGTTGCGCGGCATCCGCGAGATGCACGCCCTTCCGATCCCCGGGTTCCGGCAGTCCGAGGCCCTGCCGGATTCGCCCGGCGCGGTCGTCGAGTGGCTGGCCGCCAGCCTGCTCCAGATCGCTGGCGACGAGCCGTACGCGCTGGTCGGATACTCGTCCGGCGGCCTGTTCGCACAGGGCCTGGCGGGGCTGCTCGAGGAGCGGGGCCGTCCCGCGGCCGGGCTGGCCCTGCTGGACACGTACCTGCCGGACAGCGTCGCGATGGAGCACTTCGCGACACCGATGCTCGAGGGCCTGTTCGCCCGGGAGGAGTCCTTCGGGCCCTTCACCAGTGCCCGGCTCTCCGCGATGGGCCGCTACGTGCGACTGATCGCGGAGTGCGAGGTGCCGGCGGTCACGACACCCACCCTCTTCGTCCGCCCGACCGAACTGTTCCGGGCCGACGGCGCCCGCCCCGACGCGGAACCGGAGTCGTCCTGGCGCGCGACGTGGCCCTCGGCCACCACCACGGCCGAGGTTCCCGGCAACCACTTCACGATGCTGGAGTCGGGGGCGGCCGGCACCGCTCGCGTGATCGACGACTGGCTGGTGTCGAGGTCATGAGCAGACAGGCGCGCTGCCGCTCCGGTACGCCGACGCCGCGGCTGCCGTCCTGGTGACCTTGGTCTTCGGCCTGGAAGTGCCGTCCAACGTAGACGACCGGGTGCGCATGCCCGGCCGATCGTGCGCCGCGAGAACGACGGGGCGCTCGCCGGTACGAAGCTCGGCGCCTGGCTGACGGCGCATCCATCGGTCGTCCAAGTCGGACTGGGCACCATCGCGCGGGGCAGGTCACGGGCATGCTGGCGTCGCGGGTCGGCCCCGAGCATCACGTGCGGTGGAAGCTGCCGAAGGACCAGCAACGGCTGCTGCCACCGGGTCCGGTGCGGGCCTCGCCGTCCCCTGGCGTACGGGCCGCCGCGGACATCGTGCTGGCCGAACGGGACCGTGGCCCGCAGCGCCCAGACGTCGGATAGGGGCCGCCCGCACCGGTTTAAGGGTTTGCCCGCAGAACGGCTGAGCCTACGGTCGGAAAAGAAAGGCATTGCGCCGTCGCCGACCATTCTCGTGCGTGGGAGTTAGCCATGGACAATCCTGCCGGCAGTGCTACGGGCACTTTCGACGTCATTCTCGAGGGCGGCCCCGAATTGCTGCCGGCCGACGTTCGCCGTCAGCGGGTCGACAGCCTCACCGATACCGTGAAAATCTGCCACCACGGCGGTTACGAGCATTTCGGGAGAGTGGACGGAGAATCGCCGGTGGACGGTCCGGTCCTGTTCCGCTGGATCAGGCGTACCCGGATCGCGGAATGATGACGAGCGCTCCCGATTTCGCCTATTGGATCATCGGCGCGCCCGTCTTCCGCGACGGTTGGGACATCGATCGGGCCCGGCTGGGCACGCACCTCGGCGACGGCGTGGAACTCCTGAGGAACCTGCCGCCCGAGCGGGCCCGCGATCCGCAGCACCGGCTGACCGCCCACTATGTCCACGAGGAGTCCCGGCAGGCCCGGGCCGGCTTCCTGGCCCGCCACGCGAGCGAGATCCACCGCCGGATCGCCGAGCGCCACGCCGCCCCGCGCATGGCCGATCTCCTGCGAATAGGTGAGGTGCTCTTCCCCGAACTGATCCCGGCCGGCCGGGACCGGGAGCTCGACCGTGCGCTGTTCATCGCCGCGCTGGTGCGCGATCCCGAGGCGGGCCCGATGGTCGTCGACGCCATGCGCGCGCCGACGCGGCGGGCCCGGCGGCTGCTCGACGCCTTCCGGCGCGGCGGCCGGATCGACCTGGGCCGGGCCCACATCCGCCGGGTCGGCGCGTCGGCCCACATCACCCTGGCCAATCCCGGCGCGGGCAATGCCGAGAACGATGCGTTGGTCGCCGATCTCGAGGTCGCCGTGGACCTCGCGTTGCTGCACGACGACGTCCGGGTGGCGGTGCTCCGGGGCGGCCCCGTGCCGGGCCACGGTGGCAGCAGCCGCCGGGTGTTCAGCGCCGGGGTGGAGGCGGCCGGTCTGGACCGGGGAGCGGTGACGTTCGCCGGTTTCGTGCTGCGCCGCGAGTTCGGCGTCCTCGCCAAGGTCGCCTGGGGGCTGGTGGACCCGGCCCGGGAAACGGTCGTCGGCAAGCCATGGCTGGCCGTGGTCGACACCGTCGCGGCCGGCTGTGGGGCCGACGCGCTGGCCGCGTTCGACCGGGTTCTGGTCGCCGCGGACGCGTACGCCGTATCGCCGGCGTACGAGGCACCGATCGACGCCGCCGGGATGGTGGCCCGGGGACTCGCCGACGTGGTGGCGGAGCCGGACGCGATGGACTCGGCCGTCGGCCGGGAGGTGGCGAGCCTGCGGGCCCGGGGCGGTCCGGCCGTCCTGCCGGATCTCGGCGTGCTGGCCGAACGCGTACAGGAGAGGCTGTGGTGGCTGAACCACGGGAAGCACACCCCGCGGGCCGAGCGGGCGATGGTGGACTGATGCCCGACGGCGGCCTCTCGTCCAAGCGGGTCGAGCGGCTGGATCGGGTGGTCATCCGGTTCGTAGGCGACTCGGGCGACGGCATGCAGCTGACGGGTCACCGATTCACGTCCGAGACGGCGCAGCCCGGCAACGACATGACGCCCCTGCCGAACTTCCCCGCCGAGATCCGCGCGCCGGCCGGCACCCTGCCGGGCGTGTCGAGTTTCCAGGTGCATTCGCCGACTACGACATCCGCACCCCCGGCGACGCCCCGAACGTGCTGGTCGCGATGAACCCGGCCGCGCCGTCGCCACGATGGTCGACACTTTCGTCCTGCTCGCCCTGATCGGCGCGGGCGACCAGATGCAGGGCATCAGGATGGGGGCGCTGGAGTTCGCCGACGTCGTGGTCGTCAACACGGCGGACGGCCCGTGGGCCGCGGCGGGCCGGAACATCGCGTGTGAGCTGTCGGCCGCACTGCGCCTCCTGCCGGCCGGCGCCGACCGCCCGGCCCCACCGGTGATGACGTGCAGCGCCACCGGGGGCATCGGCGTCGCCGAACTGTGGGAGCACGTCGCCGACCGGTTCCGCGGCGGCACCGCCTCCGGGGAGCGACATCGACGCAGCACGACGAACCGGGAGGAACAATGAACCGACGCACGATCCAGGCTTGGAGCGAGGTCATCGATCCTCACGTTTCCCAGCGAAAGGCCTGAGGCGTCGATGCATTCTCCGGCGAACCACTCCGAACTGCTGATCGCCACGGTGCTGCTCGACATCGCGCTGGTGCTGGTGGTCGGCACCCTGCTCGGCCGATGGGTGAGGCGGCTACGCCAACCCGCGGTGATCGGGGAGATCCTCGCGGGCATCGCGCTCGGACCGAGCCTGCTCGGGCTGCTGCCCGGCAACCCGACAGCGTGGCTCTTCCCGGCCGAGGCCCGGCCGATCCTGTCCGCCGTCGCCCAGGTCGGCCTGGCGCTGTTCATGTTCCTGATCGGCTGGGAGTTCAACCCCGCGCTGCTGCGGAGCCACCGCGGCACCGCCGCCGCCGTGTCGATCGGCTCGATCGCGGTCTCGTTCGGCCTGGGCGTCGCACTGGCGACGCTGTTGTACCACCGCCACGACACGGTCGGCGTCGACCAGGTCGGCTTCACGGAGTTCGCGCTCTTCCTCGGCGTCGCCATGTCGATCACCGCGTTCCCGGTCCTGGCGCGCATCCTGGCCGAGAGGCGCCTCACCGGAACGCGGGTGGGCAGCATCGCCCTGGTCAGCGCGGCGATCGACGACGTGCTGGCCTGGTGCCTGCTGGCGGTGGTGACGGCGATCGTCACCGCGAGCGGACCGCTCGACCTGATCCGCATGCTGATCCTGCTGGGCGTCTTCCTGGTGGTGCTGAGGACCGTCGTACGCCCGTTCCTGGTCTTCATGACGCGGCGCTACGCCACGACGTACCTGCTGGTAGTGGTGGTCGCCCTGGTGTTCCTGGCGGCGTACGCCACGACCTGGATCGGGTTGCACGCCATCTTCGGCGCGTTCTGCATCGGCCTCGTCATGCCCCGCGAACCAGCGCTGGAGCTCGGCGAACGGGTGCGCCGGCCGTTGGAACACGTGAGCGTGGTGTTGCTCCCGTTGTTCTTCATTGTCACCGGCCTCGGTGTCGACATCGGCGGACTGACCGCGGCGAACCTCCTCGAGCTGGCCGCGATCGTCCTGATCGCCTGCCTCGGCAAGCTGACCGGCGCGATCGTGCCCGCCGTGTTCCTCGGCATGTCCTGGCGCGATGCCGGAACCCTCGGCATCCTCGTCAACACGCGCGGCCTGACCGAGCTCGTGGTGCTGAGCGTCGGCCTGCAACTCGGCGTGCTCGACGGGCAGATGTTCACCATGATGGTGATCATGGCCTTGGTCACCACCGCGCTGGCCGGCCCGCTGATCCGCCCGGACCGGGCAGAGAGCACCCGGCACACCGAGCCGGACACCGCGACCGCCAAGGTGCCGGCCGACCCCGGCCCCGGGCCGAAGCCGGTTACTCGGTGAAGGGCGGACCGGCCTCCTGCACCTACGGCCCCGGATGCAGAACCTAGGGTCCCGCATCCGGGCTCGGAGCACGTCGAATTCGCATCCCGGCGCCGGACATCGACAATTCCCAGGCTGACGTGTGCCCGTCACGTGCCCGTTGGGGGAGCCGCGGGGCAACGGCGGTCAACTCCTGGACGTGGCGGCCGGCATGGCGGCGCAGATCAGGCCAACGCGGCGCACCCGGGCCGGCTTGATCGTCTGCGGCTCGGACGCCCGACACGCCGGCCCGGAACGCCTGAGCCGCAGACGATCACGTCAACTCCCGAACGTGCTCAGGAGCCTGTCGAGTTGATGCGGGGCGGCCGGGCGGACCAGTGGCATCGTGACGCCCGCCGCCCGGTAGGCGTCGACCCGGGCCCGTACGTCGTCGACGGTGCCGGTCGCGGTCAGCGAGGTGACGTACCGCTCCGGCAGCACCCGCTGCAGCGCCGCCTCGCCGCCCGACGCGTACGCCTCGGCGAACCGGGGCAGGTCGGCCGGGTCGATCGTCGGTTCACCGACCGACATCTTGGCCTTCGGGGTGGAGGCGTACTTGAACTTCGTCGCCACCTCCCAGCGGATCGCCTCGACCGCCGCGGCCCGGTCGTCCTCGATCGAGGTGTTGATCAGCTGGGCGACGGCGAGGCCTTTCGGGTCGCGGCCGGCCCGTTCGGCGCTTTCGCGCAGCAGCGTGACCGCGTTCGCCGAGTACTCCGGCGAGGTGCCGGCGTCCAGCAGCACGCCGTCGCCGATCGACGCCGCGTTGACCAGGCCCTTGCGGCTGGCGGCGGCGATCCAGATCGGGATGTTGGGGCGTACCGGTTTGAAGTTCAGCGCGACGTCGTCGAGCCGCACGACCTCGCCGTGGTAGGTGACCGGTTCGCCGGTGAGCAGGGCGCGGATCGACTCGACGTACTCGCGCAGCGTGGTCACCGGATCGGTCAGCGGCCGGCCGTTGCGGGCCGCGTGCTTGGCGGTGAAGGCGCCCAGGACCAGGACCAGCCGGCCCCCGCTGAGTTCGTCGAGGGTGGCGGCGCTCTGCGCCATCACCAGCGGGCTGCGCAACCGGACGACCTGCGTCGCCCCGAGCGCGACCCGCTGCGTGGCCAGCCCGAACGCGGCCAGGGCCGAGACCGAGTCGCGGTTGGTGAACAGCGTCTCGGAGAAGAAGGCGGTGTCGAAGCCGGCCCGTTCGGCGGCGGCGGCCGAGTCGGCCATCTGGCGTACGGTGACCGTCGGGTCGTAGCCGAGCGCCAGGCCGACGGGGGTGGGGGACGGGGTCACGCGATCTCCTCGAAGTCGGTCAGCACGATCTTGCCGAGCAGTCCGCCGCGTTCCAGATGTTCCAGGGCGGCGGCGACGCGGGCGGCGGGGTAGCGGGCGGCGACGACCGGCCGCAGGTCGACCGGGCCGGCCCACGGGGCGGCCCGGCGCAGGTCGGCGATGATGGCGGCCTTCTCGGCCGGGGGCAGGCTGCGCAGCGAGCCGCCGGTGACGACCAGGCGGCGGCGGATCACCGTACGCAGGCTCAGTGGCACCTCGTCGCCACCGAGGACGCCGACGCTGAGCCACCGGCCGCCGGTGCGCAGGCCGGCGAGGGTCAGTCCGGCGACCGCGGCGCCGACGAGGTCGAGTACGACGTCGAAGCCGTCCGGTGCCAGTCGGCGCAGTTCGTCGGCGGCGTCCGGGGCGGTGGAGTCCACGACCGGGTCGGCGCCGAGCCCGCGTACGGCGTCGGCGAGCACCTGGCCGCGTACGGTGCCGGCGACGGTGGCGCCGAGCGCCCGGGCGACCTTGACCGCGGTGGTGCCGACGCCGGAGTTCGCGGCGTGGACGAGTACCCGGTCGCCGGGGCGTACGCCGGCGACCATCCGCAGGTTCCACCAGACGGTCGCCAGCGCCTCCGGCAGCACGGCCGCGTCGGTGGTCGTCCACCCGGCGGGCACGGGCAGCAGTTGCCCCTGGGGCACGAGTGCGTGGGTGGCGTACCCGCCGCTGCCGAGCAGCGCGCAGACCCGGTCCCCGACCTGCCAGCCGGTGACGTCCGGGCCGACCGCGGCGACGGTGCCGGCGCACTCCAGCCCGGGTACGGCCGACTCGCCGGGCGGCGGGGTGTAGTCGGCGTCGCGTTGCAGCAGGTCGGCGCGGTTGAGTCCGGCCGCGCGCACCGCGACGAGCACCTGCCCGCCGGCCGGGGCCGGGACCGGTGCCTCGTGCCAGACCGGTCGCGGCGGCGCCGGCTGGCTGCCGGTCGGGCCGGTCGGTGCGTCGGCTCCGTCGGGCGTGAACAGCACCTGCCGCATCGGCTGCCCGGTCACGGCGCCGGGTCCGGCCGGTGCGGCGGGCGGAACGGGTCCGGGGCGACGGCTCGGCCGTCGCGGACCAGGTGCCCACCGTCGCGGAACACGTGTCGGACCCGCAGGTCGGGGTCGAGCACGGCGATGTCGGCGGGGCCGCCCGCCCGCAGTGTGCCGAGGCCGCCCGGCCCGGCCGGGCCGTCGCCGTCGAGGCGTAGCGCGGCGGCCGGGTTGGCGGTCACCAGGGCCAGCGCGTCGGGCAGGTCGAGCACACCGGCGGCGGTCAGCGCCCGTACGGTGGGCAGCAGTTCGACCCGGTACGCGAACGGTTCGGTGCTGCCGTCCGGCAGCGTACGCGGCACCGAGGCGTTGCCGTCGCTGCTGAGCGTGAGCCGGTCGGCGGGTACGCCCCCGGCCAGCAGCGCCGCGACGGCGTCGACCGGGGCGACCGCGCCGGCGATCCGGTCCGGGTTGATCAGCGGGTTGACGTCGACCCAGCAGCCGAGGCCGCCCAGGCGGGTGGCCAGGGCGAGGGTGCCGGCGGTGTAGTTGGCGTGGGTGACCTGGAGCCGGCGCGGATCCGCGCCGGATTCGTCGAGCGCCCGGGGGAGCAGGTCCGGGTCACCGGCGCCGGTGCCGAGGTGCACGTGCAGCAGACAGCCCTTGCCGGTCGCCCCGGCGGCCCATTCGAGTTCGCGTAGCAGCCGGGTGAGTTCGGCCGGTCCGGGGGCGGTGGCCTTGTGCTCGTACAGGGCGATCTTGACGCCGACGAGGTGCGGGAGCAGGTGCAGGTCGCGCAGCACCGACCCGGTGGCGGTCGGCGGCGGCCAGTGGAAGCCGCCGGCCATCGCCCGGGCGCGCGGGCCGGTGACCGGCAGCGCGTACGTGCGGGCGAGCAGCGCCTCGGGGTTGCGGGTGATCGGGTCGACGCCCGGCATGCCGACGCAGGTGGTGGTGCCGGCCTCGACGATCACGTCGGCGGGCAGTTCGGGGATTCGCGTGTGGTAGCCGGAGCCGCCGCCCCCGCCGAGGACGTGCAGGTGGCCGTCGACGACGCCGGGCACGACGAGCAGTCCGGCGCAGTCGACCACGGTCGCCCCGGGCAGCGGGGCCGGCCCGGAGGCCGGACCGGTCGGCCCGACCTCCAGGATGTCGCGTCCGGTGATCACGACGTCACCGGCGCCGGCCGGGCGCGGGGTCAGCACGGTTCCCCCGCGCAGGATGGTGCGGCCCACGTCAGCTCGCCGGCTGCCCGTTGATGGTCACGGCCGGCCGGAGGATGTCCGACAGACCCCACTTCTCACCGATCTGGGCGTAGGTGCCGTCGTCCATCAGGGCCTTCAGCGCCGCGGCCACGGCGTCCCGTAGCTCGTTCTGCCGCTTGCTGACCGCGATCCCGACCGGGATCTCCGCGATCGGCTTGCCGATCAGCGCGTACTTGCCCGGCTCCTGCTCGTTGGTGACGTAACGGATCGACTCGGCGCCCCGGATGCCGACATCGGCGCGGCCCTGCTGCAACTGCAGCAGTGCGTCGGCGGTGCCGTTGGTGGTCAGTTCCTGCACCGGCGGCTTACCGGCGGGTGCGCAGACCTGCTGACTGAAGGTGGTCAGCGCGTTGCGGTAGCCGGTGTCGCCGCTGTCGACGGCGACCTTCGCGCCGCACACGTCGGTCTCGGTGGGGAACCGCGCCGCGTTGGCGGCCAGCGTGAACAGCTGCGGCCCGGTGGTGTAGTAGTCGACGAAGTCGACGGTCTCCCGGCGCGACTCGAGGTCCTGCATGGCCGACTCGACCACGTCGATGCGGCCGGTGGCCAGCGACGGGATGTACTGCTCGTACTCCTGCGTCACGAAGGTCACCTTGAGGCCGAGTTTCTCGCCGATGGCCCGGGCCAGGTCGACGTCGAAGCCCTGTCGTTTCTCCTTGTCCTCGGTGCCCTCCGGCAGGTAGGACATCGGGGGATAGACCGGGCTGTTGCCCACCCGGAGTTCACCGGCGTCGCGGATCGACTTCGGCAGCATCGCGTTCAGCGGATTGTCGGACTGGTCGGTCGCCGGGGCGTCGGCGTCGCTGCCGCCGCCACATCCGGCGAGCAGTGTCGCGGCCACGACCGCGCCCACCCATATGGCTCGCTTCTTCACAGTTTCTCCTCCGGGTCGGCGGGTGGTCGTTGGCACCCACGCCGCACATCCGCCACCGGTCCCCTCGGCAACGTGGCCCCAGTTTTCAAGCAGCGACGCAAGCACCGGAAGGGGACCGCTTGTCCAGTCGCCGCTGCCCGGACTGTACTTCACGGCGATGTCACACCCGCGCAATAGTGGTCAACGGTGAAGGGGGTGGGATGTTCCCGTGACCGTGACGATTGCGCAGGTCCTGGCGTTGCCGGACCTGAACCTGCGGGTGGTTGCCGGCGACGCCGGGCTCGGCAACGAGGTGCGCTGGGTACATGTCAGCGAAACCGTCGACCCGACTCCGTGGCTGCGCGGCGGCGAACTGCTGCTCACCACCGGACTCAAGATCGAACAGCCGGAGCAGTTCGAGCCGTACGTCCACCGGCTCGCCGACGCCGGCCTGGCCGGGCTCGGCTTCGGCATCGGGCTCGGCCACGCCCAGGTGCCCGAGCCGCTGATCCGGGCCGCCGCACAACGCGGGCTGCCAGTGCTCGAAGTGCCGGTCGACGCCCCGTACGTGGCGATCTCCGAGGCCGTGTCGAACCTGCTCGCCGCGGAACGCTACGACACCATCGCCCGCGCGTTCGACGCCCAGCAGGCGCTGACCGCCGCCGCGGTGGAGTCCGGCCGGGGCGGGATCGTCGCCGCGACCGCCCGTGCCGTCGGCGGCTGGGCGGTCCTGACCGACCTGGCCGCCAACGTCGTACGGGCCTTCCCGCCGCAGGCCGCCGACCGCCTGCCGGCGCTACTGCCCGACGTGATGCGGGCCCGGGAACGGGGCATCCGCTCCAGCGGTTCGGTGGTCGGCCCGACCGAGTCGGTGGCGATCCACACGCTCGGCGCCCGCGGCCGGATGCGCGGCTTCCTGGTCGCCGGCGTACCCGGCCGGTCCAGCGACTACAGCCGGATGGTGCTGGCCGGCGCCGTGGCCCTGCTGTCGCTGGAGATGGAACGCTCGCAGGCCGCCACCCGGCAGGTCCGGCGGCTGCGCGCCGACCCGCTGGCCCAGATCCTGCGCGGCGCCGTCACCGACCAGGTGGCCGGCCAGCACGCCACCGCCTGGGAACTCGACCCGACGGCGGTGCGGGTCGCCGTCTACCTGTGTGCCGCCGACCGGGCCGGCCGGGTCTGCGACGACGTCAACGAACTGATGTCCGAGGCCGGCCTGCCCGGCGCGGTCGTCGCCCAGGACGCCGGCCGCCAGACCCGGGTGGCGGTGCTCACCGACGCCACCGACCGGGCCACCGCGGCCCTGGCCGAACTGGCCTCGGTACGCCCGATGGTGCCGCTCGGGCTCGGTGACGTGGTGCCGGTCGAGCAGGTCGGGCTGTCGTACCGGGCGGCCACCCACGCCGCCGAGGTCGGCCGGGCCGAACGGCGCGCGGTGACCCGGTTCGACGACCTGGAGGCGCTCCACATGCTCTTCCGGGCCCAGTCGCCGCAGGCGCTGGCCGGATTCGTCCGCAGGGTGCTCGGACCGCTGCAGCAACACGACCGGGGGCGCGAGGGCGCCCTGCTGGCCAGCCTGCGCTCCTTCCTGGCACACAACGGCCACTGGAACGAGACCGCCGCCGAACTCGGCATCCACCGCCACACCCTGCGCGCCCGGATCGACCGGATCGAGCAGGTCACCGGCCGCGACCTCAATTCGGCGTACGGCCGCATGGAGCTCTGGCTCGCGCTGCTGGCCGACAGCGCGGCCGACACCGACGACTTCGCCGGACCGGCACCGGACCGGCCCGCGGGGCCGGTACCGGACCGATCCGGTGGGCGGGGGCAGGACAGGAAGTAGCGCCCCCGGTCCGGTGACTGGACCCGGTGTCAGGTACCGGCGCCCCGCCGGCCCGGTGAGACTCGGCGAAAGCACAGACAGGAGACGCGATGACGAGCACTGGACGCGGTGGCACCACCACCGCCGCGCCACCACCCGGGCCGGGGCAACTGGCCGGGCTGCCCAGGGTGCCGCTGCGGCACTACGGCCGGTGGGTCTCGGCGGCGGTCGTGATCGTGTTGGTCGCGCTGCTCGTCCGGGCCTTCGCCCAGGGCAGCATCGAATGGTCGGTCGTCGGCCGCTACCTGACCGCCTCGGCGATCCTGCACGGCCTGCAGAACACGATCATCATCACGCTCTGCTCGATGACCCTGGCCATCGTCCTCGGCGTACTCGTCGCGGTGATGCGGATGTCGGCCAACCCGGTGACCCGTACGGTCGCCTTCGGCTACATCTGGCTCTTCCGCGGCATCCCGGTCCTGCTCCAGCTGCTGATCTGGTACAACCTGGCGCTGGTCTTCCCGACCGTCGGCTTCGGCCCGTTCGAGACCCGCATGATCGACGTGATGACGCCGTTCATGGCCGCCCTGCTCGGCCTCGGCATCAACATGAGCGCCTACACCGCAGAACTGGTCCGCGCCGGCATCCTCTCGGTCGACAAGGGCCAGATCGAGGCCGCCCAGGCGATCAGCCTCACCCCCAACCAGATCCGCCGCCGGATCGTGCTGCCGCAGGCGATGCGGGTCATCCTCCCGCCGCTGGGCAACGAGTTCATCAGCACGCTGAAGATGTCGTCGCTCGCCGCCGTCATCACGTACGGCGAAATGCTGGAAACGGCCGAGTTCATCTACTACTCCAACAACCGGGTGATCGAACTGCTGATCGTCGCGGCCATCTGGTACCTGGCGGTGGTCTCCGTACTCAGCGTCATCCAGCACTTCGTCGAGCGCCGGTTCGGCCGGGGCTTCCAGTCCACACCGACCCGCAAGGCCCGCTCGATCGGGCGCCGGTTGAAGGGAGCCCCGGAGCAGTGAGCCAGCCGCAGACAGAGCGGGGCGCGACGCCGGTCGTGCGCGCCATCGACCTCCACAAGTCGTTCGGTCCGGTCCACGTCCTGCGCGGCGTGTCCCTGCAGGTACGCACCGGCGAGGTGCTGTGCGTCATGGGCCCGTCGGGCTCCGGCAAGTCGACGTTCCTGCGCTGCATCAACCAGCTGGAGCGGGTCGACGGCGGTGAGCTGTGGGTGCGCGACGAACTCGTCGGCCACAAGCTGCGCGACGGCAAGCTGTACGAGCTGCGCGAACGCGAGATCGCCCGGCAGCGGCGCGGCATCGGCATGGTCTTCCAGCGGTTCAACCTCTTCCCGCACATGACCGCCGTCGGCAACGTCGTCGAGGGGCCGATGCGGGCCCTGAAACGCAACCGCTCCGACGCCCACGCCGCCGCCCGCCGGCTGCTCGACCGGGTCGGCCTGTCCGACAAGTACGACGCCTACCCCGGCCAGCTCAGCGGTGGCCAGCAGCAGCGGGTCGCCATCGCCCGGGCGCTGGCCATGGAGCCGTACCTGATGCTCTTCGACGAGCCGACCTCGGCCCTGGACCCGGAACTGGTCGGCGAGGTCCTGGACGTGATGAAGGCGCTCGCCGGCGACGGCATGACCATGATCGTCGTCACCCACGAGGTCGGCTTCGCCCGCGAGGTGGGTGACACCCTCGTCTTCATGGACGACGGCATCGTGGTCGAGTCCGGCCCGCCACGCGACGTCGTCGGCGCCCCCCAGCACCCCCGGACCAAGGAATTTCTCTCCCGCGTCCTCGGCTGAGAGCACACCCCACACCACCCGCGAGAGGTCAGCAATGCCACGTCGTCAGCAACCGCGCAAGTTCGACCTGTGGGGGGTCCCCTTCGACGGGGGCTCCACCCTGGGCTGGCCGGGCTCGCGCTACGCGCCCGGCCGGATCCGCGACGCCCTGCGCTGGATCACCCAGCGGATCGAGGACGGCGCCATCTACTCGCTGGAGACCGACTCGGTCCACGAGGTCGGCGACGACCTGCTGCGCGACCGCGGCGACGTCGACGTGGTGGGACACGACATCGACGCCACCCTCGACGCCTGCTCCACCTCCGTCGCCGAGTCGCTGCGCGCCGGCCGTACGCCGATCATGATCGGCGGCGACGACTCGGTGCTGTTCCCGGTCGCCCGGGGCGTGCACGACGCCCTGCCCGGCCGCGTGGCGGTGATCCACTTCGACGCGCACCTGGACCTGCTCGACCACAACCGTTTCCAGGGCCGGGTCAGCCAGTCCAGCGGCATGCGGCGCAGCCTCGAACTCGACCGGATCAACGCCGAGGACTGCATCCAGGTCGCCGTACGCCACTTCAACTTCCCGTCGTCGGCGGAGTTCAAGCGCAAGAGCGGCCTGACCCACATCACCGCCCGCGAGTTCCAGGCGCTCGGCCCGGTCTCCGCCGTCGAGCAGATCCTCGACCGGGTGTCCGGCGCCGACCACGTCTTCCTGTCGTTCGACATCGACGCGATCGACCCGGCCTTCGCGCCCGGCGCCGGCGCCCACGAACCCGGTGGCCTCACCTCCGGCGAGGCCCTCGAAGCGGTGCGGCTGCTCGCCCCGCACTGTGACGCGCTCGCGGTCACCGAGGTCAACCCGCTCACCGACGACAACACCTCGACCACCGCCACCCTCGCCGCGTACCTGCTCTTCCACTTCGCGGTCTTCGGCTCCGGCGCGGACCGGCGATGAGCGAATACCAGGGCTTTCGCGGCACCGGCGTACGGCTGACCGAGGAGCAACTGCCGCACCTGCAGGCGCACCGCACCGAACTGCTCGGCGACTCGCTGCCCGCGATCCACGCCTTCGACAAGGCCCACGCCGTCATGCTCACCGAGCGAGGGCTGCTCGACCCGGCCACGGGCCGGGCCATCCTCGCCGCGTTGCGCGGCATGGAGGCCGGCGGCGTCGCCGCCGCCCGCATCGAGGCCGGCGGCGGCATGCACTCCGGCGAGCAGTACCTGATCCGCACGATCGGCGCCGACCTCGGTGGGCGGCTGCACCTCGGCCGCAGCTCCGGCGACCTGATCGAGGTGGCCCGCCGGATGACGATCCGCTGGCACCTGCACTCGATGCTGCCGGCCCTGGCCGACCTGCGCGCCGTACTGCTCGACCTCGCCGACACCCACGCCGACACGGTGATGCCCGGCTACACCCACGGCCAGCACGCCCAGCCGACGACGTTCGCGCACTGGGCGACCATGTTCGAACGCGCCTTCGCCCGCGACACCGAACGGCTGCTCGGCTTCCACGGCCGGCTCAACCTGTCACCGGCCGGCGCCGCCATCCTGACCGGCAGCGACCTGCCGCTCGACCGGCACCGGGTCGCCGACCTGCTCGGCTTCGACGCCCCGCTGCCACACACGATGGACGCCATCCTCAGCCACGACCTGGAGATGGAGGCGGCGGCCCTGCTCGCCACCGTCGGCGCCACCCTGGCCCGGCTCGCCGACGACCTCTACCTGTGGTCGACCTCCGAGTTCGCGTACGTCGAACTGCCCGACCGGTTCTGCGGCACCAGCAGCATCATGCCGCAGAAGAAGAACCCCGACGCGCTGGAGGACGTCAAATCGGTGGCCACCCAGGCGCTCGCCGCCCTGGTCGGCGTGATCACCGCCGAGCGTGGCCCGACCGGTTTCCCGATTATGGAACGGCGCTACTCGCAGCAGGCGATCTGGTCGATGTGCGCCGCGATCACCGCCAAGGTCGGCGACGCCGCGCAGATCCTCGCCGACCTGCGTGTCGACACCGCACGGATGGCCGCCCAGGCCGGCGCGCACTGGGCCCAGGTCACCGACGTCGCGTCCGCCCTCGTCCGGCACACCGGCCTGGACTGGCGGCACGCACACCAGATCGTCGGCGTCTTCGTCCGGCTCGGCGTCGAACGCGGACTGGCCGCGCCCGCCGCCCCGCTCGCGGTGCTCGACGAGGCGGCGACCCAGGTGATCGGCCGGGCCAGCGGCCTGACCCCGGAACAGTTCGGCGAAGCCATGGACGCCCGCGGGTTCGTGGCCCGGCGCACCCTCTACGGCGGCCCGGCACCGGACGCCGTACGCCGCGAGAACGCCGAATTCGCCGCCCGGCTGGCCGCCGACCGGACCCGCATCGACGAACTGCGCCAGCAGACCACCGACGCCGAGACGGCCCTGGAAAAAGCTATCGACACCATCCTCGCCGACGGCGGGGCCAGCACCGATGGGACCGAGGCCGGATGAGCCTGACCGCAAAGACCCCGACCACCGCACCGAGCACGACCACCGTCCAGACGGCGCGGACCGCCACCCGGCGCGAATACCTGATGTGCCCACCGACCCACTTCGACGTCGTCTACGCGATCAACCCGTGGATGGACCCGTCCGTACCGGTCGACCGGGACCTGGCCCGCCGACAATGGGCGGACCTGCACGACACCTACCTCCGGCTCGGACACACCGTGCACCTCGTCGAACCGCAACCGGGTCTGGTCGACATGGTCTTTGCCGCCAACTGCGCCCTGGTCGCCGACTCGCAGGTCTACGGCGCCCGGTTCCGTGAACCGGTACGCGAACCCGAGGCGCCCGCCTACCGGGCCTGGTTCGCCGCCGCCGGCTTCGGCGAGGTGTACCTGCCCGGCTACGCCAACGAGGGCGAGGGCGACTTCGCCGTCGTCGCGGACCTGATCCTGGCCGGCTCCGGCTTCCGCACCGACCCGGCGGCGCACGGCGAGGCACAGGAGTTCCTCGGCCGGCCGGTCGTCTCGTTGCGGCTCACCGACCCGCGCTTCTACCACCTCGACACCGCGCTGTTCGTACTCGACGACGACAACGTCGCCTACTACCCGCCGGCGTTCTCCACCGGCAGCCGCCGGACACTGGCCCGGCTGTTCCCCGACGCGGTCCTCGCCACCGAGGCCGACGCCCTCGTCTTCGGCCTCAACTCGGTCTCCGACGGAAAGAACGTGGTCGTCGCGCAGGCCGCCACCGACCTCATCGCCCAACTCGCCGCCCGCGGCTACCAGCCGGTGCCGGTCGACCTGTCGGAACTGGCCAAGGCCGGCGGCGGCGCCAAGTGCTGCACCCAGGAGATCCGCCGATGAACCGCACCCTCGCCGCGATCAAGGTCGAAAACGACGTGCTCGCACACAACTACCACCCGCTGCCCGTCGTCATCGAAAGCGCGCGCGGCGCCTGGGTCGTCGACGTCGACGGAAAACGCTACCTGGACTGCCTCGCCGGCTACTCCGCGCTGAACTTCGGCCACGGCCACCCCACACTGCTCGCCGCCGCCCGCGAGCAACTGGACCGGGCCACCCTGACCAGCCGGGCCTTCCACAACGACCGGCTCGGCCCGTTCGCCGCCAAACTCGCCGACCTGTGCGGCATGCAGATGGTGCTGCCGATGAACACCGGCGCCGAGGCGGTCGAGACCGGCGTCAAGGTCGCCCGCCGGTGGGCGTACGAGGTCAAGGGCGTACCCGCCGACACCGCCGAGATCGTGGTCGCGGCCGGGAACTTCCACGGCCGCACCACGACCGTGGTCAGCTTCTCCACCGACGAGCAGGCCCGCGCCGGCTTCGGCCCGTTCACCCCCGGCTTCACCGTCGTGCCGTACGACGACCTCGACGCGCTCGACGCCGCGGTGGGGGAGCGCACCGCCGCCGTACTCGTCGAGCCGATCCAGGGCGAGGCCGGTGTCGTCGTGCCGTCCGCCGGCTACCTCACCGGCGTACGCCGGATCTGCGACGACCGCCGCGCCCTGTTCGTCGCCGACGAGATCCAGTCCGGGCTGGGCCGGACCGGCGCCACGTTCGCCTGCGAACTCGCCGGCGTACGCCCCGACGTCTACCTGCTCGGCAAGGCGCTCGGCGGCGGCGTGGTGCCGGTGTCCGCGGTGGTCTCCAGCCGGGAGGTGCTCGGGCTGATCGGACCGGGCGAGCACGGCAGCACCTTCGGCGGCAACCCGCTGGCCGCGGCCGTCGGCACCGCCGTCGTCGACCTGCTCGCCACCGGCGAGTACCAGGCCGCCGCCCGCCGGATCGGCGCGGTGCTGCACGACGGGCTGCGGGCACTGCTCGGCCAGGGCGTCACCGCCGTACGCGGGGTCGGCGCCTGGGCGGGTGTCGACATCGACCCGGCCGTCGGCACCGGCCGCCAGGTCTGCGAGGCGCTCGCCGAGCGGGGTGTCCTGGTCAAGGACACCCACGGCAGCACCATCCGGCTGGCCCCGCCCCTGGTCGCCACCGACGACGAGATCGGCTGGGCGCTGGCCCGGCTGCGCGAGGTGCTGGCGGCGCGGCCCGGCAACTGATCCGTGGTCACCCGATCGCCGGAAGAGTCGCGGAGCGTATGACGTCCGCGTGCTGCGGGCCGAGACTCACCGCCGTGGTATCGCCGTGCGCAACGCCCGCAGGGGCGTGGAGCGGAAAAGGCATGGTGGTTGGCCTCCGCGGTGCGGGGGCCAACCACCATGACGCTTGAGGATCTACTTCCAGGTGTCGTTGTTGGTGTGGGTGCCGGCGGGCGGGGTGGCGAGCTGACGGTTACCGCCGCTCTCCCAGGTGACCGACCCGTCGGGGTTCTTCTTGAGGTACTTGTACTCGACCGCGGTGTTGGGCGGAAGGTTCACGGTCGCCCGCCACACGGGGTAGCTGGCCGACGAGAGCGGGACGGCGTTGGCCGGGTTCCAGGAGCCGAGGGCGGCGATGCTGCCGACCACGTAGACATTCTGGCCGTACTGGGTGGTGGCGTTGGCGTTGAAGGAGACGGCGACCTCCGAGGTGACGGTGTCGCCCCGGAAGGTCTCGGTGACGGCGTGGGTGCCGCTTGCCGGGGTGGTGAGGGTCCGATTGGCTCCGGACTCCCAGGTCGCGACGCCTGCGGTGGTCTTCTTGATGAACTTGTACTCCACCGCCGTGGACTTCGGCAGGTCGACGACGCCCCGGAAGACGCTGCCGTCCTGGGGCAGCTTGACCGCGTCGGCCGGGTTCCAGGAGCCGAGGGCGGGGATGCTGCCGACCACGTAGACGTCCTGGCCACTGGCGGCGGCGACGGTGAAGGTGGTGGCGATGGCGTCGGTGACGGGGCCTGGCACGTACGTGTCGTTTCGGGTCGCGGTGCCGCTGGCCGGGGTGGTGAAGGTCCGGTCGGTTGCTTCCTGTCCGGTCACGGTCGAGCCGGTCTTGACCAGGTAGCGGTAGGAGACCGTGGTGGTGGCCGGCAGGTTGGCGGTGGCGGTCCACGTGCTGCCGTTGCCGGTCAGTGGAACGGAGTTGGCGGTGTTGCCGCCGCCGAGGGCGGCGGTGTTGCCGACCAGGTGCAGGGTCTGGCCGGCCTGCAGGGAGGCGGTGGCGGTGAACGTGGTGCTGACGGTGACGCCGGGGGCGGGCCGGGCGTTGACGTGGGCGGCGACCGCGTTGTTGGCCGGGATGGTGACGGTGGCCCGGCCGCCGGCGACGGTGATCCGGGTTCCGGTGCAGCCGGACCCGCCGGCACCGCCGGAGATGACATCGCAGTAGTCGCCGTCGGCGAGGCCGGTGACGAAGGTGTGGGTGACCGGGCTTCCGGAGTCGTTGATGCCGATCCAGGCCCGGTTGCCCCGGTGGAAGCCGATGACGTTGCTGTTGACGGTGGTGAAGTTGGAGACGGTCTTGACGGACCTGGCGGCGTTGGCCCAGCCGACCATGCCCTTGATGCCGGTGCTCTGGCTCAGGCAGTTCCAGGCGCCGCCGCAGACGGTGTCGGTGACGTATCCGCTGCCGTTGTGCGGCGGGGACTGGTTGCGGTTGTTCCAGGAGAAGCTGTCGAACACGGAGGGTTTGCCGTGCGGGTAGGCCAGCGCGAAGTAGTTGGCCAGGACGTAGTCGGTGCCGTTCTTGTAGGACAGGACGACGCCGTCGCGTTCGAGATCGTGGTTGGTGACCATGGAGAAGACGTTGGCGCCGGGCGCGTCGAGGTTCCAGTTCGGAATGTTCGCCAGGGCGGAGATGGAGCCCTGGAACGCGGACCTGATGCCCTTGGCGTAGGCGAAGTCGAGGACGTCGCCGTTGCCGATGAAGGCCCGTGCCTTGAGGGCGTCGTTGCTGGCGCCGTCGAAGATCTCTTGGGCGACGTACGGCCGCTTGCCCTCGGCGACGGTGTTGTTGAGCTTGCCCAGGATGGCGGCGAAGTCGTCCTTCCTGATGTGCTTGACCGCATCCACCCGGAACCCGTCGACGCCGAGACCGATCAGGTCGTTCAGGTAGGCGGCGATCTTGGTACGGACGCTGTCCTTCTCGGTGTAGAGGTCGGCCAGCGACAGTAGTTCGCAGCTCGTTACCTGCGCCTCGTTGTTCCAGTCGTTGATCGCGCCGTTGGTCGGGCAGTTGTTGCCCGGCCGGTGGAAGTCGTCGTTGCCGTAGGGCACCGCCGGGTAGCTGTAGCCGGAGAACTGGGTGCCGGCGTACCCACGCGTTCCGCCCGGGTTGTTCGTCCCGGCCATGTGGTTGACCACCGCGTCGACGTAGACCCGTACCCCGGCGTTGTGGCAAGCGGTGACCATGGCGGCGAACTGCTGCCGGTTACCGAACCGGCTCTCCAGCCGGTACGACACCGGCTGGTACACCTCGTACCAGGGGTGTACGCCGTCGGCGCTGTTCGGGAGGCTGACCGACTCCTGCGGCGGGGCCACCTGGACCGCGCCGTATCCGGCCGGACCGAGATGGTTGGTGCAGGCGGTCGCGACGGACGGCCAGTTCCATTGCCACAGGTTGGCCGTCACCTCGCTGTCGTTGAGTGGGACGGCGGCACCGGCGGGCGTGGCGGTGGTGGCAGCCGCGACTGTTCCACCGGTCGCGACGAGCGCGGCGGCAAGCAGTAGGCGACCGATACGGCCGCGCACCGACGACTTCGGGGCGTGCATGGATGGACCTACCTTCGGGGGAGAGGGTGGGTGCGGGGGTGGATGGCCATCCGAATGACGACGAGGATGCTCTATGCATTGCAAGATATGCAAGAGCTTGCGGCAACATTTCAGAAACGTGCTCGCAAACTGGCCCTCACCCGCCTGCGGTGGCCACGATGTGAGACGAGCGCGGTCTCACATCAAGATGGCCGCCCGCCGTGCCAGACGGATGCCACCGTGTGATCACGGCGGAGCCCTGCCCTGTGGCCGGCGCTGCTCCGAGGCGGCGCCACAGCATGCCCAGCCCGACCTGCGACAATTGCCCAACTCGCACAGCGATCGCGTCCACACCCCGCACTGACCTGGGCAGTGCGGGCCTGCCGGGCCGTCGCCCAGGGAGGTACGCGTGGCGGTGGCCGCCAGAACCTCTCCTGCGGCCCGCAAGCCCATCCAAACCTTTCACGCTCTTGCAATCCTGCGCCACCAGGGGCCGGTTTGCGCACGTCGGCGACAGCTCGGGCGCTGGATGTCATCGCCGTGCTGGCCGCGGCCTGTGCGGGGTGGAGCGGCGCAGTTGGCCGCTCCGCGCCCTGGCCCAGCACCGCCGCCTGTGGCGTCAGCCAGCGGGAGGGGCGGTGCTCTGGCGAACCGTGAGCGTGGTCGCCAGTTCGACGCCGGCCTGCCGGACCTCCCCTCCGCGGCCGAGAGCAAGCGCCAACTCGGCCGCGGCCACCGCCATCTCGG
This sequence comes from Polymorphospora sp. NPDC050346, assembly GCF_040655695.1. Classification (NCBI taxonomy): domain Bacteria; kingdom Bacillati; phylum Actinomycetota; class Actinomycetes; order Micromonosporales; family Micromonosporaceae; genus Polymorphospora; species Polymorphospora sp. NPDC050346. The sequence goes on along the minus strand of NZ_JBFAKM010000003.1, from coordinate 281,386 downwards.
TCAGTGGCTGGTGGATGGTGGTCATCGGCGGATCGACCAAGGCGGCGATGGGCAGGTCGTCGAAGCCGACCACGCTCAGGTCCGCCGGGATACACAGCCCGATCGTGCGCGCGGCCTGATACACGCCCAGCGCCTGCAGGTCATTGCTGGCGAAGATCGCGGTCGGGCGCTCCGGGCGTCGGAGCAGGGCAAGCGCTGCCGCGTAGCCACCCTCCTGGGTCAGGGGGGCACGCACGACGAACTCGGCATCCACCCGCAGGCCCGCCGCCTCGGTGGCGGACCGGTAGCCGTCCAACCGGGCCTGGCAGCACAGAACCAGCTCGGGCCCGGCGATGATGGCGATGCGGCGATGCCCGAGGTCGATCAGGTGACGGGTGGCCGACCGGCCACCGTTCCAGTTCGTGGCGCCCACAAAGGGAACGTCGTCCGGCAGTTCGACGGTGGGGTCGAAGACCACGAACGGGATCCCCTGGGCACGTAGCTGGTTTCGCTCGTCGTCGGTGAGTTGGGCGACCGTCACGACACAGTCCGGACGGCGGGCGAGGGTGTCGTCGATCCAGTACCGGATCGCGCCGCGCTGCGGTCCGAACTCGGTGAGGACGACCCCGAGCCGATGTTCGCGCGCCACCTGCTCGACCCCGCGGATGACCTCGATCCCCCACATGTGCGTCAGCTCGTCGAAAACGAGTTCTATCATGTTGCTGCGCCGGGCCGGGCTCGACTTGCGGTAACCGTACCGGTTGAGCACCGCCTGGACGCGGAGGCGAGTGTCCGCGGCCACCCCGAAGCGACCGTTGATGACCTTGGAAACGGTCGGGACCGACACGCCGGCGGATTGCGCGATGTAGGCGATGGTCACCGGCCTGGCCTGGTCGTCGAGGACGCGGCCGTGCTCGGCGACCGGTTCGCCCGACCCGGTGTGGGACAACGTGCCGCCCCTTTCCAGGCATGTATACCGACTGCGTACGAGACACCCGAACACAATGAAGGTCGACGATATCGACCTCGCCGCCGGGACTCAAGCGGGCCGGTGCTCGACCATCGCTGCCAGCCATTGACGGACATCCAATGGATGCGTAATCTCTGGCCTCGAAACTTTCTTCGCCAGCCGAGAAAGTTTCTATCGCTGCGGGAGCCATGCAGCGCTCGCGGGGACATGGGCAGCATCCGCGAACACCGATTCGCCCCTACGCGCGATCACGCGAGGGATCCCCTCACCACCCGTGACACCGTCGCGCCGTCATCACGAACGCCATCGCCACAAGGCTGGACCTCCACGTCCTCGTTCCCGACGGCGCGAGCCCCGTGAGCAGCTCCCGACAGGACAAGATTCCACTACGGCAAGGACAGGTCTGATGATCCTGCAAAACATACGACGATCCCGGCTACGGGTGGGAATGGTCGCCGGCGCCGCGGCCACGCTGCTGGTACTCGGGATGATGGTGACCAGTAGCGCCCAGGCGGCGACAGGCTGCCGGGTGACCTACACGGTCTCGACTCAATGGCCGGGCGGATTCACCGCCAACGTGGGCGTGACGAACCTCGGCGCCCCGATCAGCGGCTGGAACCTGGCATGGACGTTCCCGTCCGGCCAGCGGGTCACCCAAGCCTGGAACGCGACGGTCACCTCGTCCGGCAGCCAGTTCACCGCCACGAACCTGAACTACAACGCGGCCATCGCCACGAACACGACGGTCTCCTTCGGTTTCAACGGGGCATGGTCGAACGACAACCCGGCACCGGCCACCTTCGCACTCAACGGCCTCCCCTGCACCGGAAGCGTCGGTGGCACGCCGACACCGACCGCCTCCCACACCCCCAGCCCCTCGCCCTCGGTATCCCCGTCGACGTCGCCGCAGCCGGACGACGCAATGGCGACGGTGGCGGCGATGGAGCCCGGCTGGAACCTGGGCAACACCTTCGACGCCATTCCCGACGAGACCGCCTGGGGCAACCCGCGCACGACCCGCGCTCTGCTGCAGCACGTACGGTCCCAGGGTTACAACAGCATCCGGATCCCGGTGACGTGGAGCAACCACCACGGCCCGGCACCCGCCTACACCATCGACGCGGCCTGGATGAACCGCATCCGCGAGGTCGTCGACTGGTCCCTCGCCGAGGGCTTCTACGTGATGATCAACCTGCATCACGATTCCTGGCAGTGGATCAACGGATACCCCGGCGACCGTACGACCGTGATGAACCGGTACACGGCACTGTGGACCCAGATCGCCGGGACATTCCGCGACCACTCCTCGAAGCTGGTGTTCGAGAGCATCAACGAGCCGCAGTTCGCCGGCACCTCCGGCGACGAGGAGAACTACGAGGTACTGCACGAACTCAACGCCGAATTCGTGCACCTCGTACGCCGGTCCGGCGCCAACAACGCCACCCGGCTACTGGTGCTGCCCACCCTGCACACCAACGCCGACCAGGGCCGGCTGGACGCCCTGGTGAGCACCCTCGACCAGCTCGATGACCCCAACCTCGCCGCGACGATCCACTTCTACGGGTTCTGGCCGTTCAGCGTCAACATCGCCGGCGGCACCCGGTACGACGCCACCGTCGAACAGGACCTGATCGGCATCTTCGACCGGGCGTACGACACATTCGTGTCCCGGGGAATCCCCGTGATCATCGGCGAGTGGGCGCTCCTCAACTACGACCACAACCGCCCGGGCGTCATCGAACGTGGCGAGTTCCTGAAGTTCCTCGAGGCCGTCGGCCACCACGCCCGCACGAGGCAACTCACCACCATGCTGTGGGACGCCGGCCAGTTTCTGAACCGCAACGAACTGCGATGGCGCGACCAAGGCGTGTACGAGATGATGAAGGCAAGCTGGACCACACGCTCCGGCACCGCCTCGTCCGACCTGGTTCACGTACGCCGCGACGGCGCGATCACCAGTAAGACCCTCGTGCTCAACCCGAACGGCACCACGTTCCGAGGCCTACGACAGGGCAGCACCGAGTTGGCCGTCGGCAGCGACTACACCGTGTCCGGCAACACGCTGACCCTCACGCCGGCAGCCGTCACACGGCTGGTGGGCAACCGGGCCTACGGAGTGAACGCCACCATCGAGGCCCACTTCTCCCACGGCGTGCCGTGGCCGATCAGCATCGTCAGCCACGACCCACCGACCCACGCTGCCGCCACTGGCACAACCGCGGCCTTCCCCATCCCGACACAGTTCCGCGGCGACCAACTCGCGACCATGGAAGCCAGGTACGCCGACGGCAGCAACGCCGGACCGGCGGACTGGACCTCGTACAAGGAGTTCTGGACCCACTTCCAGCCGGACTACGCCGGCAACACCATCATCGTCAAACCCGAGTTCTTCAGCGAGGTCGACGACGGAGTCCGCGTCACCCTCACGTTCCACTTCTGGAGCGGAGCACAGACCACCTACCATGTCACGAAGACCGGCAACACCGTAGCCGGCAGCACCGGCTGACGAGCAGACGGCTGCCGCGGCAGCCGGCCCAACCCGCAACTCCCAGGACACGGTGAAACGGACGCGCCGCGTCGACCTGAACGGGGCTGCGGGGGGTCTGTGGATTTAACGGCACCTCTCTGTGTCAAGGCGTTGGCGTCAGAGAGGTCTCCGTTCGCGAGACAGTCCCGCTGCGGGTGCCAGCATCGGCCTGGCACCAGGCCGATGCTGGCACCACCCGCACGACAACACCCTAGGCCAGGGTTCGAGTCTATTCGGGCGCACAAGATCGGAAGGTGTCTGACCTGCGGAAACGCGGGTTGGGTGCCCTTCCCGGATTCAACCCGTCGTCGCATCACCGGTGCTTTGGATGGCGAGTAGCTGTTCGTTCATGGCTTCGGCCGGTGTCTTCCAGCCGAGTGTCTTACGTGGTCGTTTGTTGAGGGTGGCGGCTATGGCGTCGAGGTCGTCGCGGTTCCAGCGGGCCAGGGCGGTGCCCTTGAGGAAGCGCTGGCGTAGCAGGCAGATGGTGTTCTCGTTGGTGCCGCGCTGCCATGGGCTGTGCGGGTCGGCGAAGTAGACCTGGACGCCGGTGTCGGCGGTCAGCTGTGCGTGCTGGGCGAGTTCCTTGCCGCGGTCCCAGTCAGTGTCCGCCGCAGTTGATCCGGCAGGCTGGTGATCGTCGCGGCGCCGTGACCGGCCAGTGCCGGGCCGTTTTTCACACGCGGCTCGACGCCGAACCCTTCCATGCGGCAGCATCGTAAAACGGGTGGTGCGCTCCACCAACGTACCGATCGCAGACCGGTCCAGCCCGATGATGAGGTCTCCCTCCCAGTGCCCCGGGGATGGCACGGTCGTCTGCCTCGGCGGGCCGTTCGCTGATCACCACCTCAGGCGTGACCATGCCGTCGCGGCGCCGCCCGGCCCGAGCACGCGGCACGCGGCACGCGCAAAGCACGACCGGTGCGCAGACAGGCGACCAGTTCGCTATGGCGCGACTGGCCAGTCGGCCACGACCACCAAGGGCACGGAGTCTGGCGACCGGTAGCCGTCCCCAGGGAGGTACTCGATGTGCTGATGGCGATTGACGGCGCGTTCGTCGACAGCCTCGGCTTGCTCGGGTACACCATCGAGTGCGTCCCAGATGATGCCAAGGTAGTCGTGACCACCTGAGAAATGCAGAGTCGCCTCGCCTCGCAGACTGACAAGCAGCGGACCGGCAGTGTGCTCTTGAGCGACGACCCCACCGGTGACCGCTACCGCAATGGGTTCGGCACTCTGGCGTAGCAGCCGACCGAGGGTGCGGAGGGCATCGGGCGGACCAGCAAGCTCCACCTCGCCGTCTATCACGGAGAGACGGCAACGCCGGTGATTATCCATCGGCGCATTGTCCCCCACATTGCCGCACCCCACGTCTTGATACCGTCCAACCGGATCTGCCGCTGACCAGGACTACGGCCTCGACGGGGACGCCTTGAGCCGACATGGTTGAGGCGGAAGCTCCGGCCACCGAGACACCGCGTCCCGCCCTGGCCTGGCCTGGCCTGAGCCCTGTTCAGAAGTCGGTCGTTCGTTTGATGAGTCGCGGATTACGCTGTGTCCGTGTCAGCGTTCGCACTTCAAGGCCGCGGTGAGCGTGATCCCGACGCGCCATGTTGCTCGAAGTGTATCCCCGGGCAACCGAGATCGTGGCCGCGATCCTGGTCGGCATGAATGAGCCTGAGCTCGCGGCGTCGTTGCTGGGTCAGCAGTTCCACGGCCGCTGTGACTGCAGGCCTGGGTGCCGGTTCGTCCTGACCGCCCCAGCCGGGTCGTCGGGCTCGCAGATGCTTTGGCTCGAGACAGCCGGCGATGTAGTGGGTGAGGTCAGCCTCGACCCGACCGGCAGGTTCGTCACGAACCTCGACATCTCCGACTGTGCAGCGGTGGGCATCCCGCCTGACTGGCTGGACGTGACGGTGTCCACGGCCGTGGCTCAGCATGTCTATGGCCGATGAACGACGAGGTCTCCGGTAGACCGTTCAACGACCAAGAAGAACTGGAACCGGAGACCTCCTGGCCACCATACCGGCGGCGATGCGGCACGACCTGACCGTCGTGCAGTGGGCGGCACTGGAACCGCTGCTGCCCAAGGGGAGGAAGCCAGGTCGCCCGCCGAAGTGGGACAATCGCCAGGCGCCTTGCCAGCGTTGGGCTGGCGGGATGGGCCGTGACCGAGAACCAAGGGCAGGCGCTGGCCGAACACTGAGCTCAGACAGGCACGTGAACGGCTGCGCTCACCGTCGGGCTCCGGTAGCCGCGTGACCCCGGATCAGCCCTGGCCTCTGCTGACGCTGGTGGTCTGCGCCACCCCACCGGATTGGTTATCCACAGCAGTTTCCACCAAAGTGGCTTCGTCGGTGGACCGGCATCGCCGTAAGTACTGACATCATCGGTCGTCACCAGGTCCCGACCGGATCGTCGTGCCGGGGCCTCGCCAACGGCCGGCAGGCTACGCCCGTCACACCGCCGCTGCAGCCTTGGCCTCCCAGGACGATGGCACCGCCCGCGGTGCCTTGCGTCGCAGCCGGTACGCCCGCTCCGGCTCAATCCGGGGCCGGTGCTGTTCCCGATCCAACCGCGACGCCGAACGGTAGGCGCCCGGCCTAAATGCCGCTCCACGTAGCCGTCGCATGGCAACGTGGGCTGTTTCTCGCCTGCAGTGGCAGCTACCGCCCCTCCTGGGAGGGTGCGCGGCGGCTTCTCAACGCCGAAGGAGCATTCCGTGCCATACGAGACACACTCACGCCACGACCGACGCCCGCTGGACGGCCGCCAACGTCCGGCCAGGACAGTGGCGACGTGAGGCACCCGGGTCGGCAGGTTTCGGTTGCGCGCCGCCCGGCTTCAACGCTGGGGATGCCCGGTGACCATCCCCACCGACCCCGCCAAGCCGAGGGCCAAGCCGCGCCCAATGTTCTGGCCCGTGGGCGCCCCCCTCGCGGACAAACCGCGCCGCGCCCTTCCATCACCGACATCGGCAAGGTGTTGCCCGGCCGGTCGTCCAGCGCCATTGGCCCCGTCTTGAACCGGCTCGCCGACCGCGGTCCACAGCGAATTCAGCGTCGTGACAACGAGTTCGCTGTGGACCCGCGCCTGTGACGCGGGCACCCCGCGGGACGCGCTTGCTGGGTGCCCTGATCGCGGGAGAAGGCGCTATTGTCAGGTGACTTTAGAGATCTTGTGCATCAGTGCAAATTCGCCACCGCTGGTCAGGCACTCCGGCGATACGTCGGGCAAGTTCTCGGCAAAGCCATTATTTGCGTTGGCGTATCCACCGCTGCCGACGATGCGGCCGCCGAGCGGAATCTTCCCTGTGTCGGGCACTTCGACCCCGGCCACCTGCCCGTCCCTGCGCCAAACCTTGGTGCCTGGCGGCCATACTGCCACCTGGCGGGCCAGGCCTTCGACTTCAGGTCCAGATTCCAGCACAAAGCAATCTAGGTCGCTGAGATAGCGGAGATAGCCGTTGATCTCGGCGGTGGTGCCGCTGCCGCGTACATCGTGGACGAATAGTGTGGGGGTTGTCGCGGCCGTCGAGATGCTGGCCGGGCCGGACGAGCAGCTCGTGCATGCGACAGTTGCTGCTACTGCAATTAAAAGCCGAGTTCCGTGATCGAGCCGTAGTCGAGGCTGTCGCGCCACCATGGTGTCGTTGTGCTTAGGATGTTGCAATCGAAGCTCCTAGCGTGCTCGGAAGGTGCGCGACTGGAGTATGTAGATCTCTCCATCCGACATTTCTCAATTTCGCGCCGCGCTGAGGTCGCCACTGTCTCCGCCCTGCGTTATGTGAGTATCCATGGCTACTTGCTCGCTGGCGTTACGCCGGCACTCGTTCACAACTGCCCACGTGGCGATGCGGCGGGAGGTTCGAGTCGTAATCGAGCGGTGGCGGACTTTTCGGCCGTCGATTAAGTATAGAAAGATCTGGAGTACGCCAATCGTGGTGCTTCGGTCGAGATGTCTGGGGCGCTGGCCTTCAAGGGGTAAATCACTATCGGCAGACCGTGACGCATGGACGGCTCGAAGAGACCGGCCTCACTCGTGAGGGGACGGCTGCGTGGAGGGCTAGTAATGAAAGGTCAACCCGGACAAGGGTTTCGGATGGCGTTAGGTTCCGGCTCTTCGTAGATCCGGACAATGCGGAACCGTACGCCTTGGTCACGGAGCCCTATGGGCGAGAAATTTCGATAGATCTCGGTCGTTGGGTAGATGTGGAATGTGTCAATAGTGACGGGACGCCCGCAGAGGTCTGGGTTCGTCCCGGTGGTCAACTCGCAATATATGGGCGCGAGGTAGTGGTCACCGACGACCAACGCCAAGAGCGTATCCACTAATCCGGACTAGTTGAGTCGGTCTGGAGTGCGGTGTCAACTTTGCCACTGGCCCCTTTCTTCAGGCCCGCTCGGCGAACCAGTTGTCCGCATTTCCGTCTGATGGACTCAAAGCCGGAGGCCTCGTGGATACCCTAGCGGCGACGGGCGGTTCGACCTGACCGTTGTGCAGTGGGCGGTGCTGGAGCCGTTGCTGCCGACGCCGAAGCGGCCCGGGGCGACCGTCGTTGTGGAGCAGGCGGCAGTTGGTCGGCCCTCAACCTGCTGCGGCGCGGATACCGAGACCGACCAGGATCGTGCCGGTCAGCCGGTCGAGCGCCCTACGCGCCCGGAGGGTACGCAGCAGCCGGGCCGCCGCGCCCGAGACAACGGTCCAGCCGGCAAGCCAGCAGGTGTGCAGCACCGCGTGCGCCGAGGCCAGCACCAGCATCGGATTCAGCACCGAGCCGTGAGAGTCAAGGAACTGCGGGGCAAGGGTCAGATACACGGCGGCAGCCTTGGGATTGAGCACATTGCCGAGCAACCCTTGGAGGTACGGGTGGTGACCGCGCCACGGCAGCCGCCGAGGCCGGCGGGTGGACAGGTCCAGCGTGGCCGAGTCGGTCGGGTGCCGGCGACGGGTCGCCGACCAGAGCAGCCACAGGCCGAGCCCGACCAGATAGCCCGCGCCGACCAGCTTCACAATCCAGAACGCCTGCGACGAGCGCAGCACCAGCGCGGCGAGGCCGACGGCTGCGAGAGTCGCGTGCACGTAGATCCCGGTGACCGTACCGAGGATCACCCACCAACCTTGCCGGTGCCCACCGGCGGCGACCCGTGATACGACCAGGGTCAGGCTGGTCCCCGGCGTCATGGTGATCGGCGCGAGGGCGACCAGGAAGCCGAGTACGGAGATCCCCTTCATCCTCAGGCCACTACCCGGTAGTGGGTGGTCAGCAGCCCCGCGTCGTCGTAGACGTGGAACGCCACCCCGGGCGGCTGTCGCAGGTCGACCAGCGGTCCGTCACCCTCCCAGGGCAGCCGGAGTGTGGAGATGACACCGGGCGCGATCCGAAGTGGTCGGCCGGCGAAGGTGCTCGCGGCGGCGGTGTGAAAGTGCCCGGTCAGCACCGCGACGACCTGCGGATGGGCGGCCAGCAGTTCGGCCAGCGGCTCGGTGGGGAACAGCCGCATCGAATCGACGACGGGGTGGTGCAGTTCGACCGGCGGGTGGTGGAAGGAGACGAAGACCGGTCTGCCGGCCGCCACCGAGCCGAGTTGATAGGCGAGCCAGTCCATGGTCTCCGCGTCGAGGTGACCGTCGTTCTCGCCGGGAATCGACGAGTCTGCGAGCAGGAAGACCGCGCCGGCGACGTCGTACCGGGTGTTGATCGGGCCGCTGCCGCCGCCCTCGTCACCGAGTAGGCCCTTGCGGTACGCGTCGCGGACATCGTGGTTACCGGGACAGACCATGACCGGCAGTGGAGACGCGAAGAGCTTCGCGGCGGTCCGGTACTCGGTCACCTCGCCGTGATCGGCGATGTCTCCGCTGATCAGGATCGCGTCAACCGGTCGTGGCAGGGCGTGCAGGTAGTCCATCACCCGGGCGGTCCGTTCGGCCGAGCGGGGATGGCTGTCGAGGTGCGTGTCACTGAGGTGCGCGATGACGAGCAAGACGTCCCCTAATGGTTGTCTCCGTCCAAAACATTAGGGAGGCTACACTCGATCAGGCCGGGCAAGTCAAGCAGGTACCAGAGGAGACCCGATGTCACAGCAGCTCGCGCTCGCCCTGGCCAGCACCATCCGGCACGACGGCAACGGCGGCGTCGCCGACGACCTCGCCGACGTCGCCGGACTGACAACCTGGCTCCGGGAGCACGCCGAACCGCTGCGGGAGTACGCCGCCGAGCCCGAGCCGTACGCCGGCACGCCCGACGGGCAACTCCGCCTTGACGTGGTCGCGGTGCGACGCGCCGTGCGTACCCTGTTCGCGCATGCGGTCCGCCCCGGGCCACCGAGCCGGGCCGACTCCGCGACACTGCTTCCCGTGCCGGACGCCATCGATCAACTCAATGAGGCCGCCGGCCGGCTGCCGGTCCGGCCCGTGCTGGGCTGGCCGGACGGGTCGACGCCGACAGTCGCCTGGCGCTGCGCGCCGGCCGATGCCCGACTGCGAGTCACTGCAGGGCTAGCCCGGGCCGCGATCGAGTTCCTCGCCAGCCCGGCCCGGACCCAACTGCTCGCCTGCCCGGCGCCACGCTGCGTGCGTTACTTCGTCAAGGAACATCCGCGCCAGGCGTGGTGCAAGCCGTCCTGCGGCAACCGCGCCCGTGTGTCCCGGCACTACCAGCGCCACGCGGCGAACCCATCAGCCGCCTCAGCCGAGCCACCTCCGCAATAATCGGATCGACCCGTTGATCATGCCCGCGTTAGGTAGCGGTACGACGTCCTGTTCGCCGTGCTCCGAAACAAGACGCCCTACCGCCCACCAACCGCAGCCCCGGCCCTCACGACCGCTTGACGAAACCCCATAGGGACACCCTCCGGTGACTGGTTGAACTCATGGTCGGCACGCCCGCGGCGGTGAGTGGACCTTGGCGAAGGGTTGGTGGAGCGTGCGGCTCCGGTCCGATCGGCAGCTCGTTCGCTCTGCGTCTGACATGGAAGAGTGCGACGGGAAGAGGTTCCCTAAACATCCCTATAGGACCTTCTGGGTTGTCTCGTAGGGATGTTTGGGTCATACTTCGGCAGGTGTTAGTGACGGTGTTCTCCCTCCCCGAGGACGTGGCCGCCTGCGTGGCCCACACCTCCGTACGGTTCGAGACCGCAACGCCGCTACAGGGGTTCGTGGCCGTCGGCAGCGCCGAGAACACGGTGGTCAGCCTTGTCAGCAGGTTCGCGGAGGTGAAGTGGTGACCTCGATCTACCGCTCCGACGACGCGCGTCGCATGGTCGAGGCGCGCTACCGGGTGTTCCTGGACGACTGGCCCGTTCCGTCGACGGAGTCGGTGCTTCCCACCCGCCAGGGCGACACGTTCGTCGTCGCCTGCGGCGACGAACACGCCCCGCCGATCGTCCTTCTGCACGGTGCCGGCTTCAACTCGGCGGCCTGGCTGGGCGATGTGGAGAGTTGGGCGCGGTCGCACCGGGTGTACTGCGTCGACGTCATCGGCGAGCCCGGCCTGAGCGCACCTTCCCGGCCGTCTCTCAACTCCGACGCCTACGCAACGTGGCTCGACGATGTGTGGGACGGGCTCGGCGTCACCCAGGCGGCGGTCGTGGGCGCGTCACTGGGCGGATGGCTGGCGCTCGACTATGCCCTGCGTCGACCGGAGCGGGTCACGAAGCTCGCACTACTCGTGCCCGCCGGCATCGGGCGCCAGAGGTACGGCGCGATCATCGCGTCGCTGTTCCTCATGCCGTTCGGCACACGCGGTCAGCGTGCGGGGATGCGGTACGTACTCGGCCCCGCCGGGGCCCCGGTCTTGGGGACCATAGCCGCCACCTTGAAGGCCCTCGACGACTACCTGTGGCTCGTCCACAAGAGCTACCGGCCCCGGCGCGACCGGCTGCCGGTCTTCAACGACGATCGGTTGCGCGGCCTGGATGTCCCGCTGCTGTTCATCGCCGGCGAAAAGGACCGGATACTGAACTCCCACCACAGCGCCCGCCGACTGCGTCATCTGGTCCCCGGGGCGGTCGTCACCCTTCTGCCCGACACGGGCCACATCCCCACCGGGTACGCCGAGACCATCCAGCGGTTCCTGACCGGCGACGCCAGGGAATGAAGCGGCCACCCGGGGGTGCCGTATCCGGCCCCGCAGACTGCCGACCCAGATCAGGCCGTCGGGCGGAAACGCTCGACGATCTGCTACGACATGCCACGAAGGTTGCATCGCTCGCCTGCCAGCGTGCCGGAGCAAACCCGCCGACGCGGCAAGAGTTCGACTGGGCAAGCCAACACGAAACCGCACGATTGGGCCTCGTTTTGGCGGCCTCCCGGCCGACTACGTGCGAGAGGGACAGCCTTGGAGGGGCAGGCGTGGGGGGAGTGGTCGGTACGAGGCCGAAGAGGTGCTGAGCGTTTCGTTGGGAGCAGGATGGGCGCAGGGGCGGCGATCGGCGCTGCCACCCCGTGGCGTTCATCGACTGGGACCTCGCGGCACCCGGAGCCCGCGTACACGACGTCGCCCACGTGTGTTGGCAGTACGCCGGTCTGGGTCCTCGGGCGAATGTCGCCGAGGCGGCCGGGCGGGTGCGGCTGATCGCCGATGCATACGGACTGCTGGACAGGGCGGCTCTGGTCGAGACGATCCTGTGGTGGCAGGACCGCTGCTGGCGGGGATTCGCGGCCGCGGCGGACGCGGGTGAGCCGGCGATGGTACGGCTGCGCGCCTCGGGTGCGGTCGACGAGGTTCGAGCGGCCCACCGTTGGACGGCCGAACACCGACCCTTCCTGCAACAGGTCCTGGCGTAGGCGCTCAAATGGGCGGAATGTGGTCAAGAGGAACCGCCCCTCGCCAGCGGATAGCCGAAACGGGCGTGGCAGTGGGTGACGGGTAAGGCACGTGCTCATCATGGATGGGTGGAGCGGTAGCGGGCGGCTTTGGCCTGGTTGCCGCAGGTCTTCATGCTGCACCAGCGGCGCCTGCGGCCGCAGGATGAGTCGATGAAGAACCAGCCGCACCGCTCGCAGGCGCGCACGCCCTGCGGCGGTGGATCGAGCGCGAGCGTGATAGTCCTCAGCGCCACAACTGCGAACGCACCGTGTGCATCGCGCGAAGTAGTTGACCCGTCAGGGTGAACGGCCAGGTCTGCGATGGAGCGGCGGGCCGTGTCCAGCAGACCTGCAAAGGCATCTGCGGGGATGGTGTGACCGTCCTTGTGCGCATCGAAGACCGTCCACAGTAGCGCTCGTAACGCGCGAGCATCCTCTAGCGCCGCGTTGGTCACGCCGGAGCCGCCGTCTGCGAGCAGCCGTGTCCGGGTGAGCCAGTTGGCCAGTGCGTCGGTGTCGGTGAACAGGTCTGGGCCCGGGTCGGGCCAGCGGCGGTAGACGGTGTTGGCGAAGTCGAGTGCGAGGTTGCCGGCGATGAAGTGGTCCTCGACCCATTCAGTGGTGGCGGTCATCGGAATCCTTCCGTGGATACTCCGGCCTTCAGGCCAGGGAGGAAACGGAACCCCTGCGGAGCAGGGCAGGGAAAGCCGATCCGCCGGCTGGGCGGACAGGCGTACGGGCCGCCCCCGGACCCGGGTTCACCAGCAACCACGAGCACCGCCCCGAGTGCCCATGACCGTCTCGAAGTCGCCCCACGTTGCGGGTCTGAGCGGCTTGACCGTCAGAGTCGGCGCGTTCCTGCGGCCGCCCCTGCGCGGTCGAGGACGTTGCGGGTGAAGGTGACGAGCAGGTCGGCGACCTCGGCGGCGTGGGTCTCTAACAGGAAGTGTCCGGCGTCGAAGATGTGCGCCTCGAACGTGGTCAACGCCTGGTGGTAGGCGAGTACCTCGGCGATGTCGAAGGTCGGGTCGTGCCGGCCCCACAGCAGCAGGCAGGGCGGCTGGTAGGTGGAGTGGTACTCGGCGATCTCGCCGAAGCGTGCCACGTGCTTGCGGTAGTCGTAGAAGAACTGGAAGTACACGTCGGTGCTGCCAGGCCGCGACAAGCGCTCCCAGTCCAGATGCCACGACTCCGGCGGATGCAGCTCTGCGACCTCCGCGGGCAAGCCGCCCAAGTAGGTGTCCCTCGTGCCCTCGAAGGTCAACCAGTCCGGCAGGGCGGCCCTGTTCTCCTCGGTCGGCTCGGCCCAGTACCGGCGACCCGAGTCCCATGCCTCACCCAAGCCGGCTTCGTGCGCGTTGCCGTTCTGCACCACCAGGCCCAGCACCCGCTCGGGGTGCCGGGTGGCCAGGAAGTAGCCCACCGGTGTGCTGTAGTCCGTCACGAACACGATGTACCGCTCCACACCATGGCCGTCGAGCAACGCCTCTATCACCTGGGACAGGCCCTCGTAGGTGTACTCGTACTCTTCGACCGGCGGGGCGTCGGAGAATCCGAAGCCTGGGATGTCAGGCGCGACCACGTAGGCATGTTCACCCAAGGTCGGGAGCACCTCGCGGAAGGAGTAGGACGAGCTCGGGGCTCCATGCAGCAGAACGACAGCAGTCGACGAATATGCCCCGGCTTCGCGGTAGCGCACCCGCAAACCCTCCACGTCCCGGTACCGATGCCTCGTCTTGGCTACGTGCTTCACAGCGGATTCCTCTCGACTTGCTGACGCGTGATCTCAACAGTAACCCCACTAGATGGCTAAAACGGTTACCAATGAATCGTGGGACCGGTTCACCCCCCGGAGATGGTGGGCTCTGCGCTGGCGTCTCTGGCGTGACTGGACGGCGACATCCCAGACCCACAACAGCAGAGCGATCTCTGCGATGGCGGCACCGATGGCGGGGATGACGGGATGGTCTTCGCCACCTTGAAGACCGAACTGGTCTACAACCCCGCCGCCGACACAGCCGACTCCGTAACGTCAGCCCCGACACCTACGAGAAGATCCACCACGAGTCCCCGACAAACATTGAGGTGCTTGGCCAGTAGGGGTGTCCCTTCAAGCGGACCGCGACGGTCGCTCAACCCTCTCGACTGACTGGTTGCCTACTGAAAGCAGACTACGTTACGTTCAGCGAACTGGTTGCAATCCGCAATCGGCTGCGTCGGCTCAGGCAAGGCCAGGCTTGGCAAGCTCTGTGGCCATGTCTCGCGACCGCTTGGCGCGGGCCGGCTGCCTGACCGTCGCGAAGAAGACGACGCACCAGAGAAGGGACCCGCTATGGCCAAGTTCGTGACCATTGGATACGGCGACCAAGACGGCTACGACCGCACCGACGCGGCAGTACGTGATGAGGCGCACGCGCATGACGCGCACTTGCGTGCGGCGGGAGTTGATATGGGGATCGCCGGCGCTGCCGTGCAGGTGCGAAACCACGACGGGGCTGGAGTGACCGTGGTGCACGAAGCCTTCATGTCCTCTGCTCTCCCGGTGGCTGGGTTCGCCGTCATCGAAGCCGCGACGATGGAGGAGGCCATCCAACTCGTGTCGAAAACGCCATGCGCGGTCGCGCAGGGTGTCGTCGAGATCTGGCCGTTGCGCGAGTCGCCGTAGGCTCGGGCCAATGCACGTGCGTCGGCATGAGCGTGCAGCTCTACGTGGTGGCGCCGGCGGCCTCTACTGTCACGCACGCTACTTTCTGCCGGCGGGATCAGGCTGTGCTGTGGCCAGTTGTAGCCATGCCAGTGGAGCCCAGTACATCCGTCATATCGCCGCGCCGCGCCAACTCGTCCTACAACGGCCTGGTGCGCAATAGCGAGGGCTGTAGCCAGCCAGGGAGGCTGAGCCCAGCACCCGGCGGTCGGCCGGCACCTGCCTTCCGCTGCCGGTGCCCACCGCGTCGGGCGTGCAGCCGTCCCTCATGCCCGGTGATCCACAACGGATACGACTCCGACCGCAGCAAATTCAGGTGATTGCCGGAGAATCCGGTAAATGCGTGATGGCTGAAGACCCGACGCGCCCAACGGACCGACGCCCACAGATCATCGACCAGGCCGGCCGGCGCCCGGCGTCCTGCTGTGCGCAAGGTCGTAAATCCGTGAAGCCCGCTGTCGCGGCGGGTGCGCAGCTCGCGCCGGACCTGGACACCGGCAGTGCGCTCCAGTATAAAGACATCGGCGTTCTAATGATCTTGACGAAGAATGAGGTGTCGACTGTGAAGCATCGTCGCCTCGGGCGTCTTCGTCGGGTACGTGTGGGAGCAGTCTCCACGCGAATGCGATCGGGGGCCGCTACTTCTCCGTGGCTACCCCGGGATGGCGAGACCGGCACAACGCCAGGGAACCGGTGTTCAACGACAGTCACGCCCCCGCATCAGCGGGACCGTTGGTGCGAGCCGCGGCGGCACCGGCGAGACGCATCCGTGCGGACGGGGTACCGCCTGTCGGTGAAGAGTTCCGATGAAGCTGTTAGTTGTTGAGGACGACAGCAGGGTGATGGGCGCCCTGCGTACCGTTCTGGCCCAGCATGGCCTGGAGGTCGCCTGCGCCCGCACCGGTGAACAGGCGTTGGAGCTCGTCGCTGACGGTCCCGACGCTGTTCTGCTCGATCTGGGCCTACCGGGCTGCGATGGTTTCAAGGTGTGCACGCAGATCCGGAAAATGTCGAATGTGCCGATCATCGTCGTCACTCCTTGGGCGGACTGGCGTTCGCGCGTGCACGGGCTGAATCTTGGTGCCGACGACTGCATCGTCAAGCCGTACAACGTTGCCGAACTGGTGGCCCGGATCCATGCGGTCACCCGGCGCGCGGGCACGGCGACGTACGCCGGTGGGGTTACCCCGGCCTCGGCAGCCGGTGCTGACCCGCGTGTGTTCGGACCGGTGAGCCTGAACACCGAGTCGCGCGTCGTCATGGTGGATGGACGAAGGATCCACTTGACCGCCAAGGAGTTCGACCTGTTGGCGTTGCTTGCCCGCCGTCCGGGCGTGGTGTTCCGCCGGGAGCAGATCATGAGTGGGGTGTGGGGCACCGCCTGGGGAGGCGCGGGACGCACACTGGAGGTACACGTCGCGTCGCTGCGGCAGAAACTTGCCGTGCCCGGCCTCATCGAGACCGTCCGCGGCGTCGGCTACCGGCTGACGCTTCCCGTCCTGCCCTCCGAGGTTGCCTGAGCCGCCTGGCGAAAGCGGCTTGGCTTGTCTCGTCTCGCTGGCGCTGCTGATGGAATGGGTCCTCGCCGTGCCGAATGCCTCCAATGCGGTCTCCGGGGGCGCCGGCGGGAGGGTGTCTGTTGACCAGGCGCGGGGTACCGGCTGTCCGCCGTCATTGCCCAGCAGGCAACCGCGTCCATCGCTCAGGACGTGCTCGCCACGCCTTCGCGCCATGCCGAAAGGTAAGGAACTAGCAGCTGACTGTCCCTGCCGGACATATGGACATATGGGCATATCGTGGTTCCGTCGACAGTCGTACGCGTCGACGGTCTCGGTAGGCCCGAGATCCTGGGCGTGATCACCCTCCGTTGTCCGGGTCGTGCGGGCCGACGCTGTGCCGGTTGCTGTGGGTAGTTGCGATCTGACGCAAAGCTCTGAACTCCCTCAAGTTTGACCGCTCGGCGGCCCGGGCCCTTGTTGACTTGCCCATAGTCAGTTAGACGGAGGTGGAGATATGAATCTTGTACGGCGAATGGTCGCCGTTGGAACGGTCATCGGGGTGACGGTCATGGGGGTGCCCGCGGTGGCAGGCGCCACGGCGGACGCACCCGGGATCGTGATCGAGAACGGTGTGACCCAACCGGTGTTCTCGTACGGCGACGCGATCCAGGAGGTCGTCTACGTTGAGGCGCCGATGGACAGTGACGGCGACGGCCGTCGGGACCTGATCGCAGTCGACGTGATCCGGCCGGCGGAGACCGAGGCTGGCCTGCGGGTGCCGACCATCATGGAGGCCAGCCCGTACTTCGGTCGCGCCTTGACGAACCCCCCGCCGGACAAGACGCGCGGCTTCGCCGGCTGGTGGGACGAGTACTTCGTCCCCCGCGGCTATGCCGTCGTCCAGGTCGAGATGCAGGGCACCTCGCGGTCGTTCGGCTGCCCGACCACCGGCGGCGTCGAGGACACGATCAGCATCAAGGCGGCGGTCGACTGGCTCAACGGCCGCGCCCCGGCCTTCTACCACGACGGAAGCCCGGCGGTCGCCGACTGGAGCACCGGCAACGTGGGCATGCAGGGTGTCTCGTACGTCGGCACGCTCCCCAACGCGGTCGCCACAGAAGGCGTCCCGGGCCTGCGGACGGTGGTGCCGATCGCCGCGATCTCCAGCTGGTACAAGTACGTGAACGACCAGGGGATCGCCTGGTCGACCTGGAGCGAGAACGTCAACCACCGGTACACCGAGTGGCTCGCGGACTACGTCTCGGTCGGCCGGGTGCTGCCGGGCGCAGTATCGGCACCGGCCTGTGAGTCGGTCATCACCGCGGTCGGTGATGCCGAGGTGGCCAGCGCCTCCGCCTTCACGCCGTTTTGGCAGGAGCGGAACTACCTGCCGGATGCAAACAAGATCAAGACGGCCAACACGTCCGTGTTCATGGTGCACGGCCTCACCGACTACAACGTCAAGACCATGCACTTCGCCGACCTGTGGCACGAGGTCGAGAAGCGCCAGATGCCGCGCAAGATCTGGATTCACCGCGGCGCACACGTCAACCCGACCAGCTTCCGGCTCACCGAGTGGCAGTCGGTCATGCACCGGTGGATGGACCACTGGCTGCACGACATTCCGAACGGGATCATGGATGAGCCGATGGCGGACATCCAGCGGCCCGACGGCACCTGGGAGACCCACTCGACCTGGCCCGACGCCAGCGCCAAGGACGTCAACCTGCGCTTCGGCCCGGCCACGGCGGACGCGGCGGGAACGCTGTCGTTCGACAACGCCGGCGGCAACCCCACGCAGAGCTTCGTCGACCAGATCGAGTCGCAGGCCGTCAAGGTCGGCAACGCCGAGCAGGCCAAGTCCGGCAGGCTCGCCTTCGTGACCCCGCCGCTCGAGAACGACCTGCGCATCTCCGGTACGCCCAAGGTGGAGGTCCGGATGTCGACGACCGGCGAGACCGCGTTGCTCTCGGCCCTACTCGTCGACTACGGCGCGGGCCCGACCGTCACCGTGGCGGGCAAGGAACCGCTGGAGGTGATCCATGAGTCCTGCGAGCCCGAGGACCTGGCCAGCCGGACCGGCTGCGCCGCGCCGATGGAGGCGAGCGTCGCGATCACGCCCGAGCGGGTCCTGGCCTGGGGCCACATCGACGCCAAGAAGTCCTCGGACCTCCGCCGGAGCGAGGCGCTGACGCCCGGCAAGAACTACAACGTACGGTGGACGACGCTCCCCTCCGAGCACGTCATCCCGGCCGGGCACCGGATCGGCCTCGTCATCACCGGCAACTACAACGCGAACCCGACGTCGAACCGGCCGGCACGTGACGCGGGCGCTGTCGGCAGCCAGATCACCGTGTACCTCAACGGCAGCACCCTGGTGCTTCCGGTGGTCGGGGGTAAGGACGCCCTGGGCTTCTGACCAGGCAACGTCTCCTGTAGACAGCAGTCGGTCCCTCACCAGGCCTATGGCCTGGTGAGGGACTCTTCTGCCGGGTGATGGACCTACCGCGACCAGCACCACGGCGCGCATCGTACGGTGGCACTTGAGAGCGGTCGTGACAGCGCTGCGACCCGGCGCTCCCGACGGAGCGGGCGTCAGAACCGTATTGGTGGTGGCCCGGCCCGCAGCACCACCGGGCGATGACATGCCGCTCGGCGCCGGTCGCTGCAGCGGTGAGGTGTGGGTGTCGTTCGACTTCCTCGAGTACAGGTTGAAGCCGCGATCAGCCGTCGGATGCCGGTGGGGCAGCGGGTGCCGACGGGTCGAGCGCGACGATCCGTAGTTCGGCCGCATAGCCGTCGCCCTCGGCGTCCCGTAACCAGTTCTGGGTCGTGTCCGGCAGCATTTCGCTGACCACGACCGCCGACGACGGGCTCTCCTCGGCGCTGCGCCGGATGGCCTTTGCGAACAGGTTGAGCAGGGGCAGGCTGGTGAAGTCCACAAAGCACGGCTTGTCCTCGACCGCCACCCGGTAGAAGGCATGTTCCGGCAGGTCATGGTCGGCCCGCCAGGCACGAGCCCGGCGGTAGCGGTCCGGCTCGCTGGTGACGTGTGCCCAGTCCAGCTCGGTGGCGGGAAAGCGCCACGTTTCGCGGGCCAGTACGAGCCGGCCGACGGTGACTCTCGGTTGGTGCGGGGCCGGGGCCATCGGTTTGAAGCCGTTGAGTACTGCCGAGGAGAGCATCTCGCCGAGGACGTGTAGCAGGTCGTACTCGCCCGCCCGTCCCCGGCACCGCACGATGAGCCCGCGTTCGGTGCGGGAGACCGACATCGCCGCCACCGGCAGTACCTCCCCGGGAGCGGGGTCGGCGTCGGGGCGCAGTGCCCAGTACGTGTACTGCGGTGAGAGCAGCGCCGACGGCGGGAAGGTACGCGAGGTGACGAAGTCCGACTCCTTGGAGGGGAGCGGATACATCCGCTGGCCACCATAGTCGGACTCGGCGGCGGCGAGCAGCTGCGCCGGGTCGGCATGCTGTTCCACGAACAGGCGGCTCTCCACGGTGTTCGTCGCCGCGTGCAACTCGCCGAGCACCCAGTGGTAGTCGCCGCGTTCCAGTGCATCCGGATCCGCGGCGAGCATGACGTCCGGGGTGTGGTGCCGCGCCGCCGGCCATGGTGGCGGTCCGCCAGGAAACTCCGCTGCCCCGGCGGCGGTGATGTCCTCGATACGTACCGCGTGCCGGCGTACCCCGGGCGGCACCCGCAGGACCCGGGCCCACCGCTGCTGCAACTCGGCCGCGGCCGCGGCGACCGGCGGCGGCGTCTCCCGCAGTGAGAAGAACAGGTTCGGGGTGGCCCGGCCGACGAGGGCACCGAGGGGCATGCCGCGGTCGCCGGTACGGCTCACGTACTGGTCGTAGATGGTGTCGAACAGGGCCCGGTAGCGCGTGGCGGCGTGGCCGACATACCAGCGGGCGCTGTCCAGCACCAGGCCGAGCGGCCCAGCGAGTTCGGCCATCGCGTCCGCGCCGAGGTCGACCCGCACGTCACGTACGGCGTCCTCGTAGACGAGGCTCCGGCCGGCGTACGTGCGACCGTGCCGCCGCTGCGCCGCCACGCCGCTCGTGTCGACGAAGATCGCGTTCATCTCGTCCATCGCCGCCGCCAACGCCGCCGCGTCGCCGGCAGCGTCCGCCACCGCGTCGCGGGCGCCGATCAGCCGGTCGACCATCCGAAGCGCACGCTCGCGTACCGCCGGGTCACCTATTCGGCTCAGCCGGTCCCGCAGGGTCGCCTCGGGACGTGCCTCGACGGGGGAACGCAGGTCGAGGTGGATCAGGCCGCGGTCGCGCAGCGAGGCGAGCGCCGTCCATGTCTCATCCGTACCGGCGTCGATCCGGGCCGCGATTTCGTGTACGGAAAGCCGCCCGTCACAGAGGTTCAGCAGATCCGCCTCTGCCGGGGTGAGCACCAACACGCCACGGTCGGGCCGGTTGACCAGCGTGCCTCGGCGATGGTTGGCGGTCACCGGGCGGGGCTCCACCCACGGACGCAGCGCGGGGTCGCACAGCAGCGCGTCGGCGACCGCGTCGACGGCCCACACCTCGAAGTAGACCCGCCGCCGGGCCAGCAGCCGCGGGCCCGGCCGGGTCGTGATCCGTTGCGGGCCGCCGCTCCATCGGGCCCAGCCGACCGGGCCGAAAAACCCGATGGTGTCGTTCTTGACGCAGTAGCGTTGCAGGTAGCCTGCGATCGCCAGTTCGTGGTTGCGCCCGCGCACGTTTCTCGGCTCGCCGCGGGCCGCCTTGTCCAGGCAGTCATTGAGTAACCGCCGGTTCTGCCAGACCACGGCCTCACGGAAGCGGGCGTCCTGGGCAATGGCCTGGATGGTGGCGGACAGGCGCCGGGCCGCGGCCGCGTACACCTGGTCGAAGTCGGCGGCGTCGCGGTCGGCCGCCGCGGCGAGCGCCGGATCTCCAAGGCGGAGTACGGCGGTGGCTGGAAAGCCCGCGCTGCGTAGTACCGATTCCCGCCAGAGCAACCAGCCGGAGTTGCCGAGCGGCACCAGGTGCGTCCCGCTACGCGGGGCTGCGTCGACGATCAGGTCAGACATGTCCCATCTCCGCACTCGTCCCCGTCGCCCAGCTCCACCGGTTCGGCCCGCACCGTCAACTCGCGGCCGGTCCGGGTGGGCCAGGCATGGCTGGTCGCCGCCGACACGAAGTCGACAAGAGGCTGGTTGCGTCCGGTCTTGCGATACCGCAACCGGACCTCGCTGTGCCCGGTGGCCGCCGCCTGTTCCACGACTTCCTGCAGTACGGCCCGTTCGACGTCCTTGCCGAGCACCGCACAGGAGATCGAGAACAGGTCGACGACGGCGTGCGGGTCCTCCTCGCGTACTCCGATCACCGCGCTCACCCCGTAGTCGCCGAGTCGGTCACTGACCCGGGCGATCAGTGTTCGCCGCCCGGATCCGGTAGCTGTCACGGCATCGCCGAGCCCGAGTGTGAAGTCCTTTGCCCGCGCGACCACCTTGCGTATGTCGTCCGACGGCGGTCCGTCGACCTCGCTCACCGCGATGTTGACCCGAAGGCTGTCGATGTACGCCTGGGCAGACCCGTGCGTGGGCCCGGACATGGACCCGTCGACAAGCCCTTCCGCCGGCTCCGGCGCCGCGGGCGGTGCGGTGCCGGCCGATCGCGGCGGAAGCCGGTCGAACAGGCCGGCGGCCATCAACTGTGCCGGCCATTCCTCGGGCCGGTCGCCGAGGCTCACCCGCGCCGGCCCTGGCCCGCCGGCTCCGATGAGCACCGTCGCGGACTCGTCGACGCCGAGCCCGGCGGCCAGGTCGCGTACCTGCGCGCCGACCGGCCGATCGTCCACGGCCCAACCATCCAGATCGGATTCGACGAGTCGGGGCAGGGCCGTGGCCAAGGCGTCCCATGTCTCGTCGGGATCGCGCCCGCCCCGCACGGCGAGTCGTACGCCGGCCGCGCGCAGATCACGCAATGGCTCGGCCAGCCAACTCGCGCCGGGTCGAGGCGCGCCGTCGGGGTCCCAGAGCAGAGTGTCCGCGTCCAGCACGACCGCGCGGCAGGCGCCCCGGTACCGCACCCGCAGCACGGCGCGGAGCTGGCAGCCGAGCGCGGCGAAGAACTCGTCGGTGTACGGCACGCGGGCGAACGCGAACAGCGACGGGTGGTGCGCCCGGACGGCGCCGACCTGCCGTATCACCTCCTCCGCGTCGGCGACGTCGACCCGGGCCAGCCCGGCCAGCCGTTCCCGCAGCAGCTCGCGGACGGTCGTGTAGCCAGCTACCGCGCCCGTCGGGCTGGCTGCCTCGCCGACGCCGTACGGTCGCCGCTCGGGAATGGGGGGCAGCACGAAGACCAGCCGGCAGCCGCGCCGCCTCGTTGCCTCCAGCCCGGCCGCAGCGCAGCGCAGCAGGTCGGCCTGTTCCGGCAGCTCCTCGAACCGCGGCGCGACCACGACCACGTCCGGGTTCAGGCGAAACATCGCGCCGTCGTCGTCCAGCAGCTGCTGCACGATCTGGTGGTACGGTCCGACCTGCAGTTGGGCGGGCAGCCCGGCGTCGTGCAGCGCCACCCCGAGGTGCGGCACCAGCGGGTCGATCGTGTAGCTGGCAAGCAGACCGACCCGCAGCGCCCCGGGGCCGGCCGCGGCCGGAAGGCCCTGCCACCGCTGCTGGATGGTGGTCACCGGTCCTCCCAGGCGACCGGCGGTCGCGTCGACACCTCGTGGACCACCTCGGCGACCAGATCACGTTGCCGCTCGTCGGCTGCGGCGAACTGCCGGGGGTACGCGGCGGCGTACGTCTCGTACCAGTCCCGCCGCCGCAGCCGGTCGAGTTCCTCCGGACTGCGGGTGTCGTCGCCCTTGCTGTGCGGACCGAGCCGGTCGGTGTGGAACTCGACCACGACCGGCCGCGGGGCGCTGCGGACGCGCTCGACGACCGGCGCCAGCCAGGCCCGGATCCCAGCGACGTCGCGCGCCTGTGTCGCGTGGTGCTCAATCCCGAACGCGGCGGCCCGCCCGGCGATCGTGCCGGCCAGCTGCGTCCGGGTCGGCGTCGACTGAGCGATGTCGTTGTGCTCGACCACGACCAGCAGCGGTACGCCCCAGAGCGCGGCGATGTTCAAAGCTTCGTACACGACGCCCTGCCCCCAGGTGCCGTCGCCGATGTGGACGGCCGCCAGCCGGCCCGGTTCGGCCGCTTTCAGATGCCGGGCGACGCCGACCGCCACCGGCAGGCTTTCGCCCTGCACCCCGGTGGAGAGGTACCGGTCGCGCAGGATGTGCTGGCTGCCGCCGAAGCCACCGCAGACCGCCCCTCGGCGTCCCATGATCTCGGCGAGCAGCCCCTCCGGGTCGTCGAAGCGGGCCAGGTAGTGGCCGTGCCCCCGATGGTTGCTGAACACGTAGTCGTCACGGCCCAGCAACGGTCGTAGCGCCACCGGGATGTACTCCTGGCCGAGACAGGTGTGGGTGGTCCCGTCGATCTCGCCGTCGGCGAACAGGCGCAGCAACGCCTGCTCGAAGTGCCGGATCAGCAGCAGCATCGCGAGATCGGCTTCGTCCAGTCGGCCCGGGGGCTCCTGCCTGTTCGGTTGCGCCGGCTGGCCCGGCCGTGGCGGTGTCGTCATCAGGTGCACGATGCTCGCTCCTTCAGTGGTCGGTGGGCCGAACGTGCGGTCAGACGGCGACGCCCTTGAGGCGCAGGGCCTCGCGGACCGCCTCGACCGTGGTGAAGGCGACGATCTCCTGATGGGAGAAGCGCACCTGGTAACTCTGTTCGAGCCGCACCACCAGCTCGACGTGTTTGAGGCTGGTCCAGCCCGACAGCGTCGTCGGGCCGGACCGGTCGTGCACGTCGGTCGGATCCACTCCTAGGACCGCGGCAACGATGTCGGTCAGCGATTCGGTCATGGCCGGCTCAGGCACTGGTACCCACCCCCATCTCGGCCGGTCGGCCTGCCAAGGCCCGCAACCGGCGACATATCCCTTCAACGAGCTGTTCGACGGTGTCCCGGCGGTAGAAATCGGTGCTGTAGACCACCTCGACCCGGAACTGGCGGCCAACCGTCGTGCCGGCGATGTCGAGGTGGTACGCCCACTCGCCGCGGCCGTCCTGGGCCCGGCCGAACGCTGGCGGGCGTACCCGGAACAGTTCTCCGCCCTCCTCGGCGTCGTCGAACCGGAAATGGCCGGTGTAGTTGATACTCACCTGCGGCCACGGAACCTGCGCCAACTGGTCCCGCACCGCCGGGTCGTCGCGCAGGAATCGCAGCAGGCCGTATCCCACACCGCCATGCGGCGTGCCGGCGAGTTGGGCGGCGAGGTCAGCGACCGCTGCCGGCTCGTCGTACGCCTGGGGTAGCCGCAGCCGCAGTGGGTAGAAGACCTGGAACCAGCCGACCGTACGGGACGTGTCGACACCGTCGAACAACGCCTCCCGCCCGTGCCCGGTCAGCGCGAACGTACGGTCGGTGTGGCCCGTCCGCTGTGCCATCGCCGCGGCCACCGCCCAGGTCAGCGCAGCCGGCAGGTGGGTGCGCAAGCGTCGGGTCGACTCGCGCAGCGCGGTCGTCTCGGGCTCCGACAGCATCGCCCGTACCGAGGTCAAGGTGGCGAACCGGGTCCGCCCGCCGGCGATGTCGGGCGGCATCGCCGCGGTGGCGCCGCCCGCCTGCGCCAGCCAGAACGGCAGTTCGGCGGTGACCTCGTCGGAATCCGCGTACCCGGCCAGCCGCCGGGCCCATGCCAAATACGGTGTCGTGCCGGCCGGCGGTCCGGGCGGCTCCCCGCGCCGCAGTCCCCGGCAGAGCGCCTGCAGGTCGGCCAGCAGAATGCCTCGGGAGACGCCGTCGGTGACCAGGTGGTGGCAGATCAGCAGCAGCCGGTCCGGTCCGTGCCGGCCGAGCCGGAAGTGTTCGGCGCGAAACAGCGGGCCGCCCAGGTCGAGGCCGCGCTGCGCCTGCGTCGCCAACTCGACAATCCGCTGCTCGTACTCGGTGTCCGCCAACGCGGAGACATCGTGGCTGGTGAACGGAACCTCCGCCGGCGGGCCGATGGTCTGCCCGCCGGCGGCGTCCCCACCGGGTAGCCGGATCCGCAGCGCACCGTGGCGGGCGGCGAGGAGCCGGATCGCCCGCTCGACCTGTTCGGGTGGCATCGGCTCGCGTAGGTCGAGGTAGTACGGGTGGTTGAAGTGCGCCGGCTCGGGCATCCTCGGTCCGACCAGGTCGAGGTACCAGCGTTGCGCACCGGTCAGCGGCGCGGCTTCGACGGCCGGCGTCGGTTCGCCGGCCTGGGCCGGCGCTGCCGCCGGGTCGGCCTGGCCCGGCCGGTCGGGGTCGCCGGTCGGGTCGACGGCGGGCCGGGCCGCGCAGAAGGCCGCGATCGTACGGTGGTCGACGAGGTCCTGCGGGGCCAACACGATTCCGGCGGTCGCAGCCCGGTAGACCGCCTGGACCGCCAGCATCGAATCCCCGCCGAGCTCGAAAAAGTCGTCGTGGATTCCGACCTGTCCGACGTGTAGCAGGTCGGCCCAGATCTCGGCGAGAGCGCCGGCGCGCGGATCCGACGACGGCCCGGCCTGCCCGACGGTGTCGCGACCGTGGATCTGCCCAGGGTCGAGCGGGCGGGCCGGCGACGAAGGCTCCGCCGGAGCAGGATTCTCGGCCGGCTCTTCGGCGCTGGCGAGAATTCCGGTGGAGGACTCGGCTATCCGGGCGGCTTGCGCGGCGGGCATGGCCGCGACCTCCACCGCGCCCGGGCCAGGCGGATCGAGCGGCCAGACGTGCCCGAGGAACTGCCACAGTTCGGCACCGCCGGCCGGGGCGGTCAGGGCGACCGTGTCGGGGAAGCGATCCAGCACGGAAGCGACCGTGACCGGGTTGGTGTCGAGCACGACGCAGTCGGCCGGCGTGCACGTGCCGGCGTCGACCAGTCGGGCCAGGGTGTCGACCGGACCACTCTCCGGCGGCCAGGCGAGTACCTGGCGGCCGTACCGGTGTTGTTCGAGTCGAATCCGTGCGACGTCGCAGCGGCGCCAGCCGGATTCCGGCAGTAGTAGCCATCCCGGTTGCCGACCGGCGGCGAGCAGACGGCGGACGATCTGCGCGCCGAGCGCGGCGAGGAACTCCTCGGTGTAGCTGTCACCGGTCGGTCGGTAGACCGTCGCCACGCCGTAACGGTGCGCCCACCGCGCCGCCGCGTCCACCTCGACGCCGGCGACCGTGGAGAGTTCGGCGGCCAGCCGCTCGTCCAGCCGACCGAATACCCCGGCCCATCCGGCCCAGGCCGGTGCGGCCGGGCAGGTCACCACGAGCAGTGGGCGTGGCGCTCGCCGCCGTACGGCAGCCACCAGATCGTCGACGAGTTCGTCCAGCATGCGTACGCCGTCGGCGAGCCGGACCTGTGACGGCTCGCCGGCCGGTTCCAGCCAGTCCGTCCAGCGCAGCAGAAACACCCGGGCCGCACCGTCCGCGGCGTCCAGCAGCGCGGTGAAGACTCGGCCGGCCGGCTGCAGGGCGATCCGGATCGGCGCCGCGCTCTGCGTGGACCAATACCCGACGGGACCGTCCAGCCCTGCCGCGTCGAAGGAGGCTGCCACCGGTGCGACGCCGGCGGTCGGATCCGTCCGTGGCTCTCCGATCGGCTCGTCCGGCGCGTCCACCGCCGCCGCCAGCACGTCCTCCAAGTCGGCGAGCCAGCCGGTGACGGTCGTCTCGGTGAACAGCGCGGTCGGGTACTCGGCGACCACCACCAGTCGTTCGTCGCGCCACTGCAGTGTGACGAACAGGTCGAAGTCGGTGCCGGTGGCCGGACTGGCGACACGCTCCACCTCCAGCCCGGGCAGCTCCAGCTCGACCGGTTTCTCGTCGATGAAGCTGACCGCGCACTGGAACAGCGGGTGGACGCCGGGCCGTCGGGGTGGCCGGACCGCCTCGACGATCCTCGCCAGCGGCACCGCCTGGCGCTGGTACGCGGCCACCGCGGTGGCCTGCACCCGGCGCAGAAGCCGCCGGTAGGTGGGGACCCCGGCCAGGTCCAGCCGGAAAGGAAGCAGGTCCGCGAAGTAGCCGATCAGGTCGGTCACCTCGGTCCGCTCGCGACCGGCGGTGACGACGCCGAGCACGATGTCGTCCTGGCCGCTCGCCCGGTGCAGGACGATGCCGAGGCCGGCCAGCAGCGCGGGGAAGAGCGGTACGCCCTCGCCACGGCTCAACTCCCGCAGGCGTACACCAAGATCAGCCGGGAGTGTCCGGGCGACCCGTGCCGACCGGTACGTCGGACGTGCCGGGCGCGGATGGTCGGTGGGTAGCTCGAGTTGGGCGGGCGCCCCGGCCAGCCGTTCGTGCCAGTACCGCACCTGCCCCGCCGCTTCGTCACCGGTCAGCCACCCCCGCTGCCAGTGCGCGTGGTCGGCGTACTGGACGGGTAGCGGTACCAGCTCCGTCGCGCGTCCGGTGACGGCGGCATCGTAGAGTTCGGCCAGCTCGGCGAAGAACCGGCCCCACGAGGCGTTGTCGCAGATCGCGTGGTGCATGCCGATCAGCAGGTGGTGCGCGGCCGGGCCGGTGCGCAGCAGCCGCAGCCGCAGCAGCGGGCCGTGGGCCAGGTCGTACACCGCCTGCCCGTGCTCGGCGATCCGTTCGCGTACGGCTGCCTCCCGCCGCACCTCAGGCAGCTCCCGCAGGTCGAGATCGGGCAGCCACGGGTCGGCGTCCGCAGCGATGGCGAGCACCGGCCGGCCGCCCCGGTTCACCAACCCGGTCCGCAGAATCTCGTGCCGATGCACGATCCCGGCCACCGCGTGCCGCAGCGCGGTCCGATCCAGCGGGCCGCTGATCCGCGCCGCGAACGTGGTGTTGTGCCTGGCGGCATCACCATCTAGTTGGGACAGCGCCCACAGGCGTAGTTGGGTGAAGGAGGCGGGCAGCTCCCGGTCCCGGGCGACGCGGACCAGCGGCGCGTCCGGTCCGGTCGGTTCCCGCGCCGTGTCGATGGCCGCGCCTAGCCACTCGATGGTGGGCTCGCGGAAGAACTCGTGCAGCGGCACCGCGCAGCCGAACCCGGACCGTACCCGCGACAGCAGTTGGGTGGCGAGCAGCGAATGCCCGCCAGCGGCGAAGAAGCTGGTCACCACGTCGAACGGGTGCGTCGGCAGCAGGCCGCGCCACAGGTCGACGAGTCGACGCTCGGTCTGCGTACGGGGCTCGACCGACCGCTGCGGGTCGTACACCGGTGGTCCGCTCACCCGTGCCCGGTCCGTGATCGCCTCGGCCGTGGCCAGGTGGGTGTGCGTGTAGGCGGCCCGCTGCGGTCCAGGGTCGACCCCCCAGCCGACGGTGAGGTGGTCCATCGCGGCGGTGCCGATCGCGGCGAAGAAGTCCGGTGTGTACGGTACGTTGCCGATTTCGTCGGCGGTCAGGTCGTGCGTCTCGGTGACCGCGTACCGCTGCGGTGACACCCAGACCAGAGTCACGTCGGGCGCGGCGGCCAGCCCACGCGCCAGTCGCTCGTCCGCACGCCGGCAGAGCGTCTCGTGCCCGGCCGGGCTGGGGCAGACCAGCATCAGCAGCGGACCGTGGCTGGCCTGGTGGACTGCGTCGACGAGATCGTCGACTACCTGGTCGAGCAGCCGTCCACCACGATCGGTGTCTACGTCCCCGTTGACCGCTGTGCCGGTGTGCCGCAGCCAGTCCGCCCAGCGGACGAGCACCACCATGTTGTCGCTGTCGGCGTCGGCCGGGTTCAGAAGGTGCTGCACCACCTGCCCGTACGGCGCCAGGCGCACGGCGACGGGCACCCGCAGGAAACCGGACCAGAACGCGATGGTCGTGCGGATCGGGTCGGCGGTGAACGACGCCGCCACCAGGATCTTCCGCCGCCGCAGGCTCGCCAACGCCGACAATCGGCGGCCAGGCCGGACGGCCAGGTCGGCGAGGACCGCGGCGAACCGGTCCAGCACCTGGTCGATGGTCTCATCGAGGTAGAGGTCGGCGTTGTAACGGAAGACACCACGTAGGACGCCGTCGGCGTGGGCGATCGTGACGAACGCGTCGAAGTCGGTGCTGGCGCCTTCGACCTGGTCGACCACGAAGTCGACGCCAGCCGCCGAGCGCTGCGGCTGGGCTCCCTCGGCGACGCTGATCATGATCTGGAACAGGGCGTTGTGCCTCGGGTCGCGGGCCGGTGCGACATCTTCGACCACTCGGGCGAACGGCGCTGCCTGATGAGCCTGGCCTGCGGCAAGCGCCCGGTGTACCTGCTGGACCAACGCGTCGCCGGTCGGATCGTCCGCCATGTCGACGCGGAGCACGATCGTGTTGGCGAAGCAACCGACCAGGTGCTCGGTGCCGGCAGCGGTCCGCCCGGCGACCGGCACTCCGAGCAGCACGTCGGGCTGGCCGGCCATTCGACTGAGCAGCGCGGCGAAGCCGGCCAGCACCACCGCGTTCAGCGTGACCCCGTGCGCGCGGGCGAGCCCGACCAGCCCTTCGGTGGTCTCGGCGGGCACGTCGAAGGCGCGGTGGCGCGCGCGATGCGTCTGTGCGGGCGGCCGGGGACGGTCCGGTGGCAGCGTGGACAGCACAGGCGCGCCGGCCAGCCGTTCCTTCCAGTAGTCCAGATGCCCGGCGAGCCCCGCCTCACCCGCTGCCCGTTCTGCATTGGCATGGTCGACGAACTGGACGGTCAGCGCTGGCAGCGCCGCCGGGACGCCGCCAGCGAACTCGCCGTAGCTGGCCACCAGGTCCGAGAGCAGCACGCCGCCGGACCAGCCGTCGAACGCGATGTGGTGCACGGTGATCAGCAGCAGGTGTTCCGCCTCGGCAAGGACCAGCAGAAGCGCCGCGATCGGTGGCCCGACGGCCAGGTCGAACGCATGATGAGCGTGCGCGATGGCCTGGCTTGCAGCGGCGGCCCGCTGCTCGTCCGGTGGCAGGCCGCGCAGGTCGACAGCACGCAGCGGCGCCGTGGTCTGGTCTCGTACCACCTGCCGCGGCTCGCCGTTCACCTCGACGAACGAGGTCCGTAGCGTGGGCTGCCGGCGCAGCACCGCGGCCAGCGCCCGGTCGAGAGCGGCGCGGTCCAGCGGCCCGGTGACGCGCAGGACGATAGGTACGTTGTATGCCGGGTCACCGGGGTTGATCCGGTCCAGGAACCAGAGCCGTTCCTGAGCGAAGGACAACGGTGCTGGATCGGTGTCGGCACCCGGTGGGGCGGCCGCGTCGGGTGGGGCTTGCGGGGACCGCCGCTGGCGTAGGCGCAGCGCCAGTCGCCGCTGCTGGGCGGGGCTGAGCCCAGCCAGTTCCTGGTGGAGTTCGTCGGGCACGGCTGGCTCCTTTCCGGCGTCCGGCTCTGGTCTCATGTCGTTAGTCGCCGTAGCCCTTCCGGTGTCTGCAGCGCATCCCGCAACGCGGCCAGGAACAGGCCGGCCTGCCGGCCGTTGAGCAGCCGGTGGTCATAGCACAGTCCGAGGTAGACGAAACTGCGGGTGGTCAGCCCGCCGTCCGGGCCGAGGCAGGGCTCCTGCTGGCGCGCCCCGAGCGAGACCATCGCGACCATCGGAGGCAGGATCATCGGCTGGGCCAGGACGATCGGGTCCTCGGCCAGGGCGACGCCGATGTTCGCACCACGCAGGTCCTCGGCGCGGAACTCGCCGCGCATCGCGGCCATCCTGGCCGCCAGGAGTTGCTCGGCGACCGCGCGCAGCGAGAGTTGGTTGGCGTCGCGGAGCACGGGTACGAACAATCCGGTGCCGACGTCGATGGTCACTCCGATACTGGGCGCATCGGCGAGCATGACGTCGCCGCCATCGGTCCAGGTGGCGAAGTGCACAGGGAACCGGCTGTGCTGTCCGGCTACCGCGCGGACGAGTAACTCCGTCAGCCCGGCGACGTACCCGTCCTGCTCGGCGGCCTGTCGAGCGGCGGCCAGGGCCGCGTCGACGATGACCTTGCAGACGGCGTACCCGGCGGGGATTTCCCGGTGTGATCGGGTGACCACGTCCGCGACCGCCTGCTGGTGCCGCGACGGAGTGTGCCAGGCGATGGTCCCGCTATCTGCCGGCGGCGTGCCGTCATCGGCCAGTAGCGGTTCGAGATCGGCACGGGAGACGACCGTCTTGCCGAGCCGGCGCACCGCGTCCATCGACAGGTTGTGCCGGGCGACCAGATCGCGGGCTGGTTCGGTGAGTACGATCTCGACGTCCTGGTCGCCGGCGCGCGCCGCCGGGGGAGCCGACAAGTAGCGCAGCCGTTCGTCCTCGTCCGTGAAAAGGTGTCCGATCACCTCGCCGGGCCGGCATTCGGTCTGCTCCTTGACCAACCGGTGCAGGATCCCGCTGTGCGGGCTGGGCAGCTCCTCGGCGGCCTTGGCCGTCTCCACGACCGCGACCGGCGTCCCCTCCGGCACGGTGTCCCCGTCGGGGAGCAGCCATTCCAGCAGTATGTAGCTGTCGTCGTTGCTGTTGAGCTTCGGCACGGTGATGTCACGCATGGATATCCTCCGCGATGGCCCGGTAGACGTCGTCCGCCTGTACCACGACCTGCTTTTCCAGGACCCTGGCGGCCGGGATCACCCCGTGGCGGGAGCTGACCACGGTCACCGGGTGGCGCAACGTGCGCCACAGCCGCTCATACACGGCTCGGGCGACGTCGGCGCCCCAGGTGGCGCCAGCCACGTCCTCCTCGACCACGCACACCCGTGCGGCACCCGCGAGGGTGGGTAGCAGCGCAGTCAGGTCCAGCGGATAGAGCTGGACCGGAACCAGGATCTGGCACCGGATCTCCCGGGTGAGGAAGAGCCGCCGCGCTGCGGACAGCACCCGCTCGCACAGCCCGCCAGGCGCGATCACCACGACATCGCCGTCGGCCGGGGCGCCGATGCTGATTCGCGCGACCCGCCCGCGTGGGTCGAGGTAGTCGTACTGGAACAGGTCGTCAACGATGCCGTCGGTGTGTACCCGGCGTCCGTACAGGAGCTTGTTCTCGAACAGCATGGCCGGCTCGTCGCCCGACAGGATCTCCTCCAGCAGCGGTCCGCACGGGTGGAACGGGGAAAGCTCGAAGAGCGTCAGGTGCGGGATGCCGAGCAGTTGCTTGTGCAGGTACTGGCTGTGGGTGGGGCCGTAGCCCCGGTCGCCGCCGACCGGGCAGCGGATCAGCACCGGCATCGGCACCCGCCGGCCGTACATCGAGACCGACTTGGTGAGGAAGTTGAGGATCTGGTCGTAGGCGAGGGTGACGAAGTCGGCGAACATGATCTCGATGATCGGCCGGTTGCCGCACAGGGCCAGCCCGCCGGCGATGCCGACGGTGGCCTGCTCGCTGATCGGCATGCCGATGACCCGATCCGGGAACCGGCTGGAGAGTCCCTTGGTGATCTTGAACGCTCCGCCGTACGGGTCGAGGATGTCTTGCCCGAGCAGGACGACCCGTTCGTCACGGGACATCGCCTCATGTAGCGCCCGGTTGAGGTCTTCGGCGACCCGGGGTGCGGGCGTCTGGTGCGCGGTCATCCCGACCGCCCTGCCTGGCCGACGGCTGGCTTGCCCGGGTCGCGTGCCGGTTCGGCCGGTCCGCCAGCAGGGTCGGCCGTCGGCCCGCCTGACTCGCCTCCCGGATCGCCGGATGTCGATGGGATGTCGTCGAGCGCGCGGAGCCGGCGGAATACGAAACCGGAGAGTCCCACCAGCACCCCGATCACCCCGGAGAGCAGCATGATGAGTGACATGCCGGCGCCGGGACCGGTGCCGACCAGGGAACCGAAGATCCCGGCCAGTGCGCCGTCCGGCATCATCGACGGCTCGAACACGTCGTCAACCAGGGGACCTGTGATCACCATCGCAACCGGCAGCGCGAGCTGTGAGATCGCCTGACGGGCGGCGAAGACCCGACCCTGCACCTCCTGCGACACCCGTTCCTGCCAGATGGACTGGCTGTACGCCTCGATCAACGGGATGCAGAGCCAGGCGCAGAACCAGCCGATCGACCACATCACCAGCGAATCGCCCAGTCCCAGCAGGATGCGCCCGAAAACGGCGAAGCCGATGATGGCCGCGAACATCACCGGGATCTTCCGCGCCGGTGGCTTTATCGCGGTCACCACGATGCCGCCCAGGATGCCGCCGATCGCGCCGACGGAGTTGACGATGCCGACCTGCACCTCGTCGTCGCCGGAACTGATCATGATCAGGGGAGTGAGCACGATCCACCCCATCGCGGCGAGTACGCCGATCGACAGCCCGGCCCCCTGCAACGCGAGCAGCCCCGGGTGCCGGCGGATGAAGCCGAAGCCGTACCCGGCGTCGCGCCAGATACTGCGCCGTTTCTTGCCGTCCCCGGCGGCCGCTGGTGCCGGCAACGTCACCAGCATCACAGCCACCAGTGCAAACCCATACGAGACGACGTCGATCAGCAGTACCGTCTCGATGTCGACCAGGGCCATCAGTGCGGCCGCCACCACGGGGGCGAAGACACCCGGCACCGAACGCGACAGGGCCATCATCGCGTTCGCCCTGGGGAAGCCCTGCTTCGGCACCAGCGCAGTGATCGTCGAGGTGTACGCGGGCCCCTGGAACGCGAGGAACGCGCCGGTCACCGCGTTCGCCAGGAACAGATGCCAGACCTCGACGGAGCCACTCCAGAACAGCAGCAGGACTCCGACCGTGACCACGAGCGAGGCCGCGTCGCTGGCGGCCAGGCTCACCCGGCGCCGCCAGCGGTCGATCAACGCACCGGCGAACGGGCTCGCCGCGACCGTCGCGCCGTATGCGAGGAACGTCATCACGGCGAGCGCGGTCGCACTGCCGGTCTGCTGCCAGACCCAGATCGAGAGCGCGAACTGGGTCATCCGGGTGCCCATGCCGGACAGCACCTGCCCCGTCCACAACGTACTGAACGCGGCCATCCCGGTCGGTCGGATCGTCAACCTCATCACTCCTTCACCCACTCACCGGCCAACTCGGCCCGGATCTGCTCGGCCGTCAGCCCATCCAGTTCGGCAGCCAGCTCGGGAACGAGCGGCTCGACCCGGTCGGTCAGCTTCTCCACCACGATCGACAGTCGGGCCACCGTCGGCGCATCGAACACCGCGTCCGGGCCCAGGTCGACGCGGAACAAGTCGCGGATCTGGGCGACCACTCGGGTGGCCAGCAGCGAATGGCCACCGAGCGCGAAGAAGTCGTCGTGCAAGTCGATCTCCGGTATCCCCAGCGCCTCCTGCCAGATCGCCCGGATCACCTGCCGCACGTCCGCGTCCAGTGCCGGCTGGCCCGCCGTACCGGCGCTGCGGTCCGCTGCCAGAACGGCTGGGTGTGCGGCCGGAACGGCGGCGGCCAACTGCCCGGTCTGCCCGACCCGGGTGGCAGCCGGTTGCTCCATCTCGGTGACGAAGTGGCGCTCCCGCGCGTACGGGTAGGTAGGCAGCGGAATCCGGCCCCGCCGTTCGCCTTCCCGGTAGCCCGACCAGTTCAGCGCCGCACCGGCCAGCCAGAGCCGGCCCAGTGTGGTGTGCGTGAACGTGGTCTCCGGCGTTCGGTCGCGGCGGTGCGGCAACGAGGTGAGCACCAGGTGGCCGCCAGCCGCGAGATCGTGACCCGCGCAGAGGGTCCGCAGCGTGTCGCCGGGACCGACCTCGAGCAGCAACTGTCGGTCCCGCTGCAGCAGCAGTTCGATACCTTCGGTGAAACGGACCCGCTGGCGCAGTTGACGCACCCAGTAGTCCACGCTGGTCGCCTCGTCGGCGCCGAGCCAGCCGCCGGTCACGTTCGAGACCACCGGCACCTGAGGCGGTCGCAGCGTGACCCGTCGGAGCGCCTCGGCGAAACCGGCGAGGGCCGGCTCCACCATCGGCGAGTGGAACGCCCGGGCGGTGCGCAGCTGCCGGCACGTCACGCCCTCGGCGCCCAGCCGGTCCCGCAGCCGTGCCACCGCCTCCGCCGGCCCGGAGACCGTGCACCAGTGGGGCGCGTTGCTCGCCGCGATCCCCAGATCCGGCTCCAGGCGCGCCTCGACGTCACCCGCGGCCAGGTTGATCGCGAGCATCCGTCCCGGCGGCGTCGCCTCCAGCAATCGCCCACGGGCGACGACCACGTCCAGCGCGTCCACCAGGCTCAGCACACCGGCCAGGCAGGCGGCCACGTACTCGCCGATGCTGTGGCCGACCAACGCGTACGGCCGAACACCCCAGGACATCCAGAGTCGGGCCAGGGCGTACTCGACCACGAACAGGCCCGGCTGGGTATACACGGTGCGGTCGAGCAGCTCCGGATCGTCCTGCCCGCCGGGGTACAGCACCCGTCGGATGTCCAGATCGTGCCGGACCGCCAGCAGGTCCGCGCACTTATCCACGGCAGACCGGAAAGCCGGCTCGGCACGGTACAGTTCGCCGCCCATCCCGGGGTACTGGGCGCCTTGTCCAGGAAACATCAGCACCACGGACCGCTCGGTCGTCTCCTCACACCCAACCCAACCGGCGCCGCCGTCGGTGAGCAGGTCGACCGCCTCGGAGGTGTCACGGCAGACAAGCGCCAGCCGGTGCGGCAAGGCGCGGCGCCCCACCTGAAGCGTGTGCGCGGCGTCCGCTAGATCGGTCTCGGTGCGGGCACGCAGATGCGCCGCCAACTCGGCCCGGGCGGCGGCGAGCGCCTCGGCGGTCCGCGCCGACAACACCAGCACCTGCTCGGGCCGGCTCGGCCCGCTGGGTGCCGGCTCAGGCGCCTGCTCCACCACGACGTGGGCGTTGGTACCGCCGAGGCCGAACGAGCTCACCCCGGCCCGTCGCGGATGCCCCGCACCCGGCCAGGGCAGCGGTTCGGCGTTGACGTAGAACGGGCTGCCGGCCAGCTCCGCGGCTGGGTTGGGGCGGACGAAATACGGGCTCGGTGGTAGCACGCCGTGCCGTACTGCCAGCACCGCCTTGATCAGACCGCCGACGCCGGCGGCCGCGTCCATATGCCCCACCAGTGCCTTCAGCGAGCCGAGCGCGCAGGTACCGGGCCGCGTAGCGGCGGCAAAAGCGCGGGTCAACGCGGTCAACTCGATGGGGTCGCCGGTCGCGGTGGCCGTGCCGTGCGCCTCGACGTACCCGATGGTTTCCGGCGGTACGCCCGCGACCTGCTGTGCCGCCCGGATGGCGGCGACCTGGCCGGCGACGCCGGGCGCGGTGAAGCCGGCCCGGGCCGAGCCGTCGTTGGTCACCGCCGATCCCTTGAGGACCGCGTGCACGGTGTCACCGTCCGCAATCGCCTCGGCCAGCCGTTTGAGCACGACCAGGCCGACGCCGTCGGCGCGTACGGTTCCACTCGCCTCGGCGTCGAACGGCCGGCAGCGGCCGTCGACGGAGAAGATGTCGCCAGCCCGGTGCAGGTAGCCACGCCGCTGCGGGAACGACACGCTGACTCCGCCCGCCAGCGCCAGGTCGCATTCGTGCCCGAGCAGGGCCTGCATCGCCAGATGCACCGCGACCAGCGACGTCGAACAGGACGTCTGCACGGTCACGCTCGGCCCGTCCAGGTCCAGGTGGTAGGCGGTACGGCTGGCCAGGTAGTCCTTGTCGTTGCCGAGCAGCATGTCGTACAGCCCGACCTGCTCGAGCAGATCCGCGCGGGGCACCAGGTAACGCAGCAGGTACGTGCTGGCACTCGCGCCGGCGTACACGCCGACCGGGCCCCGGTGCTGACGGGCGCCGTACCCGGCGTCCTCCAATGCCGCACCGGCGCACTCCAGGAACACCCGCTGCTGCGGGTCGAGCAGGCGCGCGTCGCGTGGAGAATAGCCGAAGTACGCGGCGTCGAAGACGTCCGCACCGGCCAGCACACCTGCCGCGGGCACGTAGTCCGGCCGCTCGTACACATGAGCTGGCACTCCGGCCCCGGCCAGTTCGGCGGGCGTGAAGCGGGAGATCGTCGCTACGCCCTGACGTACATTGTCCCAGAATTTGGCGATGTTGCCGGCGCCCGGTGCACGGATCGCCATGCCGACGACCGCCACATCCAGCCCGGTGGAATCGGCGTCACTCGACATGCGGTTCCGTCCCGGCCGGTGCAGCCAACCTGCGTACGCTCTTCGGGCGCAGGTCTGTCCAGACCTCGCGGATGTGCCCCAGACAGACCGTCTTCGGGCCGGCGACCCCGACGTCCACCCAGCCCGGCGGCAGATCCCGTTCCTGCGGCCAGATCGAGTACTGCTCCTCGTCGTTGCGGACCACCACGAACGTGCGGTCGTCGTCCTCGTCGTCGTACACGGCGGATCTCCTCCGGTCCGGGTTGTGGGTTGCGTTGCTCAGCCGGTGATGCGGCGGCCGCGAAGTTCCGCGAGGTGCTGCTGGCGCCGGACGGCCCGATCCCGTTGGCTGTCCCGTTCCTGGTGG
This sequence comes from Polymorphospora sp. NPDC050346, assembly GCF_040655695.1. Classification (NCBI taxonomy): domain Bacteria; kingdom Bacillati; phylum Actinomycetota; class Actinomycetes; order Micromonosporales; family Micromonosporaceae; genus Polymorphospora; species Polymorphospora sp. NPDC050346. The sequence continues at coordinate 243,556 of NZ_JBFAKM010000003.1, read as the reverse complement.
CTGTCGTGATCCGCGCCGCGTGACGCGTCGTCGGAGGACAGGTACCGGGCGATGGCGTGGACGGTCGGGTGTTCGTACAGCGCGACGATCGGGACGGTGCGCTCCAGTCGGGCGCTGAGTCGGCTACGCACGCGGCCGATGAGCAGTGAGTGCCCGCCGATGTCGAAGAAGTTGTCGGTGACGCCGAAGTCGGGAAAGCCGAGCACGTCCGCCCACACCTCACTGACCAGGTGCTCCATGGACGTGGTGGGTGGTACGGCGGCCTCGGGGGTGACCGGCGGTGCCGGGTCTGGCAGCCGGGCCTTGTCGACTTTCCCGTTGGGCGTGAGCGGTAGTTCGTCGAGCACGACGTAATCGGTGGGACGCAGGTGCTCCGGCAGCAGCTGGGCCACGTACTGGCGCAGTTCCGCCACGAGTCCGGCCCGGTCCGGCTCGGGACTGGTCACGTATGCGGTTAGTTGGGGGCCGCGGTGGGGGTGGTGGTGGGTGGTGATGTGGGTGGTGGTGATGTCGGGGTGGGTTTGGAGGGTGGTTTGGGTTTCGGCGGGTTCGATGCGGTGGCCGCGGATTTTGATTTGGTGGTCGGTGCGGCCGATGTAGTGGATGGTGCCGTCGGGTGTTTGGCGGACGAGGTCGCCGGTGTGGTAGAGGCGTTGGCCGGGTTTGGTGGGGTGGGGGATGAATTTTTCGGCGGTGAGGTGGGGTTGGTTGTGGTATCCGCGGGCGAGGGCGGGTCCGCCGATGAAGAGTTCGCCGGTGGTGCCGGGTGGGGTGGGTTGCCAGTGGTGGTCGAGGATGTGGGTTTCGGTGCCGTTGAGTGGGGTGCCGATGGGGATGGGTCCGGTGATGGGTTGGTGTGGTGGGAGGGGGTGGCAGGTGGCGAAGGTGGTGGTTTCGGTGGGTCCGTAGCCGTCGATTATTTGGGTGTTGGGTAGGTGTTGGCGGGCTTTTTCGGCGTGGGTTGGTGATACGGGTTCGCCGCCGGTGAGGAGTTGTTGGATGGGGGTGAGGATGGTGGGGTCGTCGTCGATGATGAGGTGGAATAGGCCGGCGGTGAGCCAGAGGGTGTTGATGTGGTGGGTGGTGATGAGGTGGTGGAGTTCGGGGGTGGTGAGTTGGCCGGGTGGTGCGATGGTGAGTTGGCCGCCGTTGAGTAGGGGGGCCCAGATTTCGAAGGTGGAGGCGTCGAAGGTGGTGGGTGAGTGGAGTAGGTAGTTCTGGTGGGGTCCCATCGTGATGTGGGTTTGGTGGGTGACGAGTCGGGTGATGGCGCGGTGGGGTACGGCGACGGCTTTGGGTTGGCCGGTGGAGCCGGAGGTGTAGAGGATGTAGGCGAGGTTCTGTGGGGTGGCGGGGCAGGGTTGGGGTGGTTTGGTGGGTGTGGTGGGGAGGTCTTCGGTGTGGATGATGGTGGTGTGTGGGGGTAGTGGGGTGGTGTTGTCTCTGGTGGTGATGATGGTTTTGACGTTGGCGTGTTGGGTGAGCTGGTTTATGCGGGCGGGTGGGTGTGTGGGGTCGAGTGGGAGGTAGGCGGCGCCGGTTTTGGTGATGGCGAGCAGGGTGGCGATGAGTTCGATGCTGCGGGGGAGGCAGACGCCGATTGGTTCCTCTGGTTGGATGCCGTGTTCGTGGAGGGTTTCGGCGATGGCGTTGGCGCGGGTGTTGAGTTGGGTGTAGGTGAGGGTTTGGTTGTTGTAGGTGATGGCGGGTGTGTGTGGTCGGGTGGCGACTTGTCGTTCGAACAATTCCGGCAACACAAAATCAAAGGCGTCGTCTGGCACCGGCGACCGCGACGACCAACTGGCTAGCAGCCGCCGCTGCTCGTCGTCGAGCCAGTCCAGCTGTGAGATCGGCGTGGCTGCGGTGGTGACGGCAGACTCCAGCAACCGCAGGTAGCTCCGGACGGCCTGACGCATCGTGGTCTTGTCGAAGATGTCGGCGTTGTACTCCCACAGCAGCGTGATCCGGTTGTCCACGTGGCCGGTCTCGCCCAGCTGACGTTCAGCGCGGGGCACCGCGATCACGTTCAGGTCCATCTTGGCCGACCCGTTGTGTCGCTCGAAGACCGTGCCCGGCGTCCCGGCGAGGTTGATCTCGGTCAGTGGCGAGTCGTTGAAGCTGAACAACGTCCGGATGTACGGGTTGCCGGTGCTGTCACGGCTCGGATTCAGTAGCTGGACCAGCCGCACGAACGGGTACTCCTGATTCGCCGAGGCTTCCAGCGCGACGTCGCGTACCCGCAGGAGCAATTCCTGGAACGACGGGTCGCCAGCGAGCCCGACCCGGAGCACGACCGTGTTGACGAACATGCCGACCAGGTCTTCGGTTTCCCGTAGGCGACGGTTGGCGAATCCCGAACCCAGGCAGATGTCCCGTTCCCCGGTGTGCCGGTGCAGCAGCGTCACGAAGCCGGCGAGCAGCGTCATGAACAACGTCGCGCCGTTGTCGCGGGCGAACTTGCGCACCTTCGACGCGAGCGCGGCGGGCAACTCTGCCCGGAGCAGGTCGCCACGGAAGGTCTGTGTGTTCGCCCGGGGCCGATCCGGCGGCAGAGTGGCCGGTGCCGGCGGGTCGGCGAGGCGTGTGCGCCAGAAGTCCAGCTGTGCGCGCATGGCGGGCGCGTCGATCGTCTCCCGCTGCCACCGGCAGTAGTCGGCGTACTGGATGGCTGACGCGGGCAGCGGCGTGGGCTTGCCGAGTCGGAACGCCAGGTACGCCGACTCCAGGTCACGCATCAGGATGGTGAATGACCAACCGTCGTGGACCAGGTGGTGCTCGACCAGCACCAGCTCGTATTCCTGCTCATCGTGGCGGATCAGCGTCCAGTGCATGAGTGGTAGCCGGGACAGGACGAACGGCCGCTTCAGTTCGTGGGCGATCACCTCGTGTGCCCGCGCCGGTCGGTCCTGCGGCGGTATGTCGGTGAGGTCGTACCGGGTGGCCCGCACCGGTGACGGGTCCTGAACGATCTGATACGGCTGACCGTCGGTCTCCCCGAACACCGTGCGGACGATCTCGTGCCGGACCGCCACCTCGGCGAGCGCCCGGTCCAGCAGGTCGGCATCGAGCGTGCCGTGCATTCGCACCGACGCCTGTGCCCGGTACGCGCCATGCTCCTGCGCCAGGCTGGCGAGGAACCACACCTGCTCCTGCTGCCAGGAAAGGGGTTCGTGGGGTTGGCGTGAGCGCGTGGTCAGCACCGGCATCGCCGGGACGGACGGCTTCCCGCGTGCCTGCTCCACCTGGTCGGCCAGGGCCGACACCGACGGGTTGCCGAAGACCTGGGCCGGGGTCAGCGCCACCCCGAAGACCTTCCGCACCCGGCTGGCGACCTGCATCGCGAACAACGAATGGCCGCCCAGTTCGGAGAAGTCCTCGTCCACCCCAACCCGCTCCAACTGCAGGATCTCCGCGAAGATCCGGGCGATCCCGTCCTGGGTCTCGGTGGCCGGCGGGACGTACGGGCGCCGTGTGCGTAGCGCGTCCGGCGCGGGCAGGGCGTCGCTGTCGACTTTTCCGTTGGGCGTGAGCGGCAGCGCATCGAGTACGACGTACTGGGTCGGCACGAGATAGTCGGGCAGCGTCTGGCGCAGGAAGTCGCGCAGTTCGTTCGCACCGGGAATGCGTTTGAGATCGCGGGGAATCACGTATGCGGTTAGTTGGGGGCCGCGGTGGGGGTGGTGGTGGGTGGTGATGTGGGTGGTGGTGATGTCGGGGTGGGTTTGGAGGGTGGTTTGGGTTTCGGCGGGTTCGATGCGGTGGCCGCGGATTTTGATTTGGTGGTCGGTGCGGCCGATGTAGTGGATGGTGCCGTCGGGTGTTTGGCGGACGAGGTCGCCGGTGTGGTAGAGGCGTTGGCCGGGTTTGGTGGGGTGGGGGATGAATTTTTCGGCGGTGAGGTGGGGTTGGTTGTGGTATCCGCGGGCGAGGGCGGGTCCGCCGATGAAGAGTTCGCCGGTGGTGCCGGGTGGGGTGGGTTGCCAGTGGTGGTCGAGGATGTGGGTTTCGGTGCCGTTGAGTGGGGTGCCGATGGGGATGGGTCCGGTGATGGGTTGGTGTGGTGGGAGGGGGTGGCAGGTGGCGAAGGTGGTGGTTTCGGTGGGTCCGTAGCCGTCGATTATTTGGGTGTTGGGTAGGTGTTGGCGGGCTTTTTCGGCGTGGGTTGGTGATACGGGTTCGCCGCCGGTGAGGAGTTGTTGGATGGGGGTGAGGATGGTGGGGTCGTCGTCGATGATGAGGTGGAATAGGCCGGCGGTGAGCCAGAGGGTGTTGATGTGGTGGGTGGTGATGAGGTGGTGGAGTTCGGGGGTGGTGAGTTGGCCGGGTGGTGCGATGGTGAGTTGGCCGCCGTTGAGTAGGGGGGCCCAGATTTCGAAGGTGGAGGCGTCGAAGGTGGTGGGTGAGTGGAGTAGGTAGTTCTGGTGGGGTCCCATCGTGATGTGGGTTTGGTGGGTGACGAGTCGGGTGATGGCGCGGTGGGGTACGGCGACGGCTTTGGGTTGGCCGGTGGAGCCGGAGGTGTAGAGGATGTAGGCGAGGTTCTGTGGGGTGGCGGGGCAGGGTTGGGGTGGTTTGGTGGGTGTGGTGGGGAGGTCTTCGGTGTGGATGATGGTGGTGTGTGGGGGTAGTGGGGTGGTGTTGTCTCTGGTGGTGATGATGGTTTTGACGTTGGCGTGTTGGGTGAGCTGGTTTATGCGGGCGGGTGGGTGTGTGGGGTCGAGTGGGAGGTAGGCGGCGCCGGTTTTGGTGATGGCGAGCAGGGTGGCGATGAGTTCGATGCTGCGGGGGAGGCAGACGCCGATTGGTTCCTCTGGTTGGATGCCGTGTTCGTGGAGGGTTTCGGCGATGGCGTTGGCGCGGGTGTTGAGTTGGGTGTAGGTGAGGGTTTGGTTGTTGTAGGTGATGGCGGGTGTGTGTGGTCGGGTGGCGACTTGTCGTTCGAACAATTCCGGCAACACAAAATCAAAAATGGTGTCCCAATGGACGTCTTCATGGTTGTTGCTGATGTGGACGAGGTCGTTCACCGACATTGTGCTCCCCTGTCCGGAAGGTTCCGGGTGCCATGCGGACTCGCCGGCCATCGCCGCCGACTGGCCGAGGCGGGCCTGTCCGGGATGATCCAGGCGTCCGCTAGCAACTGGATAGCGGAACGCTAGCCACGCAGGTAAAGGCCCATTTCTGCCGCCGTGTCAGTGGTTTGGTGCCGATCGGCGGGGTAAGAGGGGGACTATGAGGTAGCCGGCTAGCGGAGCGATGAGCCACCCGCGTGCCTCGGTCATAAAGAGACTGCCAGAGTTGTTATGGCCTTTTATTTGACCTAATCCCTAATGCAGTATTTATCCGACCTTGTCGCCTTGCTGATTTTTCACCTCTCGCTGTCTGGGACCTGGCCCGGGTCGACGGCCGAACGCGGCGCCGGTGAACTCGATCTGATAGCTACCGCTCTATGTGGAAACGTGGCATAGTAATACTGGTGATATGACCACTGGGTGACCGAATCCCGGAATCGTCCCAGCTCAATGCTTATTTCTGCCATTGCTCGATCAGTCAACCGTCGGGCCCAGGTTCGGTCCAGATCTGTTCGGTCATCGAAAGATCTCGCTGATTTCGTTGATGACGCTTAGTCTGGTGATGGGTGGCCGCATGGCGAACCATCCAGTCCGTGCCGCACGAGAGGGGGTGATGGCAGCATATTGGACTTCGCGATTCTGGGGCCGTTGCTGGTTCGCGCAAATGGCCAGGTCATACCAATTACCGCCCCACGGCAACGGGCACTTTTGGCGGCCCTTTTGCTGCAGGCGAATCAGGTGGTGTCAGTCGAGCGGCTGATCGATCAGCTTTGGGGAAATGCCCCACCGGCTTCGGCCCGGGTCACATTGCACAATCATGTTCGTCGACTCCGCCGGGTATTGCGCGACCGTCTTGCCGAGACACGGTCGCAGCCGCCCGCCGTACAGGCGCAGCCGATCGTCACACAGACGCCGGGGTACGTGCTGCAGACCGAGCCCCAGGCGCTCGATCTCAGCCGCTTCGAGACGCTACTCGCCGCTGCGCGTAGCCGCGCATCCGAGGAACCCGAGCAGGCTCTCGACCTGTTCGATCAGGCGATCGCGCTGTGGCGTGGCGCGCCGCTGGCGGACGTACAAGCGCCCGGCCTGCGGGAGATCGTGCCCGCGCTGGAGGAGCAGCGGCTCTCGGCTATCGAGGAGCGCATCCAGGTCCGGCTCGACCTCGGCGGGTACGCCGCGGCCATCAGTGAGCTGCGGCTCCTGGTGTCCGAACACCCCTGGCGCGAGCGGTTGCGGGGCCAGCTCATGCATGCCCTTCACGCGGCCGGCCGGGTCGTCGAAGCGCAGGCGGCCTATCAGGACTTCCGCCAGCGGGTCGCGGCGGACCTCGGTATCGAGCCCAGCGCAAACCTCCAGCAGATGCACGGTCGGATCCTGACCGGCGAACCACCGGACAGCCCGCGGCGCGGCGACCGCAACCGGGCGGTGGCCCGGTCGTGCCGCCTGCCGGCACCGGCAGAGCTGCCAATGGACAGCGCAGCCTTCACCGGGCGGGCCGAGCCGGCCCGGCTGCTCGCCGCCGAACTAGGTCGGACCCACACGCAACACATCGTGCTAACGGCCATCCATGGACCAGCCGGCACGGGCAAATCGACGCTCGCCGTGCACGTGGCGCACGAACTCGCCACCCGCTTTCCCGACGGTCAGCTCTACGTCGACCTGCGCGGTACGGAGGCGAATCACGCGCCACAGCGTCCGCTCGATGTGCTCAACCGGTGGATCGGCGCGCTCGATCCGCGCCCATCAAGAATGTTCGCCGACCGGTACGAGGCCGCCGCCTACTTCCGGTCGCTCGTGGCCGGACGCCGGCTGCTGGTGGTGCTGGACAACGCGAACGACGTCGACCAGGTCCGCCCACTCATCCCGGCCCGCCCGCCTACAGCCGTTGTGATCACCAGCCGCCAATCGATGTGCACCCTGGACACTGTACGGATGCGGCTTGACCGGCTCGACGAGGGCGAGGCCATTGAGCTGCTGATTAGGCTCGTCGGCAAGGAACGTGCCGTAGGCGCGCCGAGCACCGCCGGGCGGATCGTCGCCTGCTGCGGCTACCTGCCGCTCGCCATCCGGGCGGCCGCCGCCCGCTTGGCCGCACGGCCAGACGAGTCGCTTGACGACCTGGCCGAGCAGCTTGCCGACGAACGGCACCGGCTGGACGTCCTCCATCAGGACGACCTCGACCTACGTAGCCGTCTACAGGCGAGCTACGAACAGCTGCGGAGACAGCCGGGCGGCCAGGCAGCCGCCCGGCTGTTTCGGCTGCTGGGCGCGGTAGAACCGGCGGCATTCGATCTGCGCGATGTCGCGGACTTGGCCGGGGTACCGGTTGCCCAGGCGGCGCATCTGCTCGGGTTGCTCCGCGACGCCGAACTCGTGCAGCGCCGGCCCGACGGCCGGTGCGGCCTATCAGTATTGGTGCGCCTGTTCGCCCGAGACCTCTGACTAGCCCTCGGCGGACGAGAAAAGTAGCCAGGCTCACCTCTTGGGCGGCGCAAACAGCCAGCGCAGTGCGTCCGGAAGAAGGACGCCGGCATGGTTGGGGCTGTGGCCTCCGTCGCCGAGCACCAGCCGGAAGTCGTAGCCGGCTTCGGCCAAGGCAGCGGCGACGCGCAGACTGCTGGCGAGCCAGTTTCGTTCGGGCGTTCCAGTGCAGGTCTCGGTGGCCAGCCTGCATGAAGATCCGCAGCGGCTTGCGGGGGACGCTGGGGATCAGGTCCGGGTAGGGGTTGCCGGCGGGCATCTGCACGAAGCTGGACAAGAAGCAGATCGCTCGCCGGAACTTGTCCGGGCGTTGCCACGCGGCGGTGAAGGCGCCGTTCCCGTCGCTGCTGCCACCACAGATACCCCATCGGTCGGGGCGTCGGTGATCGAATAGCGCTGCGTGACCTGCGGGATGATCTCGGTCAGCAGGAAGGTGACCAGGCGGTCGTCGAAAGCGTCGTACTCGATGTTGCGGTTCTTCGGATTCTGCGTGTCCGCGAGGACGCCGGGGTCGACGAACAGGCCGACGGTGACCGGGATGTCGCCGCTGTGGATCAGATTGTCCAGCACGACCGCGCGCGGACCTCGCCCTCCGGATCGAGGTACCACTGTCCGTCCAGGAAGACGATCAGCGACGCGGGCTGCGACCGGTCGTACTGAGCCGGCACGTGAACCCAGGACTTGCGCGACGTACCCGGGTAGACAGCGCTGCCGTCCCAGTTGAACTCTGCCGTCTGACCCACCGGCACCCCCGCCCGGCGAGAAGAGTCAGGCCCCCCCGTTCGGGTCCGCCAGTTCCAGCAGGCGCCGCGCCGCGGCGAGGATCCGCTCGTCGGTGTCCGCGCCGCTGTCAGCCAGATCGTCACCCAGGACCGCCCGCCAGCGGCCCGGCTCGACCTCGCGCGCCTCCAGAGCCTCCTGTGCCTGCGGACGTCCGACGAGGCGACCCCGCAACAGGTTCTTCAACCCGCCGTACGTGTCAGCGATCACCGTCCTGGCCACGTCCGTGGAACCTGCCGTGGCACCTGCCACGAGGGCAGCGATGATCACCTCAACACCAGTCACCATGACCACCTTCCGTGGAGAGAGACGACGATTTTGTCACCAGTGGACAACCCGCTGACGCCCGCGCCACCCAGGGGTAGTTTTCTCCTCCTCGGCAGGATGCCAAGTCAGGAGATGTCCGGTCCCAGGGGGTCACTTCAGGAGGGCCCGGGAAAGCCTGTGCTCCCAGTTCTTGGTGGCACAGCGGACAGCGGCGGTGGCCGCGGTCGGTTACCTCGCCGAGGTGGTGGTGGTGCCCGTGCCGGTCTCCGCGGCGAGTTGCTCCACCCTGGCCAGCGCGGTGCGAAGTATGTCGAGAGTCTCGTCCGCCCGACCCTGTTTCTCGAGCAGGTTGGCTAGAAGCAGGGTGGTGGCGGCGAGTTCGTGTCGTGGCCCGGTCCGGTGGTAGTGGGCCACCGCGGCCCGTAGGTGACGGTGCGCGCTGTCGGCGTCGCCGGCGTCGGCGGCGAGCATTCCGAGTACCCGGGCGGCCCGGGCTACCCGCGGGCCGTCACCGCCCGCCGTGAGTGCCGCGTCGAGTAGCGGCGTCGCCTGGTCCGGCAGGCCCACCGCCCGGTACACCTCGGCCAGTTCCACGCCGGTGTCCAGCGCTGGTTCGGTGGCGGCGGCCGAAGTCAGGATGTCGTGTGCGATGGTGAGGTCGGCGACCCCGCCCACCGGGTCGCCGGCTGTCCATCGACCCCGGCCCCGGGCTCGGTGGCAGAAGGCCAGCTCGACCCGGAGCAGTGCCTGGCGGATCGCCTGTCGGGCCTGTTCGGCGGCGATGGCGGCGGCGGTGAGCTGGCCGTCGTCCAGCAGTGTGCGAGCTACGGTCAGGTGCAGTGCGGTGACATGGTCGGGATCGGGTGACCCGGCGAGCGACAGCGCCGTCTCGGCGGCGCTCGCGGCGGCGTCCTCGTCGCCGAGTTCTCCGTGGCAGACCGCGAGTTCGGTGTGTAGGACGAGCAGTGCGATCGGATCCGGCAGTCCGGCCCGAACCAGGTCGTCCCGAGTGTTGGCAAGTAGGTACGCGGCATACCGGTGTTCGCCTCGTTGCCGCAGCGCGGCGGCCCGCCCGGCCGTGGCGTCGGCGCGTAGCCACGGCGGGGAACCCTCTGGTGGCTCGGCCCGTTCGAAGTGGCGTTCGGCGGTCTGTGGATCCCCTTGGAGCAGTGCGAGCCGGCCCAGCCCGAGCCAGCCACGTGCGACCTGTCCTGGATCGTCGGCGCCGGTCGCCGCTCGCCGGTAGACGTGTTCCGCCCCGGCCGGATCGCTTGCGGCCGTGCGGTCCGCCTCGGTCAGTGCCAGGTCTGCCCGTACGGCCTCGGCGGGAGAGCGTCCCGTGGCCAGTTCGGTGGCCGGTACGCCGAGCCGGTCGGCGAAATGGGTGAGTGCGTCACCGGAGGGCATCCGCCGTCCGCTCTCCACGGACGAGACGTAGGCCGCGGTGTAGCGCGGTTCGGCCAGCTCCCGTTGGGTGAGGCCGCGCGCGGTGCGTAACGCGTGCAGCCGCAGGCCGAGCGTGGCCGGGTCTCGGTCCGGTACGGCGACTTCCGTACTCACCGCAGCCGCTCCGCGGCGCGTAGTCCCCGCTGGAACGCTTCGCGGGCATCCTGGAGTCGACCCCACTCCAGCAGGAGTTCGCCGAGTTGCCGGCAGCAGGACACCACGTCTGCCATCAGATCCGCCTGCTCGTAGCGGTCTGCGGCCCGTCGCAGCAGCCGCTCGGCGTTGTCCCGCTCGCCCCGGACAGCGGCCACCCGACCGAGTAACCGGTCCGCCTCGGCCATTCCCTCCGCGTGACCGTTGGCCAGGCTGGTCGCGGCGGCGACGGTCGCGAGTTCGTACGCCTCGTCAAGGCTGCCCACCTGACGCAGCGCCTCGGCCATTTCCAGTGTGGCGCCGGCCTGGTCCTGCACGGCACCGACATCACCGAGGATGTCGCGGGCCCTGCGTAGTTCGGCCACTGCCTCGCCCGGCCGCCCGGCGCGGCGCAGTACGTAGCCCCGGGCCCAGTGACACAGCGCCAGCTCCCGGGTGAGGCCGAGTTCGACGTAGCGGCGGCCGGCCTCGGTCAGGTACCGCTCGACCTCATCGAGTTCGTCGCCGCTGCGGCGCAGTTGCCCGGCAACCGCGTAGAACTGGGCCACCCACTCCTGGTTGTCCACCCGGGACAGCAGCGGCAGCGCCTGCCGTTCCAACCGGCGGGCACGGTCGCGCCAGTCAAGCTCGAGGAAGGTGTACATCAGGGCATTGGCCAACCGTAGTTCGGCGTCGGGATCGGCGGCCGGGCTGTCGCGCAGCGTCCGTAGTGCCCCCTCCAGCAACGCGACGGCCCGGGTGGCGGCACCACCGATCAACAGGCAGTACGCCTGCCGGCTCACCACTGCGGCACGCAGTGCCGTGGCTCCGTCGGGCAGGTCCGTGGCGAGCTGTTCGTAATGGTGGGCGGCGGTGGTGGTCTCGCCCCGGTGCAACTGGATCTCGGCGGTGTAGTAGCCGACCCAGCCGGCCAGCTCGACCAGACCGTAGCGTTCGGCCTGATCGCGGACGCGGAGCAAGGTGGCAGCGGCGCTGTCCAGTCTCCCCCGGGACAGCGCCCGTCGGCTTTCGTTCAACTCGCCGACGAGTGCGACGGCGACACCGGGCGGCCGGCCGTAGCGCAGGTCGTCGGGATCTGTGTCGAGCCGGGCGGCGAGGTGGCGCAGTACCTCGTCGGTGGGGATGCGTACCCCCGCCTCCAGTGCCGCGAGGTAGGCGCGGCTGTAACGCGGTTCGGCCAGCTGCTGCTGGGTGAGCCCGAGCGCCCGGCGCAGCCGCCGGATCCGGGCGCCGAAACTCTCCGGCGGAGCCCCGAGATCGTCGCCGCTGCGAGCGCTTCCGTCCGGCGCCGTACTCGTGGCACCGGATCCCGGCGCGGGGGTGGCACGCGAGCGCGCGACGGCTCCTCTGTCGACTTCCGTCGCCATGCCACCTCCTTGCCCGACACCTTAGCCGGACGGCCGGTTTGGGCGCAGGTGCCGGCGGGTCAGAGCTCCGCTGCCCCTTCCCGAACCTTCGAGTGATTGACGCCGGGCTATTGACGCATCGGTAAGGTTCCCTTACTGTTCCCGCCACAAGCAACATAACAGGTGTTAAGTCCCGAGTAGCAGGCGTCGTGGTTCCGCTTCCGCGACGTCAGCGAACCCACATCCGAGGAGCTCACAATGGCCCGACGAAAGGTCGCCCTGGCGGCCGGCATCGGGGCCGCGATGATCGCGGTCCTGGGAATCACCGTGCACGCCAACGCAGGCACCGCACCCCAGTTGCGCCCCGTCGATGGCGCGGTACCCGCACCCGCGGGCGTCGCCCCGGAGATGTTCGCCGCACTCCAGCGCGACCTGCGACTCACGCCGGCACAGGCCCGCGACCGGCTCACCACAGACGAAAAGGCCAGCCGAGTCCAGGAGGTGCTGCGCACCAGCCTGGGCAACCGCTACGGCGGCACCTGGATCTCCCGTGACGGGAAAACGGTGACGGTCGGCGTCACCGATGAGGCCGATGCCGCTACCGTCCGCGCTCTCGGCGCCGTGCCCACCCGGGTACTCCGCAGCGAAGCGCAACTCGACGCACACGTGGCCCGACTCGACGCGCATAGCGCCAAGGCGCCGTCCACCGTCAAAGTCTGGTACGCGGACACGACCGAAAACACCGTCGTGGTGCTCACACACGCTGCCGGCCTGAAGGCCGCACGGGCATTCGCGCTCGCCGCCGGGGTCGACCCGGCGGCCGTACGGGTCGAGGTGACCACCGAGGACCCCAGGACCTACATCGACGTGATCGGCGGCAACGCGTACTACATGAGCGGAGGCGGCCGCTGCTCGATCGGGTTCTCGGTCAACGGCGGCTTCGTCACCGCCGGACACTGTGGTCGGACCGGGACCCGCACCACCCAGCCGTCAGGCACCTACCGAGGCTCCACCTTCCCGGGTCGTGACTACGCCTGGGTGCAGGTCGACGCAGGCAACACCCCGCGCGGCCTGGTGAACAACTACGCCGGCGGCACCGTCGCCGTGGCAGGCTCCACCGAGGCTGCGGTCGGCGCCGCCGTCTGCCGTTCGGGATCGACCACCGGTTGGCGCTGCGGCACCATCCAGCAGAAGAACACCTCGGTGACCTACCCGGAGGGCACGGTTTCCGGCGTCACCCGCTCCAACGCATGCGCCGAGCCGGGGGACTCCGGTGGCTCCTGGCTCTCCGGCAATCAGGCCCAAGGGGTCACCTCCGGCGGATCGGGCAACTGCCGCACCGGAGGGACGATGTACTTCCAGCCGGTCAACCCGATCCTCGCCGCCTACGGGCTGACCCTGGTCACCTCAGGCTCCAACCCGCCGACGACCCCGCCGCCGACCTCCAACCCGCCGGGCGGGACCACGTGGCAAGCCGGAAGCGTCTACGCCACCGGCGCCACCGTCACCTACGGAGGAGTCAGCTACCGCTGCCTGCAGGGGCACACCGCCCTCGTCGGCTGGGAACCGCCGAACGTACCGGCCCTCTGGCAGCGTCTGTAGACCGAATCGCCTTTCGGAAGCACGGGTCCGACCACGACCAGGTGGCCGGACCCGTCACGGCGTGGCGGCGTGTTGTCACAGGGCGGCGCCGGCCGGCGTCTTCATGTCACACCGGCGACAAGGAGACGACGATGACCAGTACAACCCGCGTTCCCCGCACGAAGATCACCGGCCTCTATGGCGCCCTGCTGAAGGTGGCGATGCGCAAGATGGTCGGCGGCGTGCCGGAAGGCGCCGAGGTGATGTGGCACCACCCGCGCGTCTTCAAGGACATGATGAAGTTCGGCGGCCGTACCGAGAAGTGGGACCGGATGGACCGTGGCCTGGCATCGTTGGCGACCATGGCCGCGGCAGCCGAGGTGGGCTGCAGCTTCTGCCTGGACCTCCACTACTTCAAGGCCCACAACAAGGGACTGGACGAGGCGAAGGCGCGCGAGGTCCCGAGGTGGCGGGAGTCCTCGATGTTCACGCCGGTCGAGCGTCGGGTGATGGAGTACGCCGAGGCGATGTGCCAGACCCCGGTGACGGTCACCGACGACATGACCGCCGCGCTGCTCAAGGACCTGGGCGCTGCCGGGGTGCTGGAACTGACGGCCCGGGTGGGCGTCATGAATCTCACCGCCCGCGCCAACGTCGCCCTCGGCATCCGTTCGCAGGAGTACGCCGCGACATGCGGCCTGCAGCCCCTGGCCAACAAGGTCGCACACACGTGAGCGGGGACCCGTTCCTCCGGCACCGGAGCCTGCTGTTCACCGTGGCCTACGAGATGCTCGGTTCGGCCGCCGACGCCGAGGACGTCGTACAGGAGGCCTGGCTCAAGTGGGCCGGCGTCGACCAGGCCGAGGTGCGCGACCCGCGGGCCTACCTGGTCCGGGTCGTCACGCGTAAGGCGCTCGACCGGTTACGGACCCTGATCCGGCGGCGCGAGGAGTACGTCGGTCCGTGGCTGCCGGAGCCGCTGCTGACCAGCCCCGATGTCGCCGACGACGTCGAGCTGGCCGACAGCCTGTCGACGGCGATGCTGCTGGTGCTCGAGACGCTCACCCCGACCGAGCGCGCGGTCTTCGTGCTGCGCGAGGTCTTCGATCTCGGATACGACGAACTGGCGGAGGCCGTGGGCAAGACGCCCGCCGCGGTGCGACAGATCGCGCACCGGGCCCGGACCCGCGTCGCCGAGCGGCGTCCCCGCGGCGCGGCCTCCCCGGCCGAGGCCCGGGGAGCGCTCGAGGCGTTCCAGCGGGCGATCGAGACCGGCGATCTCCAGGGCCTCGTCGACCTGCTGGCGCCCGACGTGGTCGCACTGGGTGACGGCGGCGGCGTGAAGCAGGCGATGCCGCGCCCGGTCATCGGCGCCGACAAGGTGGCTCGCCTGATGACGGCCGGCCTGGCAACCGTCGCCGACCGGTTGTCGGCGGAGTTGGTCCAGGTCAACGGCTGGTCGGCGCTGCTGCTCCGGCTGGACGGGGAGATCGACAGCGTCATGTCGGTGCGGGTCGTGGAGGGACTGGTCACCGGTATGTACACCGTCCGCAACCCCGAGAAGCTCTCGCGGATCCTGCAGGAGGTGTCGCTCAGTCGCTGAACCCGGTCCGTCGAACAAGTTCGGTTTTCCCTGCGCATAGCAGGGGCGGATGTGGCCGGGCGGGTCGGCCGGGGCACCGTGTCCGGGACCCCGCGCCGACCCGCCGAGGTTTCGGTTGTTACATGACGTGCAGGAAGCTGGACCAGCCGTGTCCGATCTTGACCGGGGTGGCGAGGCCGGCGCCGCTGTGTGGGTAGTACCAGAGGTTTCCGCTCGCGTCGACGCCGAGGATGTCGGCGGCGCCGTCGCCACTCCAATCCGAGGCCATGACGTGTCTGAAGGTTGACCAGCCGTGTCCGATCTTGACTGGAGTGGCGAGGCCGGCGCCGCTGTGTGGGTAGTACCAGAGGTTTCCGCTCGCGTCGACGCCGAGGATGTCGGCGGCGCCGTCACCGCTCCAGTCCGCGGCCATCACGTGCTTGAAGCTGGACCAGCCGTGTCCGATCTTGACCGGGGTGGCGAGGCCGGCGCCGCTGTGTGGGTAGTACCAGAGGTTTCCATTCGCGTCGACGCCGAGGATGTCGGCGGCGCCGTCACCGCTCCAGTCCGCGGCCATCACGTGTTTGAAGGTCGACCAGCCGTGCCCGATCTGTGTAGGGCCGGAGAGCTTGTAGTTGTTGTTCGGGTAGTACAACAGCTTCCCGGACGAGTCGACACCCAGGATGTCGGCGGCGCCGTCACCGCTCCAGTCGGCGGCCATCACGTGCTTGAAGGTCGACCAGCCGTGTCCGATCTTGACCGGGGTGGCGAGGCCGGCGCCGCTGTGTGGGTAGTACCAGAGATTTCCGCTCGCATCGACACCCAGGACATCGGCGGCACCGTCACCACTGAAGTCGGACACTCGTTCACCGTCGGCCCCCGGTAGGCCGGTGGACAGGCGGTTCTGGCTTACCGGTCTGGTACCGGTGGGGTAGTTGGTGCCGACCTCCACCGTATTGGGGATTTCGCGGCTGACCTGGGAGTCGCAGTAGACGACATTCCAGTGCAGATGCGGACCGGTCACGTTTCCAGTGGCGCCGGAAGTGCCGATCTGCTGCCCCTGGGCCACCCTATTCCCTTTGCTGACAGTGGTGCCGCTGAGATGGGCATACTGAGAGCAGCGATTGTTGCCGTGGTCGATTAGCGCGATGATACCGCCACCGGCGCTCCACCCCGCATAGTGGATGATGCCAGCCGCCGAGGCCACGATCGGGGTTCCTTGCGCCATGGCGAAGTCAACGGCATGCCGGTTATAGGCGTCATTGTGGGAGAAGCCGCTCCCCGGGGTCTGGGTAATGGTGTACGCGTGTCCAGCCCGGTAAGGCAGCTTGAACGGTGCGCCACTGCCGGCATGCGCAGACTGCTGAGAAGTCATGACTCCGAGCCCGGCGACAAGTGCAGCCAGGCTCGCTGCGATATGGCGACGCAAAGTGACCTCCATGTTCGTGGGTGGAGTGGAGGGTCGAACTTGTGTATGTACGCCCTTGTGGGACGGACTGTCGGGCGCGACCTGGCCAGAGAATGTCCCAACGAGACCGAGACTGTCAAGAACGCCAATGCCCTTCCGCGGATCGGTCTGCCGTTCCGACACGGCTTGCCAGCGATTGGCGGCTGTACTTCGCCGCTTTGGAGCCGGGGGAGTGCCCCGGGCTGGTTGACTCGCGGGATTGAGCGGGTTCAGGGCGCCGGGCAGGTGTTCGACCTGGAGCTGGATCGGGATGCCCTCGATGACGGGCGGGTCACCGTCGTGGTCGATCCAGCTGGTGCGGCGGCTCGGGCGGGGCGGCGTCGGCCCCGGGTTGTGGTGTCGGTGGTGGTGCGAGCGCGCGAAATATACCTTCACTGCCGATGGTCAACATGTAGACAATGTTCGTCGACCTGTCTATCGTCAGCACAACCTAGCGATGCCCTTCGATTCGAAAGAGGTCGTCAATGGTGCACATCAGACGATGGACCAGCGTCGCCGCAGCACTGCTGGCGACAGAACTCCTGGTCTCGGGCACCGCCGCGCACGCTACCGCGTCGCACCCGGTGCGGATGAGCGTCGAGGACGCCGTGACCGCCAAGCTGCGCGGGCAGGTCGAGGCCGAGGCGGCGAAGCACGCCGGCAGCTCCGCGGCAGAGCACGCCGAAAGCTCCGAGACCCGCGTGACCGTCACCCGCAAGAACAGCCAGTGGGCCTTCGGTACGGCCGTGGCCGTCACTTCCCACGAGAAGGACGTCCACCCGACCGGCGCGGTCTTCATCGCCCGTGCCGAGGCCGGGACGTGGCGGGTGAACTTCGACGGCGAAGCCGGGTTCAGTGCGCTGGCCGCCGAGTCGCCGCTGGTGAACAAGCAGGAGAAGGCGGTCTTCACGAGCACCCCGACCACCATGCAGGCAGGCGGCGACTACCGGACCGGGATGGCCCTGCCGTTCGCCGTCGGCCAGACGTGGACGCTGACCAGCGGCCCGCACGGCTGGGGCGGCTACGAGACGCCGTACAGCTCGATCGACCTGGCCGGCGGCGACCAGGTGGTCCGCGCGGCGCGGGCCGGCACGGCGTACACGATGTGCACGGGGTGGATCCGGGTGATCCACGACCGGGGCTACTCCACCGACTACTACCACCTGTGGAGCAGCATCTCGGTCAACGGCGCCGCCGTCGGCCAGGGTGCCTACCTGGGCTACACGGGCACCGATGTCACCTGCGGCGGTGCGGCGTCCGGCCGGCACGTCCACTTCGGGCTGCGGCAGAACAGCGCGTACGTGAGCATCGCCGGCCACGGCCTCGGCAAGTGGGCGTTCGAGAACGGCGCCTCCGCCTACCAGGGTGGCGCCCGGCACGGCTCGACCTGGAGAGGCGCCGGCGGTGCGGTCTACAACTACGGGGCGCTGGGCTTCAACCAGGCGGTCGTCGACGCCAACGGCGGGGGCACGGTGAACAAGCGGTCCGGACCCGGAACCGGCTATGCCGTTCGGGGAACGGTGGGCGACGGCGCCACGGTCACCGTCTCCTGCTCCGCCAACGGCACCTCGCACGCCGGCCGGTATGGCACCACCAGCCTCTGGAACCGGCTGAGTGACGGCACCTGGGTGACCGACGCCTACCTGTGGACCGGGGTGAACGGCCCGATCAACGGTTGGTGCTGACGGGCACCCCGTCAGCGTTGTATGGCAACACGCTCGAGTCGCTCGAGCAGTTGACTCGCTCCGGCGGCCGCCTGGAAGTCTTCAAGGTGCCGCTTCCGATCGGCATCCGACGCGTAGAACGAGCGCAGAGTCACGCGGGTTCGTGGCGCGGCGGCGTCCTCCGCCTCAATGATCATTGTTGAGCGCGACGGAGCCAGCCCATGCTCTTTCGAACCTTGGTGGAGGTAGGCAACCCGTTTGTCTACCTCCACCTCCTCGAAGAGGTACACGTTCTCGTATCGGGCTCCGTCCGGGCCGTGCATCACCACGTCGAATCGGCCGCCATCTCGCAGATCGAGTTCGCGTACCGTACTCGTGAAGCCATCGGGTCCCCACCAGTACGTGATCGCATCCGAGTCGGCCCAAGCTGACCAGATCTGTTGGGGCGATGCGGCCAACACCCTCGTGACTTCAAGGTCGGGCGCAATCGGATCGTTCGTCATTCGGGGATAGTACGTATCTCCGACTTCGAACTCGGGCGGTGGGGTTCTTGCCTGCTCGCCTCTGCAAGATCCAGGGCGGTTCACACGGAACGGGCCGGCCTCTACTGTGGATGAGGTGAGCGAGGATTGGAACGAGGTGTTTGGTTGACTGGTGATCATCGGGGTGGTGCTACTGGTTGAGGAAGCCCGACGAGGCGATGAAGGCGCTCGACAAGGCCGTCGTGACGGTGGACCCCGCGGGGATCGAGCCCGATGACTTTCGGCCCAAGATGGTCGGGATGGCCCTGGTCTGGTTGGAGGTCCGCCCGTGGTCGGCCAAGTCGTGGGAGGAGTCCGTAGGCCGGAAACACCCTGGGCTGACCGGCTCGCGGCGGCGCGCCAGAACCGTCGAAGCGATCATCGAGACGATTCCGCCCTTGAAACCGTGACGGCCCGAGGCGGGTCGCCGACCGAAGGCGCGAGCGGCAGCCGTACCCGGAAGGTGGCTCCTCCACCCTGCGTCTCGACCACCTCGACGCCGCCCTGATGTGCGGCGACCAGGGCGGCGACGATAGCGAGGCCCAGGCCCGCACCGGTCGCGCCGTCCGTCCGCCGGGTCCGGGCCACATCCGCGCGGTAGAACCGCTCGAAGACCCGCTCAGCCTGATCAGGCGAGAGACCTGGACCGGTGTCTGCGACCTCCACGACGGCCAGGTCACCCGTTTCCCGTCGCAGCCGGAGGGTGACGGTTGCCCCGGAGGGCGTGTGGGTGATCGCGTTGGTCATCAGGTTCCCGAGGATTTGCCGCAGCCGGGCGTCGTCGCCGTATACCACCAGCGTGCCGGCGCCCTGTGCCACTTCCAGCCCGATCGTACGTTCGGGCGCGACTGCGGCAGCGGCTTGCACCGCGTCGGCCGCCAGCATCGGCAGTTCGACCGGTGCCAGTGTCAGCGGCCGTTCCTTGTCCAAGCGGGCGAGGAGCAGCAGATCCTCGACGAGAAGACCCATCCGGGACGCTTCATCCTCGATCCGTCGGACCAGCCGGGCGGTCTCCTCCGGCGAGCCGACGGCACCCTGCCTGTACAACTCGGCGAAGCCGCGGATCGTGGTCAGCGGAGTACGCAGTTCGTGCGATGCGTCCGCCACGAACTGCCGCATTCGCTCTTCCGAGCGCCGGGCCGCGGCTTCCGAGACCGCCTGCGCGGTGAACGCGGCCTCGATCTGGGCAAGCATTGCGTTGAGTGCCTGGGACAGCCGTCCCAGCTCGCTGCGCGGCTCCGGCACGCCGGGCTCCGGGTCCGGTACCCGCTTGGTCAGATCGCCGCCGGCGATCGCTGCAGCGGTCCGCTCGATCTCCACCAGCGGCCGAAGACTGGTACCTACGATCGCTGCCCCTATCGAGGCGAGCAGCAGCAGGACCATGCAACCGACCAGTACGTCGATCAAGATCAGCTGCCGGACGGCCTGGTCGACGCCGGCCAGGCTCTGCCCCACGACGAGCAACTGCTGGTCGTTGAGCTGTCCGACGGTGACCCGCCAACGCAGGTGATTGCCGGCCGCGTGGATTGTCGAGATCTTGTTGACCCTCTGCTCGTACCAATTGAGGCTGGTTGGCCAGCTTGGGAGGTCCGTGGCGGCGAAACGCTGATCCGTGACCGTCCGCCCCACGCCTGCCTGTTTGTCGATGAGTACGGCTACGTAGTCGGTCGGCAGACCGGCGGTTTGGTTGATGGGGACCTGACCGGTCGCCTTCACCCGGTTGACGAACCCGCCCAGTCCCGCGTCAATCTGATCGACCAGATAGCGGTGCAGGAAGAAGGAGCTGCTCGCGCCGATCACCACCAGGGCGGCGGTGACCAGGGCCAGGACCGCGGCGACCAGCTTGACCCGCAGGGGAATGCCGCGGACCCGACCCTTGAGCGGCAGGTGGACGATCATGCCGCCGGCTTACGCAGGAGCAGTTCGAGGATGTTGGGACTGTCCCTATAGGCGAGCAGAACCTCGCTCCCAACACATGGGATCATTCGGTGACTATCGCAGCGGAAGCTGAATATCTTATGGTCGTCCTCTGAGAGGATGCCGAGAGGAAGAATGCATCGGCGGGAATCCGGATGCCGCGTGCGGACATGCCGGCCGTGGTCCGGGTGGCAATCGGCGATGTGGGCGGGCGGCGTCGACCTCGAGGATGAGCCGGTCTGGACGGGTATCCGTCGCGGGCATCGTCGTGCGCCGAATCCGTGGTCGGCGACCGGTGCCCGGGATCGCGGACACCGGTGCGCCCACCGCGAGGTCACCGGCGGGTGACGGTGACCTGCGGCGCGGTCGCGATCATGCTTGCCGCGAATCGGGCCGAGGCGGCCTGGCCCGCCGCCGGAACACCGATCCGGTCTCCGGCCAGCGCGGTCACGTCCACCACCCGGGAACCGCCCTGCCAGGTGCCGGCCGCGGCACCCAGACCGAAGTGCAGGGTGTGTTCCGGCTGGGCGAGCGTCAGGGTGGCCAGGTCACCGGCGAACAGGCAGAGCCGGGTGCTCGGCGACAGCATTCGGTCGCCTGGACGGAGGTACGGAGTCCACCTATCAGTCGGCCGACAGAGAAGACAAGCAGGTATCCCTCGAAAAGATGTCGGAACCGTGTCACGGGACGCTATGCAGTCGCGATGATTCGTACCCGCTGCGGTCCAGGACGGAGGGAACGTCATATCCGCATTGCGCGCCGAGGAGATCTGCGCCCCGACCAGCACACACGCTCCCTGCGACAGCGATCTCCGCCGTCGGACCGTGACACAGCCACCGAACACCAGGAGTGTCAGGTAGCTGTTCGGTCTGCATGCCTTCGCTCGATGATTCCTCCCATCGGCTTCCGTGAAAGCCAGCTCGTTGCGGATGATGGGCTGGTCGATCGGGGGGTGGGCATGTTGCTGACCGATTCCATCCATACCAGCCTGCGCGCGGCGACGGCGGCAATCCGGTATACGCAGGAGCAGACGGCGGCCGCTGACCACGCCGCGCAGGAGGTAGCCGCATACGCGGCGGGGGCAGGCTTCATCGAGATCGCCCAGCAGATGACCAGAGTCGGCGACCTGCTCGGGCAACTTCAGGCCGGGATCGGCCGCCTATCGGTGATGGTCGACCAGACCGGGACGGCGGCGGCGAACGCGTCCACACAGCCCACGGCCGGGCAGATCACCGCTGTGTTTGCCCTGCTACTGGATCGTCTGGGCACGCTTTCCGCCGAGGTCCGGCGACTCATCGGCCAGGTTGACCAGGCCAAGGCGTTGACCAGTGTGATCCTGCGGGGCGGCGATCCCGGCGTGATGATGGCCCGGCTGGACGCGGTCCAGCAGGCCTTGGTCATCGTCGGGCAGCACGGTGCCGCCACCCTGCGGAATGTAGAGGCGGTCGTGGCCGAGGCAAAAGCGCTCGGAGGCTCGGGAAAACGGCCGTGGGTGCGGTACTACGACGAGTACGAGGGAAACGGGAAAGGGATCCGGCCGTGAAGTTCGCCGTACAGTGGGGCCGCAACACCGCCGTCCGGGTCGCCACCGTCGAGGAACTCGACACCGTGCTCGACCACATCACCCACGAGCGGCGGCCACAGGTGGTAAACCTGTTCGACCCCGAGCACGACGATCCGTGGGACGAACAGAGGCTCCTCCAGATCGGGCTGGGGCACCCGGACCGGTCGTTTGCATATCTGGAGCCCGACCAGGTCTGGGCCGTCGATACCACCCTCGAATCCGTTGCCGAGCCGATCTGGTTCGACTACGGTGGCACCCCGACCGAGTACTCGACGGCCAGGACCCGTATCCACCCGGCAACCGCCCGGCAGGCAGCACGCGACTTCCTGGCCACTGGCGGACAACGCCCCGGCCACATCGACTGGCAATCAATGACGGAACAGGTCTGAGGTCAGGTCGACTGCCATCCGTCGACGCCGGGCCAGGCTTCGCGCACGTTGATACCGAGACACAGCGAGATCAGATCAGGTCCGCGGGGCGGTCCACGATCGCAGTACGGCCGCCCACGAGCAGGCCCTGCTCGCCGCCCGGAGTGACTTCCTGGCCGCGCACCAATGACCTGGCGAGACAGCGGCGACCGGGGGGCGGCGGCCGCCACCAGACACCTCGGGACAGTCCCCACGTGGGAACGGGAGTGCTCGATGATGATCACGCCCCAAGATGCCGTGACCGGGCGCTCCCGGCGGCGGCCGATCGCCGTCGGAGACTCTCGTTGCTGATCGCGGCAGGTCAGTTCCTCTCTTCGCGGACATCCCTGCCCTGTTCGGCGAACGCCTTGAAGTCCTGCATGTGCTGCTGCGACTGTTTGTGGAGGGCACCGGGCATCAGAAGCCCCACCAGCCGCATCAGCAGGCCACTGAACCGGTATTCGCTCTCGCTCTCCCAGAGCGTCGTCTCCGGATCGGCTTCGGTCAGCCGATCGCGCACGACGCTCCACATGCCCGCGCCGACGGTCTCGCGGTCGAAGTGAACGACGCTCTCTTTCGGGATCCCGTGCAGGTCTGCCGGATCCCGGCGGGTGATCGTTTCGGTGCACTCGAACTTCCGCCGCCCCGACTGCAGCACGACCCGTGACGTGGTACCGAGCTGCCCGTGTATCCCGTTCACCGGCTCGTGCAGCACCATGCCCCGCAGCCACTTCGGTAGGTGTGCCGGGTCGGCGAGCAGTTGGGCCACGCGCTCCCGCGGCAGGGCGATCTCGATCGAGTTGGTGTATTTCATCGCGCATTCTTCCTAGGTGTGGGACCACATGCTGTTGTGCTGCTCGTCCTTCTCCGCGACGCAGGGGCCTGACATCCGTCCCGCGATTGACGATTCTCGTCAGGGGTGCGAGCGCCATGGATGCCGGTCAGCCCACAGCAGCGGGGATGTCAGGTCGGGTCGGGTGCGTAGAACTTCGTGGTGGCCTCGACCGCGGCCGCGACGTGCTCCGGTTCGCCACCGGCGGCCAGGTGAGCCTCGCCCCAGGCCGCGGCGCTGCGCCGGATGAACTCGCGCCCTTCGGGCGACATCTGAACCCCGTCGTGGTCGGTGGTCTCGCCGCCGGCCAACAGTCGGGCAAGGGCGAGGAGAGCCAGGTCCCAACCAACGCCGCCGGCACCGGGGCCGTAGGTCGGGAAGAGGGGCTCCTCGACGACCGCCGCGTGGATCAGCGCGAATTCGGTGTCGCCGGTCGGGCCCGGGGCCAGGCGCACCTCCACCTCGCTCGTGCCGGGCCAAGCGTCCGCGTCCGGCCCGTAGAGCCACGACACCTTGAGCAGGCGCGGCGGCTCGCACCGGAGGATCTCGCCGTGCTCACCACCGTCCAACTCGAACTTCCCGCCAGGCCGCAGATCCCCGGTGACCGGTTTCAACCAGCGGCGCAGCCGCTCGGGGCTGGTAACGGCGTCCCAGACGTCGTCGATCTGCGCTGCGTATCGCCGCCGCACCTCGATGGTGTACGCGTCGCCCGCGGGCACGCTGCCCTTGCCCATTGCCCGCCGCGCGGCGGCCAGTTCGTCCAGTACGTCTTTCATGTCATGTTCCCCTCGCTGATGGATCTGTCTCGTCCGCATCGGTGCCGGACCCGGCCGGTCGGGCGGGCTCCCCACCAGCCGGAGCCCGAGCTGCACGCCTGCCCCGGGCCAGTTCGGTTCCCAGAGCGTCGAGGCGCTGTTCCCACAACCGGCGAAACCGGTCCAACCACGCGTCAACCTCGCTCAGTGGCGCGGGCTCGACGGCGTAGAACCGGCGAGCGCCCTCGGCCCGCACCGACGCGAACCCGCTGCCACGCAACACGCGCAGATGCTGTGAGACAGCCGGCTGGGAGAGTCCGAACTCGGCCCGGACCACGTCCGTGATCGCGCCAGAGGTCAGCTCACCGTCGGCGAGCAGCTCCAGAATGCGCCGGCGTACCGGGTCGCCGAGGATGTCGAACGCGTGCACGATCATGGATCGTACCGGTCTTCACTTATATAAGCCAGTGTTGGCATCCTGGCGGGCATGGCAGCGGATGGCGCGATCCAGGCGGCGGCGATGGTTGCTCCTCCGATCAGGATGGGGACCGGCGCTCCGTAGCGGTAGGCACGGTTTACCGCGATGCCCGCGATCACAAAGGCGAACGAGCCTGGTTCTGCGTCATGCGGATGCTTTCTCACGGGTCGGGGATCTTGTCGAGGTTCGGGCTGGGCCGTGTTCGCTCGCGTTGCGTGCGCGGCTGAGGCCGACAACGCCGACGATTACGCCGATCATGCCGACCACGCCGATCAGCGAGAGGGCGACGCCTCCTGCGGTCCACCAGGCGAGGGGGCCGAAGACCTCGGAGAGGTGAAACGGGGGAGCGGCGACGATATCCACGCTTGCCTCACACGCAATGGTGTACTCGCCGCGTGCTGTGGCGGTGACGCGGCCGAATGATTCGTAGCGTGTTCCGCTGACGAGGGTGTTGAGGGCGCTGGCCGGTTCGTAGGTGACGGTTGCCTCCACGCCGTTGCCCGTGTGCGCCCGGCATGTCTGGTGGTCGGCGTGTTCGAGGTCGGCGACCGGGGCGAGAAGGAACACGGATTCCCTCGGGTCGAGTTCGACGGTTCCGGTCGGGGCGAGGCGGGTGGTGCTGTCCGCGTAGCTGAGGGCGCTGGGGACGAGGGCGAGACTGCCCACGAGCACGCCGAGAACGGGACCGCTGATCGTCAGAATCGCGCCGAGGATCAAGGCGATGACCGCTCTGGCCCGAATCCGGTACGTCGATCCCGAACTCCGCCGTTCCAGAGAGCGTTGTCGAAGGTGACGACGGGCGATGCCTCGATACGTCCTCTCAGTCCCCCGAGAACCCCCAGAAGTAGATCTCGGACGGGCTTGCCGGCGTCGTCGTGCAGCACCGCGCACCGGCCGAACCAGCGCTGCTCCGCCAAGTCGCCGATCTGCCCGACGTGCGCCCTGGTGCATGACCACGCCGTACAGCGGTATGCGACTACGTACTCCTGGGGTCGGTCCTGCGGACCAGCATGTACCCGTATGGGGGCTCCGCTTCTTCGGCCGGGGTGCTGCCCTGGAAGACCAGGGCGAAACCGGCGGTGGCGAAGCGGTCCTCCATTTCTCGGGCGGAGAGCCAGTACCGGTCGAAGTCGATGCCAAAGCTCTCGACGCGGCTGCCTGGAGCGTTACGGTGCAAGGTGCCGTCGCCGTGCTTGAAGGCCGTCACCAGGTATCCGCCGGGCTTGACGACTCGGCCGAGCTCGGCGAACGCACGTTCCCTGGCGTCCGGCGCAAGGTAGATCAACGAGAACCAGCACACCACCCCGGCCAGCGACGCGTCCTCGAATGGCAGCTCGCGCAGGTCGGAGACCTCGTATGCGAAGCCTGGGTGCTCTCGCCGCGCTACTTCGACCATCTTGGGCGACAGATCCACCCCGCGAGGCGACAGACCCCGGCTCGCGAGGTAAGGAAGAAGCCGTCCGGTGCCGCAGCCCACGTCGGCGACCTCCGCACCCACGACCAAGGTCATCTCAGCGAACAGGGCGAGCATGGCCCGCTCGACCGGCATGCTCTCCAGCACCCCGACCAGATTCTCCGCATACCACTCCGAAAGCACGTCGTGCGCGTCCCGCAGTTCCTCGGTCCTGGCGTCCATACCCCGTTGCCTTCCCGTCGAGACCGTCGTGACGGCGAATCTATCCCTCGTCGGCCTACGGGCTCCGATCAGAGTCAGGTACTCCAAACGCCCAGGGTCAGGTTGACTGGCGGCCACGGTTACACGGCGATCAGCGATTCAGTGCCCGCTCCCGCGCTGCTCGCACATCAGCGCGGAATCCGGCCGTGCGCCAACCGTAATGGTCGATACCCTGGCCGGCATGGCCATCGCTCGCTTGCCCCTCATCGCTATCGACTGTCCCGATCCTGGTGCGCTCGCCAGGTTCTACGGCGCGATGCTCGATTGGAAGGTCGACGTCTCCGCCGACCGGGCCTCGGCCTGCCCTGAGGACGGCCAGTGCATCGCCTTCCATCGGGTTGCTGACTACACGCCGCCGACGTGGCCGACCCAGGAGCGACCCAAGCAGATGCACCTCGACATGCTCGTTGATGATCTCGATGCCGCCGAGGCAGCGGCAATCGATCTCGGTGCAACCAAACACCCGGACCAGCCCGGTACGTCCTACCGGGTCTTCCTGGACCCTGCAGGTCACCCCTTCTGCCTTTGTCTGGACTGATCCAGATCGGAGCCCTCGGCGCAGCGTTCGCGGTCATCGGCAAACCAGATCCCGACGCATGCGGACCCAAAACAGTGCGACGGTGATCGTCCGCCACGACCGTGAGGGCCGGGCCGGGCTACCCGACCGGCCCCAACCCGGCTCGCCCCGCCGTGGACCGCATCCGGACCCTGCTGACCACGCCGAAGGCCTGGGCCACCCTACGGATCTGGTGTGCCCTGGGCTCGGCCGCCTCAACTGTTTGCAGCCGGGCCCCTTCCCAGTAGTAGCGCAACGTCCGCCGCCAGTTCGACGGTTGCGTCGATCTCGGCCTTGCGAATTGACACGCTTTCCACATTGAAGCCGTAGGGCATCTTGAGATGCTGGCAGAAGTCGGCTAGGTCCTGGGCGATCGAGACGGCCTGCCGGCACGATTCCGCAAGCGGGTCACTGGCATAGCGGATGGAGTTCTCCAGCCAGCGCGGCACGTCCACGCCGAGCCACCGGACGAACTCCAAGGTCTTGAGCGAGCCGCACACCGATAGCGTGAAGATCACCGGACGCGGCGCGATCGCCCGAGCCCGGCACTCGTAGAAGTAGTCGGAGATGAGGTTCTTGGTCTCGTTCACGTGATAGACCACCTGTGAGACGAAGAATGAGCAACCGCGTTCCTGCTTGGCAAGCATGCGCAGATGCTCGTCGTGGCCGCGGGTGTGCCGCTCTCCGATGACGACTCCGCCAAGCATCAGCTCCGGCCGCACCTGCTGGTGCGCGGCGTGAGCCGACCGCAGGTTGGTCCGCACCGGCTTGTCCCTGGACGACGGACCGACGAAGACGCTGAGTACCCGCTGCGGATCGGCCTGGCTGAGCCAGTCCCGTAGTTCCTCGTTGCGGTATTTGCCGATACAGCGGTAGATGACGACCGGAAGATCGCCGGCGCTGAGGTGGTCGGCGTAGTACTGGGCAGGATCCAGTGTCGGCAGGAACGGGAACGGTCGTTCCTCTGGGCGACGATCGGATTCGTCATCGATGTCGTACAGAATCAGGCCGTCGATCGGCAGCCGGGCCAGCCGCTCTGCCGTGACCGCCGCGATCTCCTTGACCCGCTGCTCGGTCTCGTGGCGCTTGGGCGGCGTGAGACTGAACAGCAGGATGCCTGAGTCTCCTGCGGCGAGCATGTCCCGAAGCCCCGGCGATTCTGCCACTCCTGGTCCGCCACCGGCCGGCTCGCCTACGTTCAAGGGTCCAGACTCCGACATGAGCAGCACGCTACGGCCTGGCGCACCATCGAACCCGATGGGCCGTTCGTGATCCCAATCTCTGAGTTCAAGCCGGGAAACCACAAGGTAGGTCCGGACCTTCGGCTCGTCGACGTCCGGACCTACATCGCGAGTCGCCGGTCAGCGCCGGGGTCATCCGCAACCTTCAGCCGGACGCGACAGCCTCCAACGATTCCTTCGCCGGCCGCACCAAGACCTTCACCGACCCGCGGCTCTGCGAAGCCATCGTCGACCGGCTCACGATCGACGGCAACCTCATCGAAACCGGAACCGACTCCTACCGCCTGGCGCACACGTGCTCGCGCCGAGCCGCACGGCTGACACGCCTCACCCGGCACGCCGGTCGCGCAGCAGGCGCGGGTGGTCGAACAGAGTGTTGTCGACGACCACGTCGACCAGCCGCAGTGGATCCACCTCGGCCAGATACAGCCGTTCAGCCACGAGATAGCGATCCCGGTGCACCGCCTCGGCCTGTGCGCCAGCCCAGTCCTGGTCACGGTGGGTGCCCCGACGCACGGAGGTGTCCTCGTCGACATCCAGCCAGATCCGGAAATCCCAGAAGCCGTTGATCTGCGGGCGGAACGCGAAGACACCATCAACAATCAGCACCGTGTCCGCTGCCGCCACAGCGACAACGTCACGATGATCGATCTGCGTCAGCGGATCGATGCTGCACAGCACGCAGTCGCCGGACCCGTCGGGGCCCGCTGGTTGCAGCAACAGCGACACCACTGCGTCGTAGTCGAAAGCATGGCGGTAGTAGCCCTCGCCGGACTCGCGGTCATACAGATGCCGGTCACGCCACGGCCTCTTGAAGTCGTCCAGACTTGCACGCAGCACCGGCCGGCCACGCGCGCTGATCTGCTGCGCCAACTCGTGGCCGAAGCTGGTCTTGCCCGCGGCGGTCAACCCGTCGACGCCAACCCGCAACCGCCTGTCGCCACACGCCAACACGCGGTCGGCGATCTCCGCCAGCACCGCCAGACGCTGCTGCGATGCCCGGGGCGGCAGCGGCTGTTGCCACGTCGACACCGACATCTGCACCGCGGCCCGACCATCCATGACTCGGAACCTATCGCAGTCGACCGGCACAGATCATCAGCACCCAGAGACGGGCCCAGCTCAGCCCGCCCACCGCATCCCAGGTCCGGTCACTATTCACGAAATTGATCAAGGGATAGGCCCAATCACGATGCCCGAACCGACGACCATTTCGTGTCCGGTGTCGCGACCCGAGCCACTGACCGGCGGCGGGGTCTGCGGCACCGACCCCGGCCTACGCGCCGACCTGGAAGACCGCAGGATCGGCTATGTCCAGGCGCTCGGCTGCGACCGGCGCGTGGGCGTCGACGATGGCCGCACGCTGATCGGCGCCGGCGAGCTCGCCGAGCGGATCGGGACCGCCGAGTGGCAGGTGCACAGTTGCGGGCGGGGAGCGAAAGGACCCCGCGGCCACCTGTGGACGTGGGTCACCACCGTCACCCCGGCCAATCTGGGCCGTTTGAGGCGGCGATGAAGGCTGGTGGCCAGCGTGGGGCAGAGGCCCAAGTCCCGAGAGCGGCGAGCGCACCGTCACCCATGAACCGGCCGTATCCGGAGAATTCTCACGCCACGGATGGCTGGTTGGTTAGTGGGTGTTGCTGGTGGGCTGAGCCTCAGCGGCTCGATCGGCACCACCGGTGTAGGGCCGGATACGGTGACCCCATGAGCAGACCGACCCGCTGGAGCACCGATACCGGCCCCGACCACTCCCAGTGGTACGTCGACCGGTTCCGTCAACTGGCCGCCGAGGGCGCCGACCTGGGCGGCGAAGCTCGGCTGCTCGACGCCATGGTCGCTCCCGGGTCGCGGATCCTCGACGCGGGCTGTGGCACCGGGCGGGTCGGTGCCACGCTGGCCGCCCGGGGACATACCGTGCTGGGTGTGGACGCTGACCCGGTGCTGATCGATGCGGCTCGCGCCGACCATCCCGGATCGCGCTGGCTGGTCGCCGACCTGGCCACCCTGGACCTGCCGGCGTCCGGGATCACCGAACCGTTCGACGCGGTGGTGGTGGCCGGCAACGTGATGGCCTTTGTCGCGCCGGGCACCGAACGCGACGTGTTGACCAGGATCGCCGCCCACCTGCGGCCGGACGGAATCGTGGTGGTCGGCTTCGGCACCGACCGGGGATACGCGTTGGCCGCTTTCGACGCCGACATCAACGCTTCCGGGCTGTTCCGGGAACACCGCTTCGCGACCTGGGACCTGCGTCCCTGGCATCCGGGGGCGGACTTCGCGGTCACCGTTCTCCGCCGCCCGGTGGAGTGAAACAGGACACCGGGCCGCTGAGCGGCAGCCGCCAACTGTCCGAAGGCGGCAATTCCATAGACCTCTGCCGAGGCTCTGGGGAGCTAGAAGGGTGTCTCCCAGGGGGCCATGCGCATGCGGGTGGGCTGACGCCGGGAGGTCGTCCGGGACCTGGCCGGGCGGATCACGGTGTTTGCGCGGTGAGGTTTCCCCGGGTAGGTCGGGTGACCACGTTCTCCGGTGGTGACCGAACCGTCGATGGCGGCGGGGTCAACCGGGGGCCGTACTTCGACACGGCGGTCCTCGACGGCACGAACGCCGCCAACGGCGACTGGTAATCTGAGCCGATGCTGACGCGACGATCGCCTCGGCTGGCAGCCTTGCTGCTGGTCGGGGCGGTGATCGCACTGAGCGCCTGCGGCTCAGCGGCCGAGCCCGGCACCGATGACGACACCACCGCGCCCCAGGCGCCGAACGCTTCATCGAGCCCTGGGGCGTTGCCGGTCCGGAACGACCTGGTCGACCCACAGGTCGTTCCCTGGCACACCTGGCGAGCCGTCGACGACCGGACGCTCGAGGTTTCCGTGACCGCTGGACCCACCGACTGCTACGGCGCCGAGCCGGAGGTGGCGGAGAGCGAGGCGGCGGTGCGCGTCCGGGTCCGGGTGGGCCTGCTGCCACAAGCGGCCGAAAAGGAGTGCTCGGCGATCGCCCTGGAGTCCGTTGTCCTGGTGCAACTGGCCGCCCCGCTGGGAACCCGCAAGGTCGAGCACCTGACCTGACACCCGGTCTCATTCCCTGCGGGAGTGCCGCTCGTCGGAAACGACACGCGACGTTGTCCGGCTGGCCGCTTGGGCGTGCCCGGGAAGGTGGTCGAGGTTGTCGGCATGCGGCGGCTGGCCAGCGCCTAGCGTCGGGTAGGCGCGTCTGAACGGCTGCCGGATGCCGGCGTCGGGCGCTGGGCAGGCCCGTTAGACGTAGGTGGAGTCGCCGGCGGCGGTGACGACGACATCCGCACGCAGCCGAACGGCGTGAAGGACTCGGTGGAGGAGGCCGCCACGGTGCCCTCGGGGCGGCGGGATGGGCCCGGTCAGCGGCGTTCAGCGGGTTCGGTGTGCGCTGAACCACGGCGCGGCGAAGTCGACAAGGGCGCGAATCGGCAGGAGTTGGGCAGGTGCGTCACCGACGTGGCCGGTGCGGCGGAGTCCACCGCTGACGGCGAACGCATCGACGACATCGACGAATTCCTCGTCTTCGACCCACAGCTCATCCCAGCTCACCCAGGTTCGGCGGCCGTCTCTGATCAGGGCGGCACCGTTGCCGACAAGGCGCTTGCCTGGCCATTGCGCGCGATCCTCCGCCAGGTGCAGTGCGGTGATCTTCGCTGCTGTCGTGCCAAGAAGCAGCACGAACGCGTCCAGGTCGTACAGGGCTTTGAGCGGCGAGCGTTCCCCGACAGGGCTGTCGAGATCATGCGTGGCCGTGATGGCCGCCGCCTGCGGCCCGTTGGCGGATATCGAGCGATGTGGGTGCCCGGATCTCCGTGTGCCCGGCACGGTCCGAAACAGTTCGGCGACCGCACCCATGGTCCGGGTGGGTGTGACCTGCGGCGCGTACACGGGCATGTTGTCACGGATGGCCGGCCACCACGCGGCGGGCTCCAGATTGAGGTAGGCGGGGTCGCACAGCTGCCATGACTGCGTGGGCATCACCAGCGTTCCGGTCGGCCCGACGGCGTCTCGAAGGGCATCGAGCACCGTCTGCTCGCCGCCAATGACCCAGCCGAGGGACTTCAGTGACGTGTGCACCATCACGGCCGTTCCCGCGCTCAGGCCGAGTTCTTGGAGGTCGGCAGCAAGCTGCGTGCGGGTTACAGGGCGCCGTGACTGCATCGGCGTCCCTCCTTCACGATCGCGTGTCGGACGTGCATCAAGGCCGGTAGCCCGTCTTGTCGGCGTCGGTGATCTCGCCCAGCACCCGGGCCGGCGATCCGACGGCGACGACGTTCGCCGGGATGGGGCGGGTGACCACGCTGCCCGAGCCGATGATCGTGTTCGCGCCGATGGCCACACCGTGGATGATCGTAACGCCGCCGCCGATCCAGACGTGATCACGATAGTGACCGGCTTGGCGTAACAGGGTCCGGACGACCGTACGCTCCGCGCCCAGCCGGGCCAGAGCCTCATCTTGCGAAACGATCGTCTACTCGCCACCCACGTCTCGCCCCTTGACCGGGCAGGATCTTGCGACGAGTCCGTGTCTCCAACGGAGCCGAGCGCCGCGACGCGACATCCGGTTCTGCCGCGATTGCACGGCACGGAGAGCGACCACCGGCGAGCCGATGGGCGTCCGGACTTGCCGAAGAGTGGGCACGGCTCTTTCTGGCCTTCTCGGCGGATTCGCCGCAGCCCGGCAGGCACCGTGATGCGTCCTGGGAGTGGTCGATCCACGCGCAACGTGACCCACGACGACGCATGCCCTGGCCTGGCTACTTCACGGAGAGGGCTCGCGCGACTTCCCAAAGCGATCGTAGAGAAACCCTTGCCCTTCAGTGGAAGTGGCCTTAGGTTGCATCGATGATCCTCAGCGAGGAGCCTCGCCCTGACCCACCTCACAATGTAAGCCACGGCGACCTGCGGCCCGAGGATCTGGGTGGCATCGCCTATCTGCGGGGACTTTCGAGACGGGGGTTCATCACAAGCGCCGCGTTGGCGGCATCCGGGGTGTCGGCCGCCTTTGTTCTGCTGCCTGGCTCCGCTCAGGCTGCTGGCAGCTATCAGCGGCCGTGCGGAAACGTCCGGATTTCGAGTTCTTGGCAAGACCACCGGAACCGGACGCCGCCCTCGGGTGAGCCGGGCACCGACTATGCGGTCGGAACCGGTACTCCCGTCAAGGCCGCGGCGAACGGCACGATCCGTTTCGTGAAGACCGACACCTCCACCGCGACCGGACGCGTCGTGGGGATGGCCCATGATGATGGCAATTACACCCGGCACCTGCACCTGTCCAGGATCACCGTCTCAACCGGTCAACGTGTGTCGCGAGGCCAGACGATCGCGTACTCCGGCGCCTCGGCGAACGGCAGTGACTACGGTGTCGGGCCGCATGTGCATACAAGTCTCTGGCTGAATACCGGTAGTCCGACGAACTTCCGCGCGACCGTAGATTTCGAGAACTACGTCGGAGACGTCGCCCACCCGAACCCGCCCGACCAGGAGGTAGATGAAGTGTTCATCGCGAACGTGAAGGGCAACTGGTACCTCATAGTCCCCCAGGGCACCGGTAAGCCGCGGGCAGTGGTCCTCGGTGGCGACAGCAATGCCGCCGCTTCCGGTATCCCCGTCCTGAACTTCAGCTGGGACCCGTCGATCAATGCACTCAGGGCCGCGGTCGACGGCATCGGTTGAGTGGCCTGCCGCGTCACGGCGGCCGGGATCCACGCGGTGCAGGAAACGGCAGCGTTGTAGTGCGTCGCCACCCAGGTCCGTTCGGTGTCGGCGATCTCGTCGTCGACACCGAACGGGTTGAGCAGTTCCTGTCCGCCACCACGGAACTGCCCGATGACGCCGCCTTGGACGCCAGCCTGGTTCGCGACGACGGACGACACACGTGGGACTTCGGCGATCTCGAAACCCTGACCACGGCCGACGACGCCGATCCGACCTGGCTCCGCCTGCGGGCCGCGGTCAACGCATTCCGTCAGACAGGGGAGTAGCCGCTCGAGTCGGTCGTCCTTCAGCCGTCGCGGTCCGGTCGTACCTTCAGGGCCGCCGCGATCCCCGCATGAACTGGTCGACCGCGGTTTTCACGATCCCGTCGAGCAGTTCTGGTGCCACCAGGCTGCCGTTGATGAGCGTGGCGATGCCCTGCAGCGTCGCGAAGAGCACGATTCCCACGTGTTGCGGGTCGCCGGCCTGGAGGACGCCCTCTTCCTGTCCTTGGGCGATCAGGTCGTGCAGCAGCCCGAACGGTGCGGCGGCGGCCGCGACGATCCGGTCGGCTTCCTTGCGGTGCTTGCGGGTGAACATCAGTTCCAGCAGTGCGGCGTCCTCGGTGGCGAACCGCAGGTAGGCCGCCGCTGCGGCGTGCAGGCGCGACCCGAACTCGGGCCCGGTGGCGGTGAGTGTCGCGCGCAGCTCCTGGTCCAACCGGGTGAATCCGACCTCGGCGAGTGCGTCCAGCAGCGACTGACGGTCCGGGAAGTGCCGGCGTGGCGCGGCGTGGCTGACGCCGGCCTCGCGGGCCAGTTCGCGCAGCGAGAGTTGGTCCGCGCCGTGCTGGCGCAAGCTGCGCTCGGCGGCGGCGAGCAACGTCGTACGGAGGTTTCCGTGGTGGTACGGGGACACGACCCCACCCTAACCGAAGGTGTTGCCGTTGACGACATTGTTGCCACCGCATACATTGTTTGCCATGACAACATTCACGGAAGCGCAGATCCCCGCCCTGACCGGCCGCACCATCGTCGTCACCGGTGCGAACAGTGGCATCGGCCGCGCCGCCGCCGGCATGCTCGCCGCGAAGGGGGCTCACGTCGTACTCGCCGTCCGCGACCTTTCCAAGGGCCGCGCCGCCGCCGCGACGATGACCGGCGACGTCGACGTGCGGCGGCTCGACCTCGCCGATCTCGCCTCGGTCCGCGAGTTCGCCGAGAGGTCCGCCGAGCCGATCGACGTGCTCATCAACAACGCGGGTCTGATGATCCCGCCACTGGGCCGTACCGCCGATGGTTTCGAACTTCAGTTCGGCACCAACCACCTCGGGCACTTCGCGCTCACGAATCTCCTCCTGCCGAGGATCCGGGAGCGGGTGGTCACCGTCTCCTCCACCGGGCACCGGACGGGCGCGATCGACCTCGACGACCTCAACTGGAAGCGCAGGCCCTACCGGGCGTTCCCGGCGTACGCGCAGTCGAAGCTGGCGAACCTGCTGTTCACCCTGGAACTGCAGCACCGCCTGACCGAGGCGGGGTCACCGGTGATCGCGACCGCCGCCCATCCCGGCTTGGCGGCCACGAACCTCCTCGGGCACCTCGAGAACGAGCAGTCCCCGCTGCGCAGGCTCCGCACGACTCTCATCGGTCTCCTGGCGCAGAGCGAGGAGGCCGGCGCGCTCCCTGTCGTCTACGCGGCGGTGGCAGACGTCCCGGCCGGCAGTTACGCCGGCCCCGGCGGCTTCCTTCAGGGCCGTGGTGCACCGAAGCTCGTCGGCCGGTCCAGAGCCGCCCGCGACAACGCGGTCGCCCGTCGACTGTGGACGGTGTCGGAGGAGCTGGCCGGCGTCACCTTCCCGCTCACCACCGCGTCCGGTGGGCGCACGGGCAGTCCTCCCGGCCACGGTCGACAGATCCCGTGAAGGATCCGGTAGGCAGACCGGGCGGGAGGACCGACCCGTACGTCCTCGCTGTCAGGCGGCGGTGTGCTGGGCGGCGACGTCGAGGATCCAGGTGATGCCGAAGCGGTCGGTCAGCATTCCGAACGCCGGGGCCCATTGCGCTGTGGCGTAGGCCTCGACCACGGTGGCGCCGTCGACGAGCTTCTCCCAGAGGGGGCCGACCTCTTCGACGGATTCGCCGCGGATGGAGATGAAGAACGGCTGCCCGGTCAGCGTCATGCCGTTCTCCCGCCACGTGGTCGAAGCCGCCGCGCTGCCCGTCGAGGCTTCAGCCTGGCTCGGGACGTCGTAGGCCATGATGCGGAAGCCGTTGTCGGCTTCCACCTGGCCCCAGACGACCTTGTCGGCGTCGGGCAGTCCATTCGGCATGCCGAAGTCGCCGTACGTGATGACCGTCAGCCGGCCGCCGAAGACGGACTGGTAGAACTCCAGCGCCTGTCGGGCGTTGCCGCGGAAGTTGAGGTGTGCGGTAGTGCTGATGCCCATGATGAATCCTGTCGGGGTGTCGCGAATGAGAAGCGGCCGTGGCGGCTTCGCCGGACTGCTTTGACTGCCGGCCCGACCTAGATTTGCAGCAGTAGGTGCCAGGTTGTGTCACCAATGTCCGGCAGACTCGTCTCATGCGGAAAACCTCTGCGCGGCTGCTGGCTCTGCTGTCGCTGCTGCAAACCCGCAGAGACTGGCCCGGCACGGCACTTGCCGACCGCCTGACGTCAGCCTGCGCACCGTACGCCGGGACGTCGACCGGCTCCGCGAACTCGGCTATCCCATCGCCGCCGTCAAGGGGCCCGACGGCGGCTACCGGCTCGGGGCCGGCACCGAACTGCCGCCGCTGCTGTTCGACGACGAGCAGGCCGTCGCCCTCACCATCGCCCTGCAGATCGCGGCCACCACTGCCGGTAGCGGCCTCGCCGAACCCACCGCACGGGCGCTGAACACCATCCGCCAGGTCATGCCCAGCCGGCTACGCCACCGGATCGACGCGCTGCGGATCACCGCCGTCGAGCGACCCACCACCCAACCGGCCGCACCCGTCGACGGCGACGTACTGCTCGCGATCAGCGCCGCCGTCCACGCCCACGAGATCCTGCGCTTCGGCTACGGCACCGACAGCACGGACAAGCCCCCGCGTCGGGTCGAGCCGCACCACGTCATCTTCCGGGACACGCGCTGGTACCTCGTCGCCTGGGACCTCGACCGCCAGGACTGGCGGACCTTCCGCGCCGACCGGATACGTTTACGCACCCCCAACGGACCTCGCTTCAGCCCGCGCGAACTGCCCGGGGGAGACGTGGCCACCTACGTCACGAGCACCTTCCGAGGCTCCAGCGACGCCTCCGGCAACTGGCCCTGCCAAGGCACCGTCATCCTCCACCTGCCCGCGGCAACGGTCGCCCTCCACACACGCGACGGCGTCGTCGAGGAAATCAGCCCAGACCGCTGCAAACTCACCCTCGGCTCCTGGTCCTGGCCCAGCCTTGCCGCCGCCGTCGCGCGCTACGACGCCGACTTCGAAGTCGTCGGCCCCGCCGAACTCGCGCAGGCCTTCACGCAACTGGCCGACCGGTTCACCAGAAGCACAGCCGAACCCGCCCCGTCGGCGGTGTCGATGTCCGCAGATTCTCGCCGTCCGCCGTCAGAACAACAGAGATAGAGGACGACCACCGCGATCGAGGCCAACCCGAAGACAGCCGCCGGTAACACTTCGTACGCGGGGTCACCGGCGCGGAGGTGAGTGACGACCGCTCCGGCCATCATGACCGAGAAACCGATCGCTGCGGCTATCCTGGTGGCGGGGCCGCGACCCCGCCACCGATCAACGCCCCAGGTGGACGTAGGCGGTCCACGCCGTCGGGGCGTCCGGGTAGCGCGCCCGGGCCGCCAGCGCGGCCCGGTGCAGGGCGTCGGCCGCCGCGACCGGGGAGGCGTGGCCGCGCTGGTCGATCAGCGCCGCGTAGACCTCGTCGGTCGTACGGCGGGCCACCGGGTCCTTGACCGCCCACAGGGTGGCGATGACCTGGCCGAATCCGGCGGTGAGAAAGCCTGCCGCCAGGTGCACCGCCTCGTCGGCCAGGTGCGGTCCGGACATCGCCGTCTCGCAGGCCGACAGGAAGGCGAGTTCGCCGCCGTCTGCCCGTAGGCGCACCAGCCGTTCGACGGTGAGGGCGCCGTCGGTGGCCGACGAGAGCAGCAGCCGGCTGTTCGACGGGTCCGCCAGGTCGCTGCGGGCGTGGCAGGCGAAGTGCGCCCAGGCGTGGCCGGGCAGGGCCGCCGCCACCGTCGCCGCGCCCGCCTCGGCTGCGATGAGGTCGGTGTGGTCGGCGCCGAACCGTTCCCGCAGGCGTTGTGCCTCGCGGCGGGCCGCGGGCAGCCCGGAGCGGTCGTCAGTGACCGGTAGCACCAGGCACAGTCGGCGCGGCAGGCTGGTCGTCCGGGTCCGCCGGCTGTGGCCGAGGGACCGGATGGTCGGCGCGAACGACGAGACCACCAGGTCGAGTGCGCAGTGGTTCTCGTCGGTGGCGGCGTGCAGCGGCATGGCGGCGAGCATGCCGGTGGGAACCCACCACACCCGGGGCAGCCGGTCGCCGGCGGCCGGCGCGGTCACGCCGAGCCGGGCGAGCACCGGCCCGACGGTGGTCGCCCACAGCCATCGCAGGATCGCCCGTACCGTCTCCTCGTCGCCGTCGGTGGTCGCGGTGAGCAGCTGCCGGGCGCGGACGGTCACGTCGGCGTGTCGCAGGTCCGGCAGGGGTACGTGGGTGACGCCGTCGGCGCCGACCAACAGCGCGTCGCACCGGTGCCGGCTGACGTTGACGATGACGACCGGGCCTTCGGCCGCCTCGGCCCGTAGATCTGCCGGCCGGGGTGGCAGGGCGAACCGGGCCAGGCCCGGCAGCGCCCGGATGTCGTCCAGGATCTGCGTGAGGCGGTCGATCAGGTGACGCCGGCCGGTGAGAGCCGTCATCAGATCCGTCTGCGGATCAGCGGGTTCGGCCGCTTCCCGGGCGTCCGGGACGGGGTCCGGTACGGGTGGGGCCACCCCGTCCTCGTTCAATGCCGACAGCGTCGCCCGTAGCCGCTCGGCGAGCGTCGGGGCGGTGCGGGCCAGCTCGTCGAATTCGGTGTAGTACGAGGTGACGTGGTTGAGCATGACGCCGCGTCCCAGTTCGGAGAGGACGACCGCGTAGTCGGGATCGCCGGCGTACAGCGCCGCCGCCGTCGCGTCGCGGGCCAACTCCGACACCATTCCGAGCACGAACTCGTGGTCGCGGCGGTCGGCCCGCCAGGTGGCGAACACCGGCAGCAGCGTGACGGCGCGCCGGTACGCCTGGTGGGCCGCCGGCCAGGCGCCGGTGCCGGCCGCCAGGTCACCCCACTCCTGGCCGGCGACGACCCTGCGCAGCGGCGCCTCGGAGTCCAGGTCGACGAGCCGGCGGTAGTCGTCGGTCGCCTGCTCCAGATCGGCGGGGCGGCCGTCGCGGCGCCACCTGGCGACGTGTGCCCGGGCCAGGTTGAGCAGGACGGTGCCGTACCCGTCCCAGTCGGTCGGGAGTTCGGCGGCGGCCTGGGTGGCGTATCCGATCGCGTGGTCGATGTCGCCGACCGCGCTCAGCCGCGACAGGGTGGTGCGGTAGAGCCTGTTGGCGTGGCGGGCGACCCGACCGGCGACGCCGGATCCGGCGGGTGCCGTACATGCCTGTTCCGCCTGTTCGGCCGTGTACTCGGCGCGGGCGAGGTGCAACGCGGCCAGGTTCATCGCCGCGTGTCCGCGCAGCGCCGGTGCGGGGGCGGTGCCCGCCACCCGGGTCAGGATCCTTCTGGCCCGGACCAGGTCGTGGGGGTCGTCGGTCAGCCGCCAGCGGTTCTCCAGGCAGATCGCGTGGTTGAGGGCGACCGTGGCGGCCACCTGGGGCGAGTCGGCCGTTTCGCGGGCGGCCCGTTCGCACAGGGCGACCGCCCGCGTCGCGTCGGCCCGCGACGCCGACCGCCGGGAACGCAGGTCCAGTGCCAGCGCCATGTTGACGAGCAGCATCGGTCGCAGCCCCGCCGGCAGGCGGTTGGTCAGCGCGTCACCGAGTGCGGCGGCCCGGTCCAGTTCGGACAGCCGGCCGGTCCGGTGGTAGTGGCGCAGGGCGAGGGTGACCAGGTGGCTGGCGGTGATCGCGCTGTCGGCGCGGGCGGGCGTCATGGCCCGCACCGCCCGGGCGGCGAGGTCGAGTGCCCCGGCGATCGCGGTTTCGCGCTCGGCGGGGTCGGCCGACTGCAGCCGGGCCAGGCCGACGTTGGCGAGCACGGCCGCCACCTGGTCGGGGTCGGCGTCGTCGGGGAGCGTGTCCGGCATCGTGTACGGGTCGGGGACCTCGGCGGCCGGGTGGGCGGGCGCACCGGTCAGTTCGGCGCGGACCCGCAGACCCATCGCGTACGCCGACGCGGCGACGGCCCGGACCGGATCGTCGGGGTCGCCGACGCGCAGCGCCTCCTCGAGCAGCGCGAGCCCTTCGGTCAGGGTGGTCGGGTCGCCGTTCAGGGACGCCTGGACGGTCAGGGCCTGGCCGAGGTTGGCGGCTCGGGCGGCGCGGTCGTGGACCGTTTCGGCGGCGCACGTCACGGCGCGGCGCAGGTGGACGACGCCCTCCTCGAGCAGGTTCTGCCGGCCGGTGCGGTATGCCTTGGTGGCCAGCATGGAACCGAGGTTGGACAGCACCGTGCCATGGGCGGTCCCGCCGCTGCCGCCGGCGTCGACCAGCGCCTCGGCCCGGCGTACGGTCTCGATCGCGGCGTCGAGGTCGGCGTCGGACCCGGTCGCCTGGAACCGTTCGCGCAGGTCCATGCCCTCGTCGTTGAGGGCGAGGCCGTGCGTGAACGGGTCGGTGGAGTCCGGCGGGGTCATGCCGCCCCCCGACGCCGCCTGCGCCGCAGCAGGTCGGTGACCGTCGCGGCCGCCCAGACGACCGCGAAGGCCACCACGGGCGGTGTCATGGTCGCCGCGGGTCCCGCGCCGGGCGCGGCGGCGACGGTCACCGTCCAGGCGGCGCCGGCGCAGGCGGCGGCCAGCGCCACATGCGCGTAGCGGGTGATCCGGGCCCGGTGGGCCGGTACGGCGGGGCGCAACGCCAGCAGCGGCAGGTAGAGCGCGGCGGCGCCGGCGGTGATCACCAGCCCGGACTTGGCGGCGTTCGGCAGCGGTACGTCGTAGGCCACCGCCTGAGCTGTCGTCAGCAGCACGACCAGTGCCCCGACCACGGCCGCCTGGGCCAGGGAGATCCGTTCGCGCCGGTCCTGCCAGCGCTGCGCCAGGGCGTGTTCGATGAGCGGGGTGAGGGTGCTGATCCGCTCCCGGGCGGCGTCGAGGTATTCGCCGTCGTCGTCGAGCCGGTGGGTGAACCACTCGGTCAGGGCGTGGTCGTCGCGGAACGGTCCCGGCCCGGCCGGGTCCGGGGACACCTCCGGTCGGATCGCCCGGTCGCGGTTGGCGGCGGCGATCTGGACGGTCCGCCGTACCCGGCGCAGGTCGGACGCGGCAGTGACCAGGCGGGCCTCGGTGGACCGCAGGCGGGCCAGGTGCCGGGTCCAGGTGAGTACGGTCTCCTCGGTCGTGGTCACCGCCACCGGGTCGTCGTCGAGGGTGGGCGTCAACCGGTCGAGCAGCGTGTCGGCCTCGTCCCGGGCGGCCCGCAGTTCGTCCGCGTGGGACCACATCCGTAGCTGGTGGCGGATCGTCGCCATGGACATGAGGTAGCGGGTCAACGGCGCCGGCACCGGTGGGCCGCTGGTCCAGGTCCAGTCGCTGAGCCGTACGGCGTGACCGGCCGGGGCGACGGCGAACAGCCGGCGCATCTGCCGCTGGTCGTCGCGGGTGGGCTCCTCCCACACCCGGAATCCGCTGCGGGTCACCGCGGCCCGCGGTGTCGGCGGCCACTGTCCGGCGGCCAGGAACAGGCGCGCCTCGCCGATCGTCGGGGCGGCGACGGGAGCGCCGTCGACGAGGCGTTCCCAGAGGCGCTCCGACACCTCCCATCCGGTGGGTGCGTCCGGGGCGAGGACGACCGACAGGCAGAGCAGGTCGTGTTCCCGGTACAGCAGGGCCTGGTGCACTCCGGGGCCCGGGCCGGTGCACGCGGCGACGGGTCGGCTGCCGGCCGGCAGGTCCTCGAGGGCGGCCGGGGGTGCGGCGGGCAGGGCAGCCACTGCCTGGTTCATGCCCGCC
Organism: Polymorphospora sp. NPDC050346; assembly: GCF_040655695.1. Lineage (NCBI taxonomy): Bacteria > Bacillati > Actinomycetota > Actinomycetes > Micromonosporales > Micromonosporaceae > Polymorphospora > Polymorphospora sp. NPDC050346. The sequence continues at coordinate 201,906 of NZ_JBFAKM010000003.1, read as the reverse complement.
ATCTCGGCGCAGCGCCGCCAGACGTGGTGCACCCACGGCAGTGCCGTGTGCCGGTCAGGACCGGTCACGGGCAGAAAGACATGCACGACCAGCTCCACATCGGTCGGTTCCGGTCGGGACGCCGTTCGGGCCGGTGGACCAGCAGGGCCGCCGCGGCGCGGCACCGAAGCGGTGCGGGAACTCGAGGATCCGGTCACGGACGTCCTCCGGCGGTGGCGTGAGCTCAAGGGATCCTTCCTCACCGAGTCGGTTGGCGCGATCGGGGCCGACGAGTTCCAGCGTGGCCTCGGCCCGCTCGGCCGTCGTCCGGTCGCCGGCGCGTATGGCGTCGGCGAGCAGGTCGACGGTGTCGCCGGCCCGGTGCCAGGCGTCGGCCGGCAGCCGCCAGTCCGACATGTCGCACAGCAGACCGTCCAGTTCCGTACGGTCCGGCAGCCCCTGGTCAGTCACGCCACCCACCGGCCGGTACGGCGGGGTCGGGTTCCGGACCGTCCACGGGGGAGTGTGGCGCGGCCCGGTACCCTCCGGACGTCGAGCGGGTCCGGGGGTGCGTGACCGGGCATTTCGATAGGGGAAACACACCAGAAAGCGAACACGGAGGTCTGCTTCCGGTGAAATGGCACTCCTGCTTCCGACGTGCTTCCGATTCGCTTCTGGTGAAGGTGGCGGCCGGCCGGAGCCGAGGGTGAGCCGGGTCCGGATCGGGCTGCTGGGACCGACCGTCGTCGAGGTGGACGGGCAGGCCGTCAAGCTCACCCCGACGACGATCGCCGTACTGGCGCGACTGGTGATCGCCAACGGCGACCTGGTGACCGTCGACGAGATCTTCCGGGACGTCTGGCCGACGCAGGCCCGCACGGTGCGGCGCGAGGACCGGATCAGCGTCCAGAAGCGGATCCTCGAACTGCGCCGGGCCCTGGAACCGGACCGCGACGGCGCCGAGTCGCTGCTGATCCCCACCGACCGGGGCGCGGCCACCTCGGCGTACCGGCTCACCGTCGGGCGCGACCACGTCGACCTGCACCGGTTCGGTGACCTGCTCGCGCGGGCACAGCAGACCGACGCGGCGACGGCCGTGGAACTGCTCACCGAGGCCGTGGCGTTGTGGCGGGGCCGCCCGCTGTTCCACGTCGAGGAGTACGCGTTCGCACGGGCGACGATCGCACGGCTACGCCCCATGCACGCCGCCGCCTGCCGTGCCCTGGTCGAGGCGTACCAGCAGCTCGGACTCCTCGACGAGGCGTTGCGGGTCGGTGCGGTGCTGCACTCCGAACACCCCGACGACCCGGGCCTGGCCGCCATGCTGGTGGAGCTGCGCGGCCGGTCGCGTACGCGGGCGGGCACCCTGCGGCGGGACCTGGCCGCACTCGGCACCGCCGTGGTGGTCGCCGGCGGCGACCTGTTCGCCCAGGAGGGTGCCCACCTGGCCGTCGGCTTCAGCGATACCTTCGACACCGACATCACGCAGGACGTCGTGATCAGCCGCACCAGTCTCCAGGGACAGGTGCTCGACCGCCTCTACGGGGGCGACCGCACCCGCCTGGACCGGGACCTGCGTAACGCCCTGCGCACCGTCGACCCGGTCACCGTGGAGTCGCGCGCCGACAAGCGGCGCGGGAAACTCGCCCGCTACCCGGTCGGCACGGTGGCGGTGCTGCGGGGATCGAGCCGCCAGGTCTTCGCCGTGGCGTACAGCGTCATGGGCAACGACCTCGTGGCACGGTCCTCCCTCGACCGCCTACGGCACAGCCTGGACAACCTCTGGGAGGCGGTCGACCTGCACGGGCGCCGGGAGCCGGTGGCGGTGCCCGTGATGGGCGCGGGGCTGGCCCGGGTCGACCGGATCGAGCCCGCGACACTGATCGCCACGATCGTCGAGTCGTTCGTACGACGGTCACGAAACCGGCCGGTGAGCCGGGAACTGCGCGTCGTCGTCCGACCGGAGGACCTCCAACGGACCGCTATGCTGGACGTCGCATCGTTCCTCAAAGGATTGGCCTGACCTCGAAGGATCGGCCTGACCTCGAAAAGTCGGACTGACCTCGAAGGATCGGGCTGAAAGGACGGCCGGGTGCAGAACCAACTCCCGCCACAACCGGCCGCCGGTCCGGAAGCATCCGAACCCGACGCGGTCCGGGACGCGCGGGACATCCTGGCCGACCTGATCGAGTGGCACCTTCCCGGCCAGCGCTGGTCGACGGTCGAGGAACTGCTGACCGATGCGGAAGCCGCCATCGCCGCCCGGGACCTCGCCGCACTCGCGCACGCGGTCGCCGCGCTGGAGTTGGCCGGCCCGGACCGCATCCAGCGCGTCTCCGCCCCACCGGACCGCTCCGTGCCGCAGACCGTGCGGGAACGGGTGGGCCGCACCGTCGACGCCATGACCGCCGCCTACCCGCCGGCCGGACCGGCACCGGCGAAGCCGTCGAGGCGGTGACCGGGCCGCACGCGGAGCCGGCGGTGGCCGAACCCCGCCTGGTCGACCAGCAGATGGTCGTCCACGTCTTCGCACCCGCCGCCGGCCCCCACGCCACCGCGGCGTACGGCGCGCTGCGTGACCTGTGGGACGCCTGCCGCCACCTGTTCCGGTTGGACGACGAGATCCCCGGCCTCGACGCGCCGGCACGCCTACCCGAAACCGCCGCCGACCTGCCTGCCCCGGCCGGCACCGGACCCGAGTGGATCCTCGCCGGCCAGGAGCGCGCCGACGCGGACTACCAGGCCGTACTGCGCCGCCACCACGACCTGCTCAACCTGTCGTTGGCGCTGGCCCCCGGACCGCCGCCGACCGACGCCGCGCCCGCCCACTGGCCGCGGTGGCACGACCTGGACCGGCAGTGGACCGCCCTGGCCGTCGGTCGGACCGCCCCGCTGCTGGGTGTGGTCCGCATCTATCTCGCCGGGGTGACCGGCCTGTCCGACGCCGGTCCGGCCGGGATCCCGTCCGCCGGGCGGGCAGCGGTGGGCCGCGCCCTGGCGGGGCAGTTGCCCGGCCCGGCGCCCCGGTGGGCCGAACCCGCCCAGCTCGGGGACTCCGCGCTGCTCTGGGAGCTGCCGTACTCCGACGACGCCCGGTGGGAACGGCGACTGCTGCTGGCCGCCCCGACGCACGACGACGCCACGGTGAGCGCGTGGGTGTGGTCCGACGGCAGCGCGGCCATCCCGCCACTGGCCCGCTACCTGCTCCACACGGCGAAGGCCCGCTTCCAGCTGCGGGTGCTGCGCCGGGACAACCCGTCGGACGACCTGCGCGACCGCGTGGACGCGCTGGCCGCCGACGTCCGCGCCGGCGACACCTCCGCGGCCGTGATCGGGGCACTGACCGCCGTACAGCGGGACGCGAACCTGTCGGTCGAAGACCTGCGGGCCATGCGCCACACCGTCGGCGTGGCGAAGCACAACATGGCGGCCGCGTGGGGGAGGACCCCGCCCGCCGTCCAGGGACTTTTCGCCGACGACCAGGACATGATCGACTGGCTGCTCACCCACCTCGACGACGAACGTGAACACCTGGAGACGACGGCGGCCCGGGCCCGCCACCTGACCGGGGACCGACCCGTCGACCCGCCAGCGGACCCGCCGTCGCCGGGCGTCGACCGGCCACCGGCCACCGGCGCGCCGGCCGACGACGTCGCCCGCAGCGTGTTCGTCGTCCACGGCCGCGACGCCGCGGTCCGCGACGGCATCTTCACCCTGCTGCGCGCCCTGGACCTCAAACCGCTGGAGTGGGAGACCCTCGTCTCGGGCACCGGCATGGCCACCCCGTTCCTCGGCGACGTCGTGGCCCACGCGGTGACCCGCGCGCGGGCGGCCGTGGTGGTGCTGACCCCCGACGACGTGGTCGGACTGCACCCCAGCCTGCGCCTGGACACCGACGAACCCCACGAGTGGGCGACCGGCATGCAGGCCCGCCCCAACGTACTGCTGGAACTCGGCATGGCGCTGGCCGCCTATCCCGACCGGACCGTCATCGTCAAGGCGGGCTCCCACCGTCCCGTGGCCGACCTGGACGGGCGCAACTTCCTCCAGCTGCGGGACAGCGCCGACTTCCGGCGTAAGCTCGCCCACCGGCTGCGGCTCGCCGGCTGCGCCGTCGACGACCACGGGCAGGACTGGCTGGCCGCGGGCGACTTCGCCGACCTCGACGCCTACCGCCGCGCACCCTGAGCCGGTCCTGCCCGCGTAGTCGGGTGGCCGGTACCGGCCGTCACCCGGGCGGCAGCTCCCGACGGCCGTTGAAGATGCTGTCCTCGAACGCGAGCAGCGTCCCCCCGATCGCCTTGATGAAGGCGTAGTTGAGGCCACCCCCCACCGCCGCACCCACGAACGGGATCACCTTGCCCGCGACGCGTGCGGTGAGCTTCTTCAGGATCACCTGGGCGACGACCCGCACCACCTGCTGCAGGCCCATGACGCCGACCTCGACCCCGAGGGACAGGCCGACGATCTTCATGAACTCCGGGAAGGACACGGCGTACCGGCCGGTCCGGTGGTAGATCACCGCCAGCGTGACCCGGAACTGCTGCGCGACGGTGTTGGCGACGTCGGCGGGAACACCGACCACGAACGTGATCGGTCCGCCGACCCCGGCCACGGCACCGCTTCCGGCCGCCAGCAGCGCGCAGTAGTTGATGTAGCCGTCGATCCCCATCGAATCGACCTTTTCTTTGATCTTGAAGCCGTCGAGGTTCTTGTGCACGAACTCGAAGGAATTGCTGAGCTGACTCCACTTCCCGTCGGACATGGCCCCTCCTCGCGCAGCAGGCGATCAGTGCGTCCACTGCACCGCGACGGGTGCTTCCCGAGAAAGGCCCGACCCGCTGCCGATGTGCTTCCGATCCGCTCCGCTGGCCCGCCGTATCGAATGGTGGATCTGGCTGTCATGGCAACCGGATCCGTCATCCGACCATGCCGCCGAGTAGGGGTTGGTATCGCGTGTGCCGCCGCTTCGGCACGCTGGGGTCGAGAATGGTGGGGTGGGTGAGGAGCAACGGGGTGTGGTGCTCTACGGGTACGGGGTTGACGCCGTCGCGGAGGCGTTGCGGGAGCGTGATCGGCGGTACGTACTGGTCGATCGTGTAGCGCCGGAGTCAGGGCAGGTGCCGGTGCTGCGTTGCCCACACGGAGCGGAGGCCGACGCCGCGCGGGAGGCGGCGCCCGGGGTCGCCTGGTTGGTGGTTGAGCTATACCGGCCCGGGGTTGATGTCGAACGCGCCCGTGGCCCTCTGCTACTGCTGAACGCCTCCAAGGTCGACCCTGGAATGGCCGCGCGGGCGATTGACCAGCCTGACCTCAAGATCTGGTACGAGGTAGTCAATCCCATTCGCTCCACCACGGTGGACGGCGGGCCGGCAGCGGATGACTACAGCAACGTCGCGATCATCGTGCCGGACGGACATCGGATGGTGGCGCACGCGGTCAGGGCCGGAGGGGCAGTGCCGCAGTGCCTGCCAGGCGGTGCGGATCAGGTGTTGCCGTCGCATGACCTGTGGGCGCTGGCGCGGTTGGGAACGACCGAGGTGTGCCGGGCCTGCACGGCCCGACACGGGTGACGAGGACGAGCCGTACCGGGCCACCCGCGGCCGCCGCCGCCCAGCCGCGGCTGGCGTCGCCGAGCGGCACGGCGACCCCGGTTGCGAGCGTGGCTGCGAGCAGGTGTCGGCGGGTCAGTGTGATGGTCATCGGTCCTCCTGGGTGTCGGCGGTCTCGACCCGCGCGATGAGCTGCTTCAGCCGCCCGATCTCGTCGGCAAGCGCGGTGTTGCCGGCGGCGGTGAGCCTGATCCAGGTACGGCCGCGCCGGCCGGCGTAGCCCTTCTCGACCTCGATCAGGCCGGCCGCTTCGAGCACGCTCAGATGCTTGGAGAGGTTCCCGGCGGTCAGCTCCAGTTGGGTGCGCAGGTAGCCGAACTCGACCCGGCGCGCCTCGTGCGCGATGGTGAGAATCCCGAGCCGCACCCGCTGGTGCACTACCTCGTCCAGCCCGGTGACCGGGTGGGCGAATGGCTCGTGCGGGTCCGGGGTCCCGGCCGCCGCGGTCACCGGTGCCGCCGGCGGGCCACCGCGAAGCCGACCGCGCCCAGCAGCAGCACGACGCCGTTGACGATTTGCTGCGGCAGGAACTCTCCCAGGATTCCCGCGTATCCCCAATTGGGGTGCCAGAAGAAGGTGATCGGAACCAACACCAGCACCAGGTATCCGAGGGTGAACACCAGCAGTGCGACGTTGCGCTCCAGCCGGGCCAGCACCAGCAGCGCGACCCCGATCGTGCCGGCCGGTGCGACCAGACGGTCCAGCAGCATCACCCAGTCCGGGAGCGGGTCGGTCGGAGCCGGGTGGTCGGCCAGGTACAGGCGCACCAGCAGCCACGCGGCGGTGAACAGGACAGTCAGGGCGACGCCGGTGAGCGCGTACGGCAACACCCGGGCGCCCAGCCCCCGTGCCCGGGTCACCCGCACCGCGTACACGGCGATCGCCGCGTACGCCAGCAGCAGTGCCGGCGGCCAATAGAACATCGCGCCCTCCCGCCGGATGTGGCACATGGAGCTGCCGTCCACGTTGCTGATCCACGCGCCAGCGGACCCGCAGTCGGCGTAGAGGGAGTACCAGTCGATCGGGATCGCCGCGAACGTCACCGCGGCCAGCACCAGCAGCGCGACCCAGGTCACCCGCTGGTCAAGCCGCACCCGGTGGGCGAGGGTGCGCACGTCCGACAACAGCCGGCGGGGATCACCGCCGGCGGGTAACGAATCAGTGGTCATGCCAATAGGTTTCCACAGCAAACCTATTTCCGCTAGTACTAGCTTCGACGGCTACCGCACCACGCCCACAGCGGCAGCGGCCCGCGTGTGCCTCGGCTCCGCGCGAGTGCGCGACACTTCGGTCATCGCACACCGACACCTGGATCAAGATCAGACATCCGCTCGTACCTGATCGAGAGATCGGCTGGCGCCGCGCACGGTTGGCGGCAATCCGGATGCGGCCGACCACCAGGCTGCGGCAGCCGCAGCGGCTTCGGCGTCTTCGATAGGGCCGGTCGCGCCGCCGTACACGGGTACTCGGAACCGGGCTTCCTCGTCGGTGGGTAGTTGATCTCACTCACCCTGCTGAAGGACCTGTTCAGGATCCGGCGAGGCCGCCGGTCAGGATCGGTGGGCCAGGAGCCGGGTGAGGCTGGCGCGGTTCGTCACCCCGAGCTTGTGGTAGACGCGCCACAGGTGGCCGTCCACCGTACGGACGCTCAGCCCCAGGTCGGCGGCAATCTGGCTGTTGGTCATTCCGGTGCTGACCATCGCCGCAATTTCGGACTCGCGCGCGGTGAGCTGGTCCAGCGCGGCCGTCGCCAGGGGCAGGGTGGCGTTGAGGGCTCGCCGGGCCACCGCGACATATTCCGCCAGCCGTGGCGACCCACACACGTCGGCCAGCCCAGCGGCACGGTCAAGGTGGCCCGAAACGCCGTCAGCCACCCGATTGTCGAGACAGGCGTTGGCGATGACCAGGCCGGTGAGGGCCGTATCGAGCTTGGCATCGCGGGCCTCGAACTGGGCGAGGGCCGCCGTACCGGTCTCCGCCGCCCCGCGGGGATTCCCCTGTACGCCGTGGGCACGTGCCTCGGCCCGACCGGCGTATCCCAGACACAGCGGGGACGGCCGTCGCCGGGCGTAACTTCTGGCGCGCCGTACATAACCGTCGGCAGCGCCCGGCTCGCCGCCGGTCCCGTGCTCCGCGTAAGCGAGCAGGTCCCACTGTCGGGGCCGGCGCCATGTCGGCAGGCGCGGCAGGTCCCGTCCACCGGCTGCGCGCAGCGTCAGGTGGATGCCACGCTCGGGCTCGCCCACGTGCACCAACGCCTCGGCGGCCATAGCGCGGACCACCACGGCGAACGCGGTCTCGTGCCCATCGCAGACCCGCACGGCCTCGTCCGCCGCGGCCACCGCCTCGGCAGTGTCGGCACCGGCCCGTAGCCACACCAGGGCGTTTGCACGCAGCCCGGCGACCAGCGCCCGACTCGGCCGGTCGTCGCTGGTCCGGGCCAGGTGCGCGGCCTCGTCCAGGGTCTCCAAGCCGCGCGCGAGCCGCCCGAGCCGAAGCTGGATGTCTCCGAAGGTCTTCAGCATCGCGGGAAGGATGTGCGACTGCCCGCTGCTACGGCACAGCGTCACCCCACGCTCAAGGTGGCGCTCGGCGTCACCGATGCGCTCCATGATCGCCTCGACCCGTGCCAGTTCGTACAGACAGGAAAGGTCGCGCAGCAGCACCATGTCGGATGTCGCGTCGGCCTGCCGTGCTGCCCGCCCGATAGCGGTCTCGGCGTTGCCCGGCTTGTCGTCGGAGTACCGCGCCAACGCCGTCAGACTGAACGCGATTATCTCGCCTGCCGGATCGGCGCTGCGGCGCGCGTGCCGGGTGGCGGCGGTCGCCTGCCGTGCTGCACGGTCGTAGTGCAGCGCCTCCAGCGCGTTCTCGGCCAGTTCACGCCGCAGCCGGCTCATGATCCGGTCTCCGTTGGGGAGCGCCGTGAGCGCCGCGGTACGGGCGATCGCGTCCGCCTCCCGGAAGTTCCCCAGCTGCCGTTCCACCTCGCTGGACAGGACCAGCGCGGTCGCCGTGACCTGACGGTCCGGAGCCGGCTCCCGGGCAAGCAGCGTGTGCAGCGCCTCCCGGCCGGCCTTTGGCTGCCCCGTCAGCAGCCGGGCCCGGGCCAGCAGGAGCTGCGCCTCGTACCAGCGGCCGTCGGACTCCGGAATCAGGGTCAGCGCGACCGTCAACCAGCCGATCGCCGCGTCGGGGTGAGCGTCTGTCGCCTCACGGGCCGCCACCAGCAACGTGTCGACGTGCGCGGGCTCGGTCGGGTCGGCTGCCCGTGCGACGTGGTACGCGCGTGCCGCCATCGACCCACCCCGCCGACCCAGTTCCGCCCCGATCCGCGCATGCATCGCGCGGCGTTGACTGACCGGTGTACGGGCGTAGACCACGTCGGCGAGCACCGGATGTCGAAAGGCGAGCCGGGGTGCCGGCTCGGTCGGTCGGATCAGATCCCGTGCGACCAGTGTGTCGAGGGCCGTGAGCGTCTCGTCGGAAGCGGCCGTGGCGACCGCGACCAGCAGGTCCGGCGAGAACGGGTCGCGCAGCGCCGACGCCAGCTGCGCCGCTCGCAGGTCGGTCGGCGAGAGTTGCGCGAGCTCGTCGGAGAACACGCCGGCGGCGTCGGAGGTGTCCGGCGATCCGGCGGCCAGCATTCGCATGTAAGCCGGATTGCCGTGCCCGTCACTGTGGATGGTGGCCAGATCGGGGCAGTCGCCGAGTATCTGTCGGGTGTCGGCGAGCGAGAGCGCGCCGATCGGGTATGTCCGCAGTGCTCGCGAGGACGTCGCCTGGAAGACCACGGCGGCCACCTCCAACGGAAGCTGCCGGGGACGGTAGGCGGCGATCAGCAGGACCGGCGCGCAGACCGTGAGCTCGAGTAGGCGGTCGAGAACGGGTGCAAGGAAATGGGGCAGCCGGTGCAGGTCGTCAAGGACGAGGAGTACGTCGGTGCGGGCTGACAACTCCGTCAGCCCGTCCGGCAGGCGCTGCCACCACTCGAACGGTGCGGGCGCGTAGGGGCGCCGATCGTCGAGCGCGCCGTTGGGAGCCGACACCACGCAGAGGTCACGAGCCTTCGCGTACGCGAGCGACGCGGTCAGCAGGGTGGTCTTGCCGATCCCCGGCTCTCCGAAGATGGCGGCGGCGCCGCCCGTGCCGGCCTGCAGGTTGTCCACCAGACATTCGAGATCACGACCGCATTCCGTACGACCGATCACCGCGCTCGGCCGAGGCACCGCAACCGACGACATGTTCCTGCCTCCGCGAAGCGGTTAGGTAGATCGGTATAGGTAGGTTTGCCGATGTCTTGGGGGATCGAGTGCTGTCATCATAGCGGCCATGCCGGCCGGCACGAAGGGACAGCAATTCTGTCTATCGTGGAGGAGTATCTAAATGATCTTCAGGAGACGTCCGAAGGATCGCGGACGGGGCGGGGCGAGAACCTCGTGGCCTACCCGACTCGGCGCCTATTTCGCCCTGGTTGGCATGGCCATCGCATCGCTGGTAGTGGTCGCACCCACCGCCGCCCACGCGGGGGCGATCGTGGCCTGCCCGACCGACCTCCAGTACTGGAACCGCTACGGCTCCCAGTGAGAAGCCCACCGCTACCGGATCGTCTCCTCGACACCGGTCTTTCTTGCCAGCGACGGTCGCGCCGTGAGCAACGGCCTGAGTTATCCCGTCTCGGCGACCGTGACCGCCACCCAAACGCGGACGCACCAGGTCACCACGTCAGTCGGCGTGGCTGCCCAGCTCACCGAACAGCTCACGATCAATGTCAGCACCCAGATCGTGCAGATACGTAGCACGGCGATCGGGGTGTCCACCAGCTTCGAGGTGCAGCCGAACCAGACGGTCTACGCGGACTACGGAGTGCACGCCTACCAGGTCTCCTACTACGTCGAGAAATGGCGCGCCAGAGGTTCGCTGTGCGAGGAGTGGGGCTACTATCCGTCGACGGTGACCGCGCCCACGTACATCGAGGGGTGGCAGCTCCGGCTCGGCTGAACCGCCCCGACCAGGGTTGGTTCGACTATCGCTGAGTGCGAACTGTGAACATCGCAACATGTGGTGAACGCCGAAAGTGCCTTCGGGCTTTGGTGACATGAAGCCGACGACGCCTCATGAGCCAGACCAGAAGGCACTTTCGCTCGTCTGAAGGACGTCTCGAACTCCGCGAAGGCGATGCCGCTGAACGATTCTATTTGCTCATCCCTGAGCGGCCGACGTCGTATAGGTGAGTGGCCGATGATCGGTGACAGTCGTTCGACTGGAAATCACACGGAGGTGTGAGTTCTGTCGATGGCGACGTCAACAGCGGTTTGGGGATATGCGCTACCCAACGTGCCGTACGTGGCCGCCAGACCCTGCCGAGTGGGGGACGTGAGAGATCCTTGGCATCCAGCAGGCAGGACTGGCCCGGATGTGCGCGGCGCGCACCCGACGTCACGCACGTCGTCGTTCGGACGCCGGCCACGACGTACACCTCGAGCAACACCAGGGATGCGGATCGCCTCCGTCAGACCGCCTACCGCTCGGTCGACGTACCGCCGGCCTTCGTCAACTGGCGCCCTTGGGTACGAGCCGCACGGACCGGTGCGAACGGACGCGCTAATTCGATAGCAGCGAAAACGGATCCCTGCCTACGGTGCTCGCTCGGACAGTGCTGGAGAGGCGAGGTTACGGATGACACTGGCAATCAAGGGTTCTCGACGGATCACCGTCGACGGCGTCGCCTTCCGTTGGTCGGTTCGGCGCAGGCCGACCTATTCCCAGGGAAGTGGCTGGTCGCCACTGACCTTCGTCGTCGAGCAGGCGGAACAGCCGGGCGCCCTGTTGGTCGCGGCGCTGCCCTGTGCCCATCCCGGCAACTGGTTCGGACTGCCGAGCCAACCGGTGTTGCCCGGGACAGTGGCCGCAGGCGTCCGTCAAGCCCTGACGGCCGGCTGGCAGCCGTCACGGCCCGGCCCCGCCTTCAAGTTGGACCTGAGCGACCCGGCGCCCAGATGATGACGACCGCGCCGCCGGGCGCCGCGCCCCGTCCGCGTCGGGAGGGCGCGGCCCGGGACCCGGCTCGCACCCTCGCCGTCCGTCGGTAGCCTCGCGATGACGCGGCGATGTTCTACACCGGAATCGTCGTCGAGGCGTACGCCAGGCTCAAGTCGGCGGACTTCGATCCGCAGCCGTACGCGGAGTTCGTCGAGACGGCAGGGCAGCCCGGCCTGGAGATCGGATGTGGGGACGGGAATCCCCTGCTGGCGCTGCGTCGTCGGGGACTCGATGTGGAGGGTGTCGATTCCTCTGCTGACATGCTCGAGCGATGCCGGCACAGGGCCGCCACGCTCGACCTCGATGTCACCTTGCATCATGCGCTGATGCAGGAACTGTCGCTGGAGCGACGGTACCGCTCGATCTACCTTGCCGGTCCCACCTTCAACCTCCTGCCCGACGACCAGACGGCCGTGCGGGCGCTCCGCGCGATTCGCGAGCATCTGACCGAGGACGGTACGGCGCTCATACCTTTGTGGGTTCCCGGTCCCACGCCGGCCGACGAACTCGGGGTGGCCCGTGAGGCGATCGGGGAAGATGGGGCACTCCTGCGCTACACCCCCGTCTCGGAAGTTCATGACACGGTCTCACAGACGCGGACCACCACGACCCGCTACGAACGAATCACTCCGGCTGAAATCGAGGCTGTCCAGCGTGAGTGGATCCTGCACTGGTACTCCCCGGACCAGTTCCGGGTGATGTGCGACGAGGCCGACCTACATGTCACCAGCCTCGTTGACGACGAGGACAGGCCGGCGACCGCCACGACAACCGATTACACGGTCACCGTCCAACGCAACTGACCCGTCGTACATGCCTCCCGATCGTGCGGGGCGCTTGCGCGCGGGCTCCCATTTGAGCGTCTTGTAGTCGAGGACGGGTCGATCCGGTCGACGAACTCGGCGAGGTCCGGCTCGTCGAACCCGCGCTGCTGCCCCGAACTCGCCGCTAGGCGCGGCTGATCCGCTGGGCGATCACCGTGAGAGCGATCTGGTGAACCAGGTCGACGGTCTTCGAGTGCTTCGGTAGTGCGGTCTCGGCGATGGTTTTTGCCTGAGCTTCTATTCGCAACCATCGCCGGCCGGAGCCTAAGCCCGGGCCACCGGAACGTCGGTCTCTACGCGACCCGGACGAACGTCGTCGGCCCGCCCTGTCATGCCGAACGGAGGCAGCCACGGGAGCGACAGCGGCGCGGTGCTTGGTCCTGTTATAACGGCTACCATCCCTCCGTGTCGATCTTGCCATACAGCGCGAACAGCCCTGAAGGCCTCGCTGCCCGCTGGGTGCAGTGGGCCGCTGCCACCGGGCCGTGGCGGAACCCGCTGCTGGACCGGAACGGCCGTTACGCGCACATGCGTCAGCCCAAGGACGTGTGGTTTCTCGCAGGCTGCTTCGGTGGCACTGTCGAACGGCGGTGCACCGTTCCTTCCGACCGTCCGCTGTTCATGCCAGCGTTCAACATGTGGTGTCCCAACGGCGCATACATCCCGCCGCTGCCTCGCGCACGCGGCACCGTTCACGTCGACGGCGAGCAGCACCCGGTCGTCACCATCGAAGCGGCAACGATGTTCGACGTCCGGGGTGCTCTATTCAACCCGGTCACCCGCGTCCGACGGGTCGTTCCCATGCGGGTCTGGGGTATCTGGGCCATGGTCGACCAGCTTTCGTCCGGCGCGCACACGGTCCGCTTGGACGGCACCGATGGGCATGGGTTCAGAGTGACGGCGACGTATCACCTCGTCGCGCGCTGAGACAGACGATCTGAGCCAGGGCCAATGCCGCCAACTGGCTCGGAATACCGAGCCGGCCGGTGTTGCCCGGGACGGTGGCTGCAGGCGTCCGCCAGGCACCGGCGACTCACAGCCCGGGCCTGTCTGGGCGCCGGATACGGGGGTTGCGGGAATGTTGTTCCTCGCGGACATGTCGCCGGGGATCCTGTGTGGCGCATGTCCGCGAGGGTGACGCGTCACGGCTGGGGCGGTACGGGTTGTTCTGCCGTTACGGCCTGCCGTTTAGTGGGTCAGGTGCAGGTGACGAGTAGTCCGGTGAGGACGGTGCAGGTGAAGGTGATGGTGTCGTTGGCCGGGTTGGGGTCGTTGAGGGTGGTGAAGCGGAATTCGACGGTGTAGGTGCCCAGGGCGAGGATGGAGACGGTACGTCCGTAGGTGGGGTTGACTGATGCTCCGGCGGCGAGGTTGGGGCCGGGGCAGGTTTCGTTGTCGGCGTTGCCGGTGCAGCCCACTCCGGTGTTGGTGATCAGGCCTGCCGGGGTGACCGTCCTGGTGACGGTGCGCCCGGTGGCGGTGGCGGTGCCGATGTTGGTCAGGTTCCAGCGGAAGGTGATCGTCTGGTTGAGTGCGTTGTAGGTCGGGGTGCCCTTGGTCGCCCGGATGTCCGGGTAGAGGTTGGTCACGGTGATCGTGAAGGTGGTGGTGGCCTTCACGACGCCGCCGACCAGGACCTCCGCCGTGATCGTGTCCGAGGCGTGCGCGGCGGTCGCGTTGAGGGTGAACGCCACGTTCTGGCCGCTGCCGGCCGTCGATGCGGCGACGGTTGCCTCGTATCCGGTGGTGCCGTAGGCGGCGCAGGTGCTGGTGGCCGCGGGTGTGCCCGTGCAGGTGCCGAGGGTGGTGTAGGTCGGCAGATCGGCCGAGGTTATCCGGTAGGTGCGGGCGACATTGTCGACGTTGGTCGCCGTCAGCGTGACCGTGAAGGTGTCGCCCGGGCGCACGTCGGTGGCTGCCGGCGCTGCGGTGAGTGTGGTCGGAGAGTTGACGGTGATGACCGGGCCGGTGCGGGGACCTTCGGTGCTGTTGTTGGACTTGTAGAACTGGGCCTTCGGCGTGAAAGTCGTGGAGGCGGTGACGGCGTCCACGGTCAGGGTGACGGTGTAGGAGAAGACCTGGCCGTAGGTGAGGTTGGGCAGCGCTAGGCGGTACAGTGCGCCGACCTCGGTGCAGGTGGGACCGCCGCCGCAGGATTCGAGGGTGGTAAAGGATGTGAGGGCGCCGGGGCCACCCGTGGAGAACAGGTCGATGCGGGCGCCGGTGTAATTGCCGTTGGACGTGCCGGAGATCGTGATCGTGGTGTCCGCGCCGGAGACCACGGTGGTGGGGCTGGCGGTCACGGTGAGCACGGGATGGGCCGAGGCGGGTGCTGCGATGAGTAACGTGCCGCCGATCGCCAGCGTCAGTGCTGCGGCCAGGGTTCTTACGCGCATAGCAGTACTCCGAGAGGTCGAAGATCAAGGAAAGATGCCCACAACACCAGTTCAGGCGGGTGGTGAAGAAAGCCTAGAACGACAAGTGTCGATGTGGCGGTTTCGGTGTCTGGCCGATCACCGACAGTAGGCGCGTCTGTGCTCCTCAGAGCAGAAACTCAACCCTCGTGCTTGTTCAGCTCACGCAGCCGAATGGCCTGGGCTACGGCCAAACAGCTCATGCCGAGAGCAGCTAGCCAGGGGCCGACCCGAGAAGGCTGCGACATGGCCAGCGTGAGACTGGCAAGACCGACCACGACAGCAGCTGCCAGCAGGAGAATCGTGCCCCTCTTGCCCATCTCCGGAGCCTCTCACGGACGCACGCGGATCGGTAGAAGTGCGCGTACCGGCTTGCGAAGCGGATGCCGAGCCGTGACTGACCGGGCGGCCTGGATCGCCGGCGGCACGACTGCCGTATGCGGCCGGCTGGTCATGGCCACGACCAGCCGGCGTACCCGTCCGCCGGGATGGGGCGAACGACGGCGCGCACGGATGCCGCCGATATCGCACCCGCCCCGGGCTGCCACTGCGCGCCCACCGTGGGCCGATCCAACCCACGCCACCCGCTTACGGCGGCGTCAGCGGCCCAGATGGACATAGGCCGCCCACGCCGTCGGGTGTTCGCGTACGTCGGATGCCGCCGGATGGCGGCCACCGCGTGGTGCAGGGCGCGGGCGGCGTCGAGCGGGTCGCCGGCGTAGAAGTGCGTGGCGACGCGGTGGGCAAGCTGGTCGTTGACGCTCCAGAGCGTGGCGATCACCTGGGCGTAACCGGCGGTCAGGAAGCCGCCGGCGATGTGTACGGCCTCGTCGGCGAGGGCGCCGCTGGTGCGGATCGTGCCGCACGCGGCCAGGAACGCGAGTTCGGCGTGCCGTAGGTGCCAGCGGGTGAGGTCGGTGACCGACAGCCGCACCTCCGGGCCGAGGACCAGGTGGCTCTCCGACGGGCTGCCGAGATCGGTGGTGGCGTGACAGGCGTAGTGGACGACGCCGTAGTCCTGCGGCCCGGATGTCGCCAGCCCGTCGAGGCGGGTGGCCCGGTCGGCGAGCATCCGCGCGTCGCGGCGGGCGCCGGTCAGGGTGGGCAGGCCCGGAACCTGGTCGACGACCACCACGGCCATCCGCGCTTCGGCGACCGGTGCCGGCTTTGCCCTGCTGTGCAGCAGTGCGGTCACGGTCGGGGCGATCGACGGAACCACCAGGTCGAGCGCGTCGCCGGCGGCGTGCAGCGGCAGCAGGGCCAGCGGGCCGGTCGGCACCCACCACAGGCGCGGCGGCGCCGGCGCGTCGAGCAGCGGCCGCAGGGCGCGGTGCCCGAGGACCGGGCCGACGGTGGTGCGCCACAACCAGGCCAGGATCTCCCGGAGTACGTCGTCGTCGGCGTCCGGTAGCCGTTCGGCCTGGGCCGTGGCGTCGGCAAGGGTCAGCTCCGTCAGATGCAGCGTCGTCATGCCCGAGGCGGTCAGGATCAGCGCGTCGCACCGGCTGGCCGCGACGTTGACCACGACCACCGGTCCGTCCCGCGCGGCACTCTCGAGGTCGGCGAACAGCGGCGGCAGACCCCAGCGCGCGAAACCGTCGAGACTACGGATGGCCGCCGAAACTTCGTCCAGTTCCCGGACCAGCCGGGCCCGTCCGGTCAGGTCCTCGCCGACCGTCGCCGGCTCGTTCATGGCCGCGATCGTGTCGTCCAGACGTTCGGCGAGGCGAGGCGCGACGCGTTCGAGTTCGTCGAGGCGGGCGCGCGGCGACATGAGCTGATCGAGGAGGAGACCCCGGCCCTGCTCCAGCAGCACCAGGGCGGCCTGCGGATCCCCGACCTGGAGGGCCACCGCCGCGGCGTCGCGGGCCAGACCCACGAACGCCGTCAGCGTGTGCTCCCGGTCCGCGCGGTCCGCACGCCAGGAGGTGATCCAGGGCAGCAGGTCGAGCGCCGCCCGGTAGCCGGCGAGGGCCTCGTGGTGGTCGCCGGCCTCGGCGGCGGTGTCACCCCACAGCCGCGCGTTGACGGCCCGCTGTACGGGCTCGGCATCCGCAAGCCCCGCCGCCTCGGCGAACGCGGAGACGGCCCGGCGGTGATCGCCGCGCAGTCGCTGCACCTGGCCGATCAGGTGCAACGCCCGGGCGCGGAGCATGCGTACCGGCCGGCTCAGCCGCTCCGCCTGCCTGGCCTGGAACAGCAGCATGAACCGGGGCAGGCTGGTGGGGCCGGCCAGATAGAACTCGCCGAGGCGCAGCATCGCATAGGCACGGATGTCGCGGTCCCGGGCTGACGTCGCCTCCCGTACGACGCGGACCGCCTCCACGAACGCCGCGGTGTTCCCGGTACGCAGGTAGCGCGCGAACAGGGCGTCGCCGAGACTCACCGCGCGGACCTGACGGGCCGGGGTGCCGCGTCGCAGGCCTGCGACCGCCCGGCGGCCGAGGTCGATCGCGGCGTCGAGTTCGTCGAGCGACCCGCCGCGTGCGGCCCGCATCGCCGTCGTCGCGACCGCGAACATCGCCTCGTCGGCGGACAGTCGACCGGCGACGGCGATCGACCGGTCGAGGTCGGCCAGTCTGGTCGTCGCCGCCGAGCGGAGGGCGAGCGCGAGCGGCAGGCTCATCGCCAGCTCGGCATCCGGATCGAGCCGCACCGCGCGGTCGGCGAGCGTCACTGCGGCGTCGAGACGCCCGGGGCCGAGCTTGATCAGCGCCCCGGCCGCATACCCCAGGATCTCGGCGAGCATCCGGCGCTCGGCGACGTCATCGGGCAGTTCGGCCAGCGCCTCCGCCGCCCGCGCGATGGCGGCCCCGTCGCCGTCGCGTTCCGCGTCCCGTAGCGAGATCCAGGCCTGCCGGAGGTCCACCCGCCGACGCTAGCCGGTCGGTTGCCGGGGCCGATACCCCGCGTACGGCTCACACCACCGACGGCCCGCCGAACCGCACCGGCACGCCGGGGGAGTACAGCACGCTCACCGGCGCCTCCGTCGGCTTCGCCAGCCCCGCTGCCGGCAGCAGTTCGTCGGAAAGCGAAAGGAGCGTCGCCCGGTGCAGCGGCCACCGCGGATGCTCGTTCGACAGGTGGATCGTGCGGCCGAAGGCCCGGGTGTGCAGGCCCCACCGGGCGGTGACGAAGTGCTCCAGCGCCGTCGGCTCGGCGATCGGCTCGCCCACCCGTACCGTCATCGCGCCGGTCGCACGGCCCGGCCATCGCCTCCTCGTGGCGTACGTCAGCAGGTCGCCTTCGCGGCGCAGCCGCATCGACGCCCACTTGTACGGCAGCCGCAGGGTCGCGATCGCGGTCAGCACCGGCAGCAGCCGCGCCGCGTCGAGGGAGCGGAACACCACGGCCCGCCGCCCGGTGTCGTCGACGCTGTAGAGGCGCACGTTGGTCTCGCAGAACGTGCCCAGATAAGGAATTCCGGGCCCGCGCAGGAGCCCGAGGCCGACCATCCGGAACGCGACCAGCCCGACGTACGTGACGCCGTCCAAAGTGTCCGGTGCGGTCCGGGGCGGCAGCAGCGGGGCGACCGTGGCGGGATCGGCCGGCCAGTGCACGAACGTCAGGTCCCGCCAGCTCTGCACGAGCCACGGCCGGCGTACGGGCCGCACCGTCTCCGGCGTGACGTCCTCGATCCGCCCGGTCATCAGGGGCTGGGCCGCAGCAGCAGGAAGACGAATCCGAGCACCCCGCGGTAGCCCTCGAGCCAGCTGCGGCGGTGGGCAGCGGACACTTCCAGAGCCTGGTCACGGTCGGGGTGATCAGGATGGTCCAGCGCCCACCGGGCCAGCGAGCCGGTCCAGTTCCACTCGTAGTCGTCCCACTCCGCCAGGGTGCTGACATGCCCGTAGACCGGCGTCCACCCGTCGGCGACCACGCGGGCCACCGTGGTCGGCAGATCGGCGTACTTCTGTGGGCCGTCCTCCAGTTCGGCGCGCAGCGCCGGTTCGGGCTCCCGCTCCCAGAAACAGTCGCCGAGCAGGACCACGCCGTCCTCGGCGAGGTGCCCGCGGGCGGCCTCCAGGGTGGGCAGCAGCTCACCGAAGGCGTACGCGGCGCCGACGCTGAGCACGACGTCGGCCCTGCGGGGGGACCGGTACCGGGTCACGTCCTCCTGGCGCAGTTCGAGCCGGTCCGTGGCGCCCAGGCGGGCGGCCTCCTCGAGGGTCCGGTCGAACCCCTGCCCGGAGATGTCGACGCCCACCGCCGTGATCCCCGGATGTGTCCGCAGTGCCCGCACCAGCCACGCCCCCTCACCACAGCCCAGGTCCAACAGGTGGGCGTCCGGTCGTCGGATCGCGCGGCCGAGCAGGCGGTCCACCGTGCTCTCGCTGGCCGGTGCGGCGATGGGATGGTCCGAGTGCGCCAAGGCGCTGAGCGTCTGTCGATCCACCGGGACTGCCTACCACAGACCCGTGGCTGAGCGGGTGTCCTGTGTCGGAGACGGGCATCTGGTGGCCGGGGTCATCGACCACTCCGGTCATCCCGCCCCCAGGCGTCCCACTGCGTACGAGGTCGTCAGGGACGCCTGCCCTTGCCGTTAACGGTTGGCGCCGTCACGCGGACATGTCGGAAGATTCCGAACGTGTTGTTCTTGATATCGGGAGCCAGTGGCGTGGGAAAGACGACCGTGCGCAAGCACCTCGCCCCGCGCCTCGGCGCGGCATTCGAGGCGGTCGAGCTCTGCGACCTCGCCGCCACCGACGCGGTCAGCATGCGCTGGCGCCAGGAGACCGCCGAGATCGCCGCGGCTCGCGCGGTCGAGCTGCTGACGACGGGACGTCACCTGCTGCTGAGCGGAGACCCCGTCGCGCCGGCCGAGCTGATCGCGGCGCCGTCGGCCGCGCGGGCCGGCGGTGTCGCGGTCTGCCTACTCGACGCCGACCCACACACCCAGACCGCCCGCTTGACCGAGCGCGGCGATGACCCCGCGCTACTTGAACTGCACCTCGGCTTCGCCCAATGGATGCGTGAGCACGCCGACGACCCGCTGCCGCGGTTGGACGTGCTGACCCAGGACGCGGCACCGGACGCGCGCTGGGACCGCGTGGCGCGTCTCGTCGAGCAGGACCAGTGGCACGTCGCCGTTCTGGACACCTCCGGGCAGCAGCCTGTCCAGGTTGCTGACGCCGTCGAGCAGTGGATCGCCGCAGGCATGACCGAAGAGCACCTGGTCATGCACCCCACCGATGAGGCCCACCCCGCGAGCGCAGCATCGTGAAGTTCGAACACGCCCTGCCGAATCTTGAGCCCTGCGGCCCCTATTCATGACCCTGGAGCGGTGTTCCGGATAGGGCGAGTGAGCCGGCCGGCCTGACGGTGAGGCCGTTATCCGCCTCCTGGGTATCGTGCTCATGATTCCCGGGGAGGACACAAGTTGGACCGCTTTGAGCGCATGCTGACGCTGTTGCGGCGTGGACAGCCCGAACACGCCGAACAGTTGCGGGCCGAGAGCCCGGCGGCGTGGCTGCCACAGTGGACCGCCGGCGAACCGCTGAGCCGGGCATTACGGCAGGCGCACCAGCTCGGCTCTGTGATCACCGCGGTGCACCTGGACGACACGTTCGCGTGGGCGCTTGCCGGGGGCACGGTGTTCCGTACCTCACTGACTGATGGTGTGGTGCACCGGCTGGGGCTGGAGGGGCGGGACAAGATCCACTGGGATGCCGCATTCGCCGGTGACACCGTCGTCGCGGTCGAGGACGGGCGGCTGCTCGTGTGGGATCTCACCACCGGCAAGTTGCTGCTGGCCACCGACCCCGACGACGTCCCCCGGCGGGCGGGCGGCCTGCGCAGGCTCGCGGTCGGCGCCGGTGTCGCGGTCACCGGCACCGAGGGCGGCTACCTGCTGCAGTGGGATCTGGCCACCGGCCGGCTGCTGGCGAGGACCGCCGCACACGGCGGCTATGTCGCCCGCGTCGCGATCAGCACCGACGGCACGCCAGCCGTCCTGAGCCTCGGCGGCGAGGACCGCTGGACTGGGACGGTGTGCTTCCACGACCTCGACGGGCTGCGGCGCACCGGCGAGGTGGCCGCGCCCGAGGAGACAAGTTGCGGCGGCTGGACCGTGCTCGACGGTCAGCGGTGTGCGGTGACCGTCGCCGAGAGCGGCCTGCTGACCGTCTGGGATCCCGCGACGGCGGTGCCGGTCGCACAGTTCTCCACCACCGTGCGCCCGAGAGCGACGCTGGCGTTCGCGACCGGTGGTGCCTGGGCCGTGCTCGGCGAGTCACGGGCGCTGCGGATCGTTGATCTGCGTGACGGCGTCGTTCGCGGAACGATCCGGACCGACTTCACATTCGACGTTGATAAAGTCGCCGCCTGCGGCCGGTTCGTCTTCGCGGCACAGGGCGGCAGCACCGAAGGGCGTACCAACCTGCTGGAGCTCACCGACCCGCCCACGCAGGACGCCGAGGACCGGCCGCGCTTGCTCGACGCGGTCCCGGCCACGGTCGGCGGACGGGCCGTCGTCGTCGCTGTCGACGAGGACGGCCCGTACCGGGTGTACGACTCGGCTGACGGGCGGGAGCTCGGGTCGGTCGGCGAACGTACCAACAAGCACCGGTCGGTAGGTGGGCGTCCGCGGTTGCGGACCGTCAGCGTCGGTGGCCGAGACCTGGTTCTGTCCATGTCCGACCTCGTACCGACGGTTGTCGACCCGGCCACCGGCGAGATCCGGACAGCGTCTCGGCCGTCCATGGCCGGGCCGGTTCTGTCGGATGCCGCCACACATGACGGCCTCGTCGCGATGGTTGATGCCCGTGGCACCCTCGCCGTCTGGGACGGGGCCACGCTGACACTGCGCGTCTCGACCCGCATAGCCGAGTCGCTGGAGACGACCTCGGTCGCGCTCGGCGACCTGAACGGCCGCACCGTCGTGCTGACCGGCGCCGTCGACGGCGGGATCCGCTGGTTCGACGGCGCGGACCTGACCGAACTTCCGCCTCCCGGCCGGTTCGCTGAGCGCACCGGTCTGGCCGACCACGCGGTGAACCCGATGAGGTGGCCCGGACCGGATGCCGTCACCGCCCTGCATGTGGCTGGAGCGGTGGTGGTCAGCGCCGTGGGCGATACCGTCACCTGCGCCGACATCGCCACCGGCGAGCCGTCCGGGCCGGCACTGGCACATCCGGGCAAAGTCCGGGCGGTCCTGCCGGCCGTGTGTGACGGCGTCCCGGTCGTGGCGACCAGCTGCGCCGACCGGGTCGTGCGGGTCTGGGACATCGCGACGGGCCGCACCATCCGGGCCGTCACCCTGCCACGACCGATCTACCGAATCCTCTCGGTCACCACCGAACAGCTCATCGTCCTCGACAGCGGCTACCTCATCGCGGTCGGCCCCGGCGCGCGGTTGCCGGTGCACCACGAAGCCGTCAGCCGCGACGGAACTCGTTAGGCGGCCTCTGGCTTCTTGAACGGGACAGGAAGGCCCGGGGATCTATCGCCGGGCACTCCATACCTAACCCAGGGCTTCCTCTTCTGCGGAGCGCTGCCAATACGGTGCACCGGCAGCGGTATGCCCACCACGACCACGTGCAATGTCAATGAGCCCTTTGTGGCTCCCGGGAGTTCGGGGTCAGCGTGTCGCGGCGTCGGTGAGGATCGTTTCGAGCCGTGTCCGGCATTCGGCCACGAAGGCGGGCCATTTGTTGCGGTAGTAGGAGATTCCGGCGATGCCCACGGCGATGGCCCATGCCCGAGACTGCGCCCAGGTGAGGTCGTCAAGGTTCATGGCATTCCAGTAGGCCTGTCGCGCTGGGGCCGGCAGGTCCCAGATCGGAGCGTGCTCGGCAGCGGGAAAGCCGACGGACAGACCCCCGAAATCGATGACGGCGTGCAGTTGGCCCTTCGTGGCCAGGAGGTTGGCGGGACGGAGGTCACCGTGGAGCCACACGTGAGGGCTGGAGGGCTCGGGCAGTCTGATGGCGGCACGCCAGAGTTGTTCCAGGGTTTCGACATCGAGGTCGTCGGCCGTGGTGGTCCGGCAGTCCGCGAAATAGGTGCTGAAGTCCTCGTCGCAATCCTTCAGGCTGCCTCCGCGGTACCAGCTCAGTTCATCAGCGCGAGAGGCACCCATGAGGTCGATGTCGTGCAGTTCGTGGACGAACGTTGCCAGCTCGGTTCCGAAGGCGGCCCAGTCCTGGACGGCATTCGCATCGACTTCGGTTCCGTCGATCTAGCGGTAGATCGACCAGGACAGCGGGAACTCGGGGGCCGGCGTGCCGGCGTAGACCGGTTCCGGGGTTCGGCATGTGAGAAGTGGTCCCAGCCGAGGAAGCCAGGTCCGCTCCTTGTTCAGTGAGCGAGCCTTGTCGGCTGTTCGCGGAAGCCGGACAAGGAGGTCTACTCCCAGCCGATACATGATGTTGTCAGTACCGGCGCCTGCTGGTGACAGGGGCAGCGAGGCCCAGTCAGGGCGTTGAATCCGCAGAAGTGACCTGACGACTGCCTCGTCGACCGGGATCTCGTTCTCGTGAAGCATCACGGCAGAGATCCTTCCGTGGCGGGAGACACCGGACCAGCCAAATTCCCGGCAACGAAGTGACCCCTGTCGGCCGGTCGCCGGTCAGGAGTTGAGGTAGCACAGATCGCCAGGACGCGGCGGCTGTGGCCGGTGGTGTGGGACACGCCATGTGGTGCAGCACGTCGCGTTCCCATGGCGTGAGGCGGCTGAGCGGGTCGGTGTGGCTGGCCGCGGCCATCAGCCGCCGTACGACCTCGGGGTTGAGCGCGGTGGAGCCGGCGGTGGCGCGCTCCAGCGCATCGAACAAGGCCTCGACCTGTGCGAGGCGGTCCTTCAGGACGTAGCCGACGCCTTCGGACCGGTCGGCGAGCAGCTTGGCGGCGTAGCGCTTCTCGCCGTACTCGGACCGCACGAGTACGGCGATGTCGGGCCACCGGCGGCGGATCTCCACGGCGGCGCGTAGCCCGTCGTCGGTCTGGTCGGGAGGCATTCGGACGTCGGTGACGAACTGGTCGGCCGCCGCTACCGTCATCGCGTACGCGCATTCTGTCGTGGGCCGGGTCGAGCGGGACGACACCGGCCCAGCGGGGATGGTCGTTCACTTCCGTGTGTCAGTGGTCGTCCGCCGGCTGGCGTGGGGTGCCGTACAGGGTGCCGCGCGGGGCGGTCCCGGCCCCGTGTGCCGGGACTCGTGCGGATCCGTAGACGGTGCCGCGGGTGGCGGGGCCCGCGCTGCCGGCCCACGGCTGGGTGTGCGGCTCGACCGCGGCCTCCGGCAGGTACGGCTCGACAAAGTCGGGCCGCGGGTGGTCGCCGTCGGGCCGCGGGATGTCGCCGTCGGGCCGTGCGAGGTCGTCGTCAAGCCACGCGATGTTGTCGTCGGGCGGCACGTCGTCGCCGTCGGTCGCCGGCTGTCCGCGTCGTGCCTTGACGACGCGGGCGATGACGAACCCGGCCACGGCGAGCGCCCCGACCACGATGACGATCTTCTGGAAGGTCCCGGCGTACGCCTCGACGGTGTGCCAGCTCTCGCCGAGCAGGTAGCCGGCCATGACGAACACGGTGTTCCAGATCAGGCTTCCCAGCGTGGTGTACAGCAGGAACGTGGGGATCGGCATCCGTTCGACGCCGGCCGGGATGGAGATGAGACTCCGGAAGATCGGTATCATCCGTCCGAAGAAGACCGCTTTCGCTCCGTGCCGGATGAACCATGCCTCCGTCCGGTCGACGTCGCTCAGCTTCACCAGCGGCAGCCGTGCCGCGATGGCGCGGACCCGGTCCCGCCCGAGTGCGACCCCGATGTAGTACAGCGCCATCGCACCGACGACCGAGCCGATCGTGGTCCAGACGATCACGGCGAACAGGTTCATCTTGCCCTGGCTGGCGGTGAACCCGGCCAGCGGCAGGATGACCTCGCTCGGGATCGGCGGGAACAGGTTCTCCAGCGCGACCGCGAGACCGGCGCCGGGGGCCCCGAGCCACTCCATGAGGTCGGTCACGAAACCGACCAGGCCACCCTCGGACGGATCGGACTCCTGGGCCAGCGAAGCTACGTACGTGGACAGTTGCGACAGGCGGGACATGCCGACCAGGGTATGGACCCGAGGGCGGCCTCGGCCATGAGGGCGGCCCCCGACTTCGGCGTAATCACCGGGTGCGGAGAACCGTACCCGGGAGAACCAGGGGGTACCCGGGCCGTCACCAGGTGACCGGCAACGTCTCCAGGCTGCGTACGGCCATGCCGAACTTGAACCGCAGCTCCTCCTGCGGCACGGTGATCCGCAACCCGGGCATCCGGCGCAGCAGCGCGGCGAGGACCTCCTGCAGCTCCATCCGGGCCAGCTGCGCGCCGAGGCAGTAGTGGACCCCGGCACCGAACCCGAGGTGCGGGTTGTCGGCGCGGGCCAGGTCGAGGCGGTCGGGGTCGGCGAAGACCGCCGGGTCGCGGTTGGCGGCGACCATCGCCGGCAGCACGGCGGCGCCGGCCGGGATCACGGTGCCGCCGAGCGTCACCTCCTCGGTGGTGAGCCGGACCTGCCCGACACCGCTGTCGCCGAGCTGGACGTAGCGCAGCAGCTCCTCGACGGCGCGGGGGAGCGCGTCCGGATCGGCGACCAGCCGTTCCCACCGGTCGCGTTCGCGCAGCAGGGTGAGCAGGAACAGGTTGATCTGGTTGGCGGTCGTCTCGTGGCCGCCGATCAGCACCCCGATGCAGAGCATCACCAGCTCACGCTCGGTGAGCTGGTCCTCCTCGTCGCGGGCGGCGATGAGGGCGGTCAGCATGTCGTCGGCGGGCGCCGCCCGCTTGGCGGCGATCAGGCCGGCGAACCCGTCGAGCGCGGCCCGGGTCCGTTCCGGGTCCTGGTCCCACTTGCCCATCAGCGCCGCCGACCAGCGCAGGAACGGGTCCCGGTCGGCGGGCGACACCCCGAACATCTCGAAGATCACCTGTACGGGCAGCGGCATCGACAGGTTGGCGACCAGGTCGACCGGGCGGGGCATCCCCTCCATCGTGTCGATCATCCCGTCGACGAGTTCGGCGACCCGGGGGCGCAACTGCTCGACGCGCTTCGGCGTGAACGCGCCGGCGACCAGTCGCCGCAGCCGGGTGTGCCGGGGCGGGTCCAGCCCGATCAGCGACTCCGAGGTCAGCGCGCCCAGTTCGCTCTCCGGTCCACCGGGCGCGGTCGCCGCGGCCCGGCTGAACCGCGGGTCGACCAGCACCTGCCGGACGTCCTCGTGCCTGGTCACCAGCCAGGCCGGCGTGCCGTCGGGCAGCGTGACGGCGGCGACCGGGCACTTCTCGCGCAGCTCGCCGAACTCCGGCGCCGGCTCGTGCATCGACGGGGCGGTGAACGGATACGACACGCTCATACGGCGGCAACCTCTCTGGTGTGGACCAGTTCCTGCAGCGATGCGACGACGTCGGCCGGACTCGGCGCCGCCGCCACCCGGCCGGCCGCCACCCGGGCCGCGTCGCGCCAGTGATCGGCGGCGAGCAGGTCGGCGACCCGCTCGCGGATCCGCTCGCCGGTCACCGCGTCGTCGGTGAGGACGGTGCCGGCGCCGGTCGCCGCCAGCCGTACGGCGTTGAAATGCTGGTCGCTGACCTGCGGCAGGACGAGTTGCGGCACCCCGCAGGCCAGCCCGGTCATCGTGGTGCCGGCCCCGCCCTGCTGCACCAGCGCCCGGCAGCCGGGCAGCAGCAGGTGCAGGGCCAGCGGCGAGTCGGCCACCCGTACGTCGGCGGGTAGCCCGGCGAGGTCGGCGTGCTGGGCGGCGTCGACGGCGACGACGATCTCGGCGCCGAGCCCGCACAGCGCCTCGGCGACCGTACGCAACGCGAGTGTGCCGGGCAGGTCGACGCCGGCCATCATCGTGCCCCAGGTCAGGCAGATCCGGGGGCGCCGCGGCGGGTCGAGCAGCCAGCCCGGCAGGACCGCCGGCCCGTTGTAGGGCACGAACCGGATCGGGAGCGCCGGCCCGGCGAGCGGCACCTGCATCGGCGCCGGGCACGGGTCGATGGTCAGCGCCCCGGCCAGGTCGACGCGTCCGGCGCCGAACCGGGCGGCCCGGGGCGCGATGATCCCGTCCTCGTCGATCCCGATCGCGGTGCTGGAGTCCGGCCCCCACAGGTGCCGTACGCCGGGCACGTCCAGGGCGGCGGCGGCGATCGGGCCGGCCAGGTTGTACGGCTCGTACACGACCAGGTCGGGCCGCCACGACCGGCCGGCGGCGACCAGGGCGTCGAGCATCGCGTCGGCGTACCGGACGACGCCGCCGTCCGCGGTGATCATCGGGGCGACCGAGTCCGGTGCCGGCTCGTCGGCGTCCCCGTCGGCGACCCGGCCGATCCGGCCGCCGAAGACCTCGGCGAAGTCCAGGTCGGCACCGACGGCGACGGCCGGCAGCCCGGCGGCGGTGATCGTCCCGACCAGCGCCGGCTGGCTGGCGACGAGCACCTCGTGCCCGGCCGCCCGCAGCGCCCAGCCGAGCGGGACCAGCGGGAAGAAGTGCGACCGCCAGCCCCACGTGCTGATCAGGACCCGCATGCCGGAATCACCCGCGCGGCCCGAGCAGCGACACCGTCCGGGTCCCCTCCACCTCGGTCACCTCCACCCGGAAGTACGGCTCGATAGTGATCCGGATGAACTCCAGGTCGTCGACGATCTGCAACGGCAGCAGGTCGGCCGGCGTCACCGGGGCCGCCGACCTGACCAGGTCGACCCGCCGGCCGATCCGCACCGACTCGACCAGGAACGCACCCAGCTCCTCGGGTGCGAACAGTCGCCACAGGTCGACGCTGACCACCCGCTCGAACCGCTGGTCCTCGAGGCCGGTCACCACCCCGGCCAGGTGCCAGTTCTGTTCGCCGAGCGGGGCGTCGTAGTCGAACGTGCGGCCACCGTCGCCGAGGCGTACCTTGCTGGCGCCGTAGCCGATCAGCAGGCAGTCCCGGTCCTCCAGTTCGGCCAGCAGCGGCGCCGGCAGGGTGTCGACCCGGCCGAGGCCGTGCCGCTCGCAGGCGGCCAGCGCGTCCTCGAAGCGCATGATCCGCCGTACGACGTTGGCCCAGTTGCCGGGGTAGCCGAAGAACTCCATGTCGAAGCGGGGATGCTTCTGCGCCAGGTAGCGCACGTTCTGGGTGAGCTGCGACATCAGCATCGGCATGACCCGGAAGTGCGGCAGGTCGTAGGTGATCGCCTCGTCGCCGAGGTGGAACAGGTCGATGTCGTCGCCGTGGTGGTGGAAGATCCGGTAGAACAGTTCGTTGTCCTCGCCACCCCAGGTGACCAGGTTCTCGTCGAACCCGCCGACCGCGTCCAGGGTCGCCCGGTCGACCGACGCGTTGTTGGTGTGCCCGTAGATCCACGGGGCGCGTTTCCAGTCCCGGCGCCGGCTCGGGGCGAAGAGCAGGTAGTCGCGGATGTCCTCGTTGTAGTCGCCGATCACCCGGTGGTCCGGCGTCTCGCCGCGCTTGAGCGCGTCGATCGCCCCCCAGTCCAGGGCGAGGCTGCGGCCGAGCAGGACGGTCGGGCGCAGGCCACGGCCGACGTGGAAGTCGCGGTGCCGCTCCAGCGTGGTCGGATGCGCCGGCTGGTCGGCGTCGAGGAACAGCACGATCTCGCCCCGGCCGGCGGCGATGGCCCGGTTGCGGGTCACCGAGCGGCCCCGGTTCACCTCGTTCGCCAGGTACGTCAGGGGGAGCCGGTCGACGTAGCGTGCCACGACCGGCTCGACGGGCACGTTCGAGCCGTCGTCGACGACGATCACCTCGAACCTGTCCCGGGGCAGGGTCTGCAGCGTCAGCGAGTGCAGGGTCATGTCGAGCAGGTGCCCGTTGTCGTACGCGGGCACCACCACGGTCAGCAGCGGGTCGTCGGCGGTCACGAGGTTCCTCTCAGGTGTGGTGGTCACGGCACCGGGCTGACCGTGGTCTCACGTACGGCCGCGAGCAGCCGCTCGTTCGCCGGCCGGTCGCCGACCGTGATCCGTACGCCGTGGCCGGGATAGGGCCGCACCAGCACGCCGGCCTCACCCAGCCGCTGCGCGAACCCGGCGGAGCCGTCGCCGACCGGCAGCCACAGGAAGTTGGCCTCGCTCGGCGCGACCGGCAGCCCGTACCCGGTCAGCGCCTGCGCGAGCCAGCGTCGCTCGGCGGCCAGGTCGGCGAGCCGGGTGGCGAGTTCGGCGGTGGCGTCGGCGGCCAGCGAGGCCACCGCGGCGGCCTGCCCGAGCCCACCGGGGAAGAAGACCATGCCGGCCATCCGGCTGGCCGCCCCGACCCGGGCGCCGGCGACGGCGTAGCCGACCCGCAGGGTGGCCAGCCCGTACGCCTTCGAGAAGGTCCGCAGCACGCAGACGTTGTCGCGCCCCCGGTAGAGGTCGATCCCGTCGGGCACGTCGGGGTCGGTGACGAACTCCCGGTAGGCCTCGTCGATGATCACGACGACCTCGGGCGGGATCCGGTCCAGGAACGCCTCGACCTCGGCGCGGTGCAGCACCGCCCCGGTCGGGTTGTTGGGGTTGCACAGCAGCACGGCGCGGGTGTCGGCGGTGACCGCGTCGGCGATCGCGGCCAGGTCGTGCCGGAAGCCGTCCATCGGCACCGGCACCGGCCGCGCCCCGCCGTTCGCGATCAGCAGCGGGTACGCCTCGAACGACAGCGCCGCGTGCAGCACCTCGCCACGGGTGCGGTCGAGGCCGGCGATGACGTGCTGGCACAGCCCGGCCGAGCCCGGCCCGACCAGCACGTGTTCCGGCGGCACGTCCAGGTGCCCGGCGATCGCGCCGACCAGCGCCTTCGACGCGTGGTCGGGATACCGGTTGAGCTGCCCGGCCCCCTGCTCGACCAGCCGGCGCACGCTCGGCAGCGGCGGGTACGGCGTCTCGTTCATCGACAGGTCGACGGGGGTGGTCATCGGGTCTCGCTCTCGGTCGCGGGTTGTCGGGGACGGTCGTTCGCGCGCGGGTCGGGCAGCAGGCCGAACTGGTGGAGCCGGTCGAGGGCCGTCAGCCGGTGTACGCCGACCCCGGCGAGGTTGCCGGTGGTGATCCGCAGCAGTCGCCGGTTGGCCGAGGTGTGCCGCATCATCCGGCGCCCGAGCACCTGGGGAAGGCCGGTGGTGGTGGTCAGCATCCGCGACGCGTTGTGGCTGACGGTCGCGGTGTGGTCGAGCCGGGGCAGCCGGGCGGCGTGGTATTCGCGCAGCGCCCGGTCCAGCGCGGTCGGGTCGGTGCCGGCGGCCGCGACCCGCTGGGCCAGGGTCTCGGCGTCGACCAGCGAGCTGTTCATGCCCTGCGCGGCCATCGGGTGGACCGCGTGCGCCGCCTCGCCGACCAGGGCCAGCCCGGGGGTGGACAGCCGGGGGGCGCGCAGCCGGTGCACGGCCAGGATCTGCCGGGTCCGTAGCGCGGCGCGCAGCGCGTCGGCGAGCGGGGCGAGCGCCGGCGTGCCTTCCAGCACCGCCGCCGACCAGTCGGACAGGTCGCCGCCGCCGCGCAGTTCGTCCGGCTCGACCTGCACGTAGAGGCGGCACCGGCCGCCGGGCAGCGGGTAGACCAGGCGCAGCCCCCGGTCGCCGGCGTACGCGGTCACCTCGTCGTCGACGCGTACCCCGGCCAGGTCGAAGGCGACCAGCCGGTGGTCGTACGCCTGCCGGCGGGCGGTCAGCCCGGCGTCGGCCCGCAGCCTCGACGACAGCCCGTCGGCGGCGACGACCAGCCGGGCCGCGATGTCGTGCGGCCGGCCGTCGCGTACCGCCCGGATGCCGGCGATCCGGCCGGTGTCGTCGCGCAGCACCCCGGTGACGGTGACGCCGCGCCGCACCTCCACGCCCGGCCCGAGCACGCCGGTCAGGGCGTCGAGCACGTTCGGGTAGCCGGTGCACAGGATCTGCCGGTGGTCGCCGGCCAGGTCGGCGTAGTCGAGGTTGAGCAGTGCCCGGCCGGCCGGGTCGCGGATCGCCAGCCGGGCCACCGGGACCGCGCCACCGGCGTGCACGGCCGGCAGCGCGCCGAACGCGTCGAGGACGCGTACCGACTCCGGTTGCAGGATCTCGCCCTTGGGTACGTCGGCGGGGCCGTCCTGCCGGTCGACGACCAGCACCCGCAGCCCCAGCGCGCCGAGCGCGTGGGCGCTGGCCAGCCCGCCGACGCCGGCGCCGCAGACGACGACGTCGGTGGTCACGCCCGCGTCCCCGGGGTCGGTGTGCCGTGCGTGGCGCCGGTCGCGGCGGCCCGGTGCGCGGCCAGGGCACGCAGCGCCAGCCCACGGGTGATGATCGAGTTCGGGTAGTGCATGTGGTGCCGGATGTAGACGCAGAGCCGGGTCGCCGGCCACGACCCGTCGGGCAGTTGGGCGTCCAGCAGCCAGCCGACGCCGCGCGAGATCCGTTCGTCGTCGGCCGGTAGCCCGGCGGCGAGCAGCGCGTGGACCGCCCAGGCGGTCTCCTCGACCGAGCCGGGCCGGTCGTCGCCGGGGCCGAACGACCCGTCGTCGCGCTGGGCGGCCAGCAGCCGGTCCCGGGCCCGTACGGCGACCGGGTCACCGGCCAGGCCGGCGCGGGCGAGCGCGTCGAGGACCATCGCGGTGCCGGAGGTGTGGTCGCGGTACCACAGGTTCTCGTACGACCCGTCCGGCCGCTGCGCGGTCCGCAGCCATTCGACGGCCCGGGCCACCGGCGGGCTGTCCGGGGTGTGGCCGGCGTCGAGCAGGGCGACGACCCCCTGGGCGGTGATCGCCGGGCAGGGGCCGTCGTTGGCGAGCTTGGTGTCGCGTACCCACAGGCTCCACGAGCCGCGGGTGTCCTGGCGTTCGGTCAGCCAGCCGACGCCGCGGCGCAGCACCGGGTCGTCGGCGGCGCCGGGCAGCCCGGCCAGGCCGGCGACGATCTCGGCCGACTCCAGGGTCACCGGCCAGCCGTCGGCGCCGGAGAAGCTCCAGCCGCCGGCCGGGCAGTCGAAGACCGGGAACGGGTTGCGCTGCTGGGTGCGGTGGAACAGTTCGCGGGTCGCGGCCAGCCGCGGGTCGGCGGCGTACCCGGCGGCGACCAGGCCGGTCAGCGCGAACGCCGACTTGGTCAGGTCCAGGTTGGTGACCGCGTCCCAGGCGCCGTCGGGGCGTACGGCCCGGCGCAGGAAGCCGGCGATCGCCTCGACCAGGTGCGGTGCCTCGCCGGCGCGGGCCAGGCCCAGGCAGACCAGGGCCGCCGGCCACGGGTCCTCGCTGAACGCGCCGGTGCGCCCCTCGTGCTCGTGGATCGCCTCGAGCAGGCGCAGCGCGGCCGGCCGGGCCAGCTTCAGCGTCGCCCGGCGCAGCGCGCCGGTCGGCATCGTCGCGCCCTGGAGCAGCGCGATGCCGATGAACGGTGCGGTGCGGAACGAGATCCGGTCCCGCCGTACGCCGTCGAACAGCACCAGTTCCAGCGGCAGCCGGCGCGGGGCCGGCGCCTCCGGGAAACCGGCGAGGGCCTGGAACTGCTGGCAGAGTACGGCCACCGCCCGGTCGGTCACCGCCGCCACCCCGCCGAACTCGGCCAGCCGCCGCTGGCCGGCGGCGACCGCGGCGTCCGTCTCGGGGTCACCGGTGCCGGCGACGACGCGCAGCGCGGCGGCGGCGACCGCGGTCGGCACCACCTCGCTGTCGGCGCCGAGCACCCCGCCCCAGCCGCCGTCGGCGCCCTGCGCGGCGCGCAGCCAGGCGGCGCCGCCGCGGACCAGTTCCGCCGAGCCGGCCGGGTCGGCGGCGTGCAGAGCGGTGATCGCGCCCGCGGTGCCGAGCACCGACGCCGGCGGATGGTCGGTGAACGCGCCGTCGGGGCGCTGGTGGCCGAAGAGTTCCTCGGCACCGGCCGCGACGGCGGCGGCGACGCGGTCCACGGGTACGGGGGGCATCGGCGCTCCCTTCAGGACGGATCGGACGTGACCTGCCCGGCGGGCGGGACACCGGGGGACGGGCCGGCGGCCCCGGCCGGGGGAGCGGGCGGGCCGAGCTCGTAGCCGGCCCGCATCCGGGCCTGGGTCCACCAGCTCACGGTCAGCGCCGGTACGACCAGCACGACGGCGGGCAGCAGCCCGAAGCCGAGCCCGATGGCCGCCCCGGCGAAGCCGATCCGTTCCAGGACGAGCAGTTCGTGGGCCCGCAACGCGGTCCGTATCGAAAGTTGGTCGCGGCGCGGCAGCAGTGTCGCGAAGGCGGCGAACCCGACGGCGGCGGTCAGTGCGAGCAGCGCCAGGTAGCCGCCCCGCCCGCCGGTCAGCGGCGAGTCGACCGGCCGGACCAGTCCGCCGACCGCGGCGGCGGCCACGGCGGCGAGGTAGAACAGCAGGGCGATGCCGGCCGCGATCCGGTCGCCGTGCCGCACCGGTACGGTCCGGTAGCCGCCGGCCCGGTCGCCGGCCATGTCGCGGATCGTGCCGACCAGGTTCGACGCGGTGTCGTGCGCCCAGAACGCGACGGCGAAGGCGACCAGCGGCCACCAGCCGACCGGGGCGACGACCAGCGCGCCGTAGAGCATGGCGAGGGTGCCGAGCGCCCCACGGGCGAGGTTGCCGGACAGCCCGCGGGCCTTCAGCCCCTTGCCGTACGCGACGATCCCGATCGCGGCGAGCACGGCGACCAGTCCGGTGCCGAGGCCGCCGGCGATCGCCAGTGCCCCGACCCCGACGAAGCACGCCACGCCGCAGCCGAGCGCCGCCTGCGGGCGCAGCCGCCCGGACGGGATCGGCCGGTGCGCCTTGCTGATCGCGTCGAGCCGCCGGTCGAAGTAGTCGCCGAGGTAGTGTCCGCCGATCCAGCCGATGGTGGGGGTGGCCCAGGCGGCGAGCAGCCGCCACCAGTCCCGGTCGCCACCGCCGAGGCCGGCGCCGGCGAGGCCGAGCAGGCCGACGTACCACAGCGTGTAGGGGCGCCAGGTCTGCACGTGGGCGATCAGGGTGGTGTGCCGGCGCCCCGTGACGGCCGTCATCCGGGCACCGCGGCCCAGCCGGCGATGGCGGCCAGCGTGTCCCGGGCCGTCGACTCGTCGAGTGTGGACAGTCGGCGGTGGGCCCGGCCGGCGTGCTCGGCGGCCACGTCCCGGGCGGCGGCCAGCGCCCCGGTGGCGCGCACGATGTCGCGCACCCCGGCCAGCGCCGCCGGGTCGGCGCAGCCCCGGCTCAGTGCCTCGGCGAGCTGCCGGCGTTGGGCCGGCCCGCCGGCCCGGTGGGCGAGCAGCACCGGCAGCGTCGGCCGGCCGTTGGCCAGGTCGCTGGTGGTCGACTTGCCGATCGTCGCCGCGTCGGAGGTGTAGGCCAGCAGGTCGTCGCGGATCTGGAAGGCGATCCCGACGCTCTCGCCGTAGCCGGCGAGCAGCCGGGCCCGCTCGGCGTCCGCGCCGCCGAGCAGGGCGCCGATCTGGCACACCGCCCGGAACAGTGCGCCGGTCTTGAGTCGGACCATCTCCAGGTATTCCGTCGCGGCACCGGCCGGGTCGCCGGCCAGTCCGGCCTCGAGCACCTGGCCGCGGCACAGGTCGGAACCCGCCCCGGCGAGCGCGTCGACGGCGGCGACGATCCGGTCGGCGGGCACCCCGCCGGCCCGGCACTCCACGATCGCGGTGAAGGCGGTGAAGATCAGCGCGTCGCCGGTGACGATGGCGTCCGGGGTGCCGTACGCCGCCGACACGGTCGGCCGCCCCCGCCGGGTCGCGTCGCCGTCGATGATGTCGTCGTGGACCAGTGTCGCGACGTGCAGGTATTCCAGCCCCAGCGCGGCCGGCAGCACCGGCTCCGGGCGGCCGCCGGCGGCGACGGCCGACTCCAACGCCATGATCGGCCGGATCAGCTTTCCGGCGGGCAGCAGCGCGTGACGCACCATCGTGGACAGGCGGTCGGCCGATTCCGGCCACCTTTGCCCGAGCCGGTCACGTAAAAGGCGGCCGCTGTGGCTGGCGGACAGCTTCCCCGTGAAGTCGAGCGGATCTGTGCTGGCAACAATGGTCATGACATCAGGCCCCTGCGAGCGGAATTGCCGCTGTCCGAGGAAATATCACCGCGGGATAGGGACGCTACCACCGCCTCATCTGCCGGTAAAGACACTGGTTGATGGGTAACACAGCGTTCATATCCGGCGTCCCCGATCCGGCCCGGTACCGATCCGATGATCACCCAGCGTTGTCGGAAAGTCGGAGTTGGCGGAGAAAGCCGACAACTAGCATCGACCGCCACCAACCCACCGTTACCGTCCAGGGTCCGGTTCGACCCCGCCGGTACGGTCCGATCGGGGGCTCGCGGTAGCCGGCAACCTGCTGATAGCGTTGCCGACCATGCCAGCCGGGATGCCGTGCCAGCGAGGTGGATGATCGTGTCGGGCCCGCGTCGGCCACTGTCGGTCGCCCAGTCCAGCGTCTGGTTCGCCCAGCAGTTGGCGCCCACCAGCCCGGCCTGGAACATTGGCGGATATCTCGAGATCCACGGTCACCTCGACCGCGCCGCCTTCGAGTGGGCCGCCACCCGGGCCGCCACGGAATTCGAGGCATTGCGCCTCAAATTCGGCGAGGACGGCGGCGAACCGTGGCAGGTGATATCCGACCGGGCCACCATTGATCTGTCCTACGTAGATGTGCGTAACACCAATGACCCGCAGGTGGCCGCGCATTCGTGGATGGCCGCCGAAATGGCGCGCCCGACCGATCTCACCACCGGTCGGCTATTCGGCACCGCACTGATCAGGATCGCCGACGATTTCTTCTACTACTACCAGCGGGCCCACCACGTCATCCTCGACGGCTACGGCACCGCGCTGGTCGCCCGCCGCACCGGCCAGCTCTACACCGCCCGGACCACCGGGGCACCGGCCGGCCCGGCCCCGGCCGGCTCACTGGTCCGGCAACTCGCCGACGACGCCGCCTACCGCGACTCCGACCGCCACGCCGAGGACCGCACCTTCTGGACCGGATACCTCGCCGGCCGGCGGGCGCCGGCCAGCCTCGCCGCCCGTACGGCGCCGGCCTCGCCGCTGGCCCACCGGCGGACCCTGCACCTGTCCACGACAGACGTGGAGATGCTGCGCGTCGCCGCCAACCGCGACTCGTGGCCGGCCCTGTTCGTCGCCGCCACCGCCATCCAGCTCTTCCGCACCACCGGCGAACCCGACCTGGTCCTCGGCTTCCCGATGACCGGCCGGTGGGGCCGCAACGCCCGCGAGACCGCCGGCATGATGACCACCGTCCTGCCGCTACGGCTGCGGCTCACCGGAGCCATGACCGTCGACGAGGTGACCCGGCAGGCCGCCGACCAGATCCGGCTCGTCCTGCGCCATCAGCGCTACCGCCTCGAGGACCTGCGCGCCGACCTGCGACTCACCGCCGACGCCGGCCAACTGCTCGGCCCGTCGGTCAACGTCATGGCGTTCGACAACCGGCCGCTCTTCGGCCCGCACCCGACCCTCGACCGCACCCTCGGCGCCGGCCCCGTCGACGACCTCTCCATCGACGTCTACGGCACCCCCGGCGGCGCCGACCCCAGGATCGACTTCGTCGCCAACCCGGCCCGCTACGACGACACCGAACTCACCGCCGTCCAGGAGCGGTTCCGCCGCGTCCTGCACGTCGTCTGCACCCGGCCCGGCCTGCGGCTGCGCGACGTACGGCTGATGCCGGCCGCGGAGCGGGCCGCCGTCCTCGCCCGCAGCGCCGGCCCGGCCCACCATGTTCCGCCCGGCACCCTGCCGGCCCTGTTCGAGGCGCGGGCGGCGGCCACCCCCGACGCCGTCGCCCTGGTCACCGCGAACGGGGCGGCCGTCCACTACCGCGAACTCGACACCCGCGCCAACCGGCTCGCCCGGGAACTGCTCGCCCGCGGCACCGGCCCGGGCGCCGTCGTCGCCCTCGCCCTGCCCCGCTCGGCCGACCTCGTCGTGGCGATGCTCGCCGTACTCAAGACCGGGGCCGCCTACCTGCCCGTCGACCCCGGCGACCCCGCCGAACGGATCACCTACCTGCTCGGCGACGCCCGGGTCACCCTGCTGCTGACCGACACCGCCCACCGCGACACGATCCCCGGCGGCCCCGACCCGGCCCGCGTGCTGGTCGTCGACGACCCGGCGACGCTCACGAGCCTCACCGGGCGGTCCGGCACCGCCCTCACCGCCGCCGAGCGGGCCCGGCCGCCACACGAGCGGGACCCGGCGTACGTCCTCTACACCTCCGGGTCGACCGGCCGGCCGAAGGGCGTCGTCGTCGCGCACCGCGGCCTGGTCAACCACCTCGCCTGGATGCAGGACCGCTACGCCCTCACCCCGCGCGACCGGGTGCTGGTCAAGACGCCGGCCGGCTTCGACGTGTCGGTGTGGGAGTTCTTCTGGCCGCTGCTGGTGGGCGCCACCGCCGTACTGGCCCGCCCGGACGGGCACCGCGACCCCGGCCACCTCGCCGACCTGATCCGCGCCGAGGGGATCACCACCGCCGGCTTCGTGCCGTCGATGCTCCAGCTCTTCCTGCGCGAACCGGCCACCGCCGGCTGCCACGACCTGCGCCGGGTGCTGTGCATCGGCGAGGCACTGCCGACCGACCTGGTGGCCCGGTTCCACCGGGTCCTCGACGCCGAACTGCACAACCTGTACGGCCCCACCGAGGCGTCGGTCGCGGTCAGCGCGGCCCGGTGCGTCCCCGGCCCGGAACCCGTCTCCATCGGCGCGCCGGCGTGGAACACCGCCGCCTACGTCCTCGACCCGTTCCTGCGACTGGCCCCGGACGGCGTACCCGGCGAGCTGTACCTCGCCGGAGTCCAGCTCGCCGACGGCTACCTGCGCCGCCCCGGCCTGACCGCGCAGCGCTTCACCGCCGACCCGTACGGGCCGCCCGGGGCGCGGATGTACCGCACCGGCGACCTGGTGCGGCGCCGCCCCGACGGCGAACTCGTCTACATCGGACGCACCGACGACCAGGTGAAGCTGCGCGGGCACCGGATCGAACTCGGCGAGATCGAGGCGGCCCTGGCCGCCGACCCCGACGTCGCCCAGGCGGCGGTCGCCCTGCGCGCCGACGCCACCGGGGACCAGGACCTCGTCGGCTACCTGGTGCCGACCGCCGGCCGCGACACGGTCGACCCGGCGGCCGTACGGGCCCGCCTCGCCGAGACCCTTCCCGCGCACCTGGTGCCGGCGGTACTCACCGTGCTGGCCGCCCTGCCGCTGACCCCCAACGGCAAGCTCGACCGGCACGCACTGCCCGACGTCGGGCCGGCCGTGGCCGCCGCCGGCCGGGCGCCCCGCACCCGGCACGAGGTCGTCCTGTGTGGACTCTTCGCCGAGGCGCTGGACCTGCCGATGGTCGGTGTCGACGACAGCTTCTTCGACCTCGGCGGGCACTCGCTGCGCGCCGCCCGGCTGGCCAGCCGGATCCGCACCGTCTTCGGGGTCGGGCTCGACCTGCGCGCGGTCTTCGAGTCGCCCACCGTCGCCGGCCTCGCCGCCCGCCTCGGCACCGACCCGCTCCTCGCCGGTGCCGGTGGCATCAACCCGGCCCTTGCCGGTGCCGGCGGCACCGGCAAGGGCCCCGACGCGGCCGCCCACCGGACACCGGCGACCGCCGGTGGCGGGCCGGCCACCGGATGGGGCGACAGCGCCCTCGACGTCGTCCTGCCGCTGCGCGCCACCGGCACCGCGCCGCCGCTGTTCTGCCTCTACCCGATCACCGGCCTGAGCTGGTGCTACTCGGTCCTGCTGCGGCACATCGGCACCGACCGGCCGGTCTACGGCATCCAGTCGCCGGCGCTCGCCCGCCCCGGCGAGCCGCCGCGCACCATCGAGCAGATGGCCGCCGACTGCGCCAACCACATCCGCTCCGTCCAGCCCACCGGGCCCTACCACCTGCTCGGCTGGTCGCTCGGCGGACTGCTGGCGTACGCGACCGCCACCGAACTACAGCACCGGGGGGAGGACGTCGACCTGCTGGCGGTGCTCGACGCCTACCCGCCCGACCCGCACCTGCACAGCCCGGTCGCCGCCGACATCGAGCGGCGGCGGATCCTCAACGTCGTCCTCGCCGACTTCGGCTACGACCCCGCCCTGCTCGACGGCGGCCCGCTCGACCTCGACCGGGTCCTGTCCGTCATCCGGGCCACCGGCGGCGCCCTCGTCGACTGGTCCGACGAGGCCATCGCCGCCCTGGTCGAGGTCACCACCA
This sequence comes from Polymorphospora sp. NPDC050346, assembly GCF_040655695.1. Classification (NCBI taxonomy): domain Bacteria; kingdom Bacillati; phylum Actinomycetota; class Actinomycetes; order Micromonosporales; family Micromonosporaceae; genus Polymorphospora; species Polymorphospora sp. NPDC050346. Next base: position 162,900 of record NZ_JBFAKM010000003.1, on the reverse strand, counting down.
ACAACCTCGCGGCGGTACGCGCCTTCGACCCCGACCGGTTCCACGGCGACCTGCTCTTCTTCTCCGCGACGCTGACCCGGCCCGAACTGCTGCAGACCGTCGACACCTGGCTGCCGTACGTCGACGGCCGGATCGACAACCGGGACATCGCCTGCCGGCACGAGCGGATGATGCGGCCCGACGCCATCGCCGAGATCGGCCCGATGCTCGCCGAACACCTGGCGGCCCTCCCGTCCAGGCCGCCGGCCGTGCTGCCGGCCGCCACCGGTGGCCCGGCCCGCTGACCCGTCGTCGTCCGCCGGTCGGGTTCGGCGCCCGGTCCGGCACCGTGCGTCGGCCGGGGCCGGGCGTGGCCGGTTGCCATAGACTGCCGGCGTGTCTCTCCGCCGACGTTTCGCCGCCGCACTCCTCGGCGTCGCCGTCGCAGCGTCCCTTGTGGGCTGCGCCGACGACAGCGAGGTCGTCACGTTCACCGACGAGCACGGTCGGGTGTGCACCGCCCTGGTCGTGGACGACGGCTCGGACGGCGACCGCGAGCCGACCGCGCTCGACTGCGAATACCCGCCGGCCGGCCGGACCCCCGGCGCGACGACGCAGCAGCCACTGCCCGGAAAGGACTAGCGGCCCGTCCTGGCCACGCCACGCGACTGTCGTCCACGGGGTCAGCGTCGCACTGTCCCGGTGTTCCGGGCCAGTGGGGGCGAGCGGGTGAGGGCGGTCAGGTCGGCGACCAGCCGGGTGAGGTCGGGCAGGGCACGCAACTCCTCCCGTAGGGCGGTGACCCGGTTCCGGTAGCCGGGGTCGGTGAGTACGGCGGCGCAGGCCCGGGCGGTCGCCTCGACCGTCAGGTCCTCGATCGGCAGGGTCCGGCCGAGGCCGAGTTCGGCGACCCGGGCGGCGTTCGCGGGCTGGTCGGCGACGACCGGTAGCGCCACCATCGGCACCCCGGCGGCGACCGCCTCCCGGATCGCGCTGTAGCCGGCGTGGGTGACGAACAGGTCGCACCGGGCGAGCAGTTCGGCCTGTGCCACGTACGGCACCACGGTCACGTTCGCCGGCACCGGCCCGACGGCCCCGGCGAGGTGTGCCTGGCCGCCGAGGGTGACCACGGCCCGGCACGGCAGGGTGCCCAGTGCCCGCACGATGACCGGCAGCAGTTCGGCCATCCCGGGCAGGGTCAGCGCGAGCGAGCCCAGGCTGACCAGCACCAGCGGGCGGCCTGGGTCTCCGCCAGGACCGCCGGCCGGTGCCGGCTCCCCTTCGGGTACGGGCACCCGGTAGTGCCGGGCGGTCGGCAGCCGCAGGTCGGGCGGGTACCAGCGGGGCGGCAGCAGGGCGGCGAGCAGGTGGCGGTGCGGGTGCCGGGGATCGTCGACCGGCGGCAGACCGAGTGCCACCCGCTGCGTATTGAGGGCGTCGTGGACGACCGGCAGTTCGGTGAGCGCGTACGGGGCGATGTCGACGGTGGCGTGCGGGATGCCGAGCCGTTCGGCGGCGAGATAGCCGCCGAACTCGGCGGGCTCACGCACGATCACGTCGGGGCGCCAGTCCGGGGCCGCCGCCAGCAGTTCGGCGGCGAACCGGCCGGCGACCGGTCCGGCGTACGCCCGGGCGATCTGCCGGGCGACGGCCGGGTCGACGGTGCGGCTGCCGGGCGCCATCAGCACCTTCGGCAGCCCGAACTCGTCGGCGAGGGCCGGGTCGGTGCGCAGCTCGGCCAGGCCCGGCACCCGGGGCAGCGGCAGGTGGGCGACGCCGTGCCGGCGCAGTTCGTCGGCCATCGAGCCGGCGGTGGCGACCGCGACCTGATGGCCGGCCGCCGCCGCCGCGTGGGCCAGCGGAACCAGCGCCGGCACCAGGTGGGACGTGATCGGCTGGCAGGTCAGCAGGATCCGCACGCGGTCAGCCGGCGGTGCTCAGGGCCGCCGGGTCACCGGCGTCCGCCCCGCCGCCGCTGGCCGGGGTGGTGGCGCACTCGATCAGGGCCAGCCCCCCGCGCCCGTGCAGGACCCGGGTGACCGCCAGGCCGGCGGCGGCGACAAGCGCCTCGAAGTCGGTCAGGGTCCGTTCCCGGCCGCCGACGACGGCCAGCATCTGCAGGTCGAACGGGGACAGATGGGGCACGTGCGGCTCGGTCGGCAGCACCTCCACGATCAGTACCCGACCGCCGTCGCCGGCCGCCTCCGCGCAGCGGCGCAGGATCGCCGTCGCGTCGCGGTCGTTCCAGTCGGTGATCGCGCGGGCGACCACGTAGACGTCGCCGCCGGCCGGCAACGGGGCGAAGAAGTCACCGGGGACCACCTCGACCCGGCCGGCGAGACCGTGACCGGCGAGCCGGCTCGCGGTCGTACCCGCCGGGTCGGGCCGGTCGACCAGCGTGCCGCGCAGGTGGCCGTGGGTCCGCAGGAGTTCGGCCAGCAGCGCGCCGCTGCCGCCGCCGACGTCGACGACGCGGCCGACGCCGCTCCAGTCGTAGAGCGCGGCGACCTGCGGGGCGGTCAGATGGTTCTGGCTCATCATCAGGTTGTCGAAGAACCGGCGGTAGTGCGGTACGGCGTCGAGGTCCTCCCAGAGGCTGCGGCCGTGCACCGCCGCGTACCCGGCCTCGCCGGTGCGTACGGCGTGCAGCAGGCCGATGTAGGCGAGGTCCATCCGGGCGCCGAGCCCCTCGAGGTCGAGGAAGCTCCGCTGCCCGCCGGCGCCGTCCTCGCCCAGCAGCCGCCCGGTCTCGGTCAGCGCGAACACGTCCGGGGCGGGTTCGGTGAACAGTCCGCGGTGCGCCAGGTAGCGCAGCAGCCGGCCGAGGGCGTCGGGGTCGGCGCCGGCCTGCCCGGCGAGCGCGTCGAGGCGGGTGACCCCGGACCCGATCAGGTCGGCCAGGCGCAGCGTCGCCGCGACCCGTACGGCGAACGGGGCGGCCAGGTCGGTGAGCCGGCCGAGCCGTTCCTGCGGCGACGCGGCGCCGTCGGCGGTCACCGGGAGGGCCCCGGCCGGCGCCGGGGGAGCGGCGTCGTCGGCCGGGTCTGGTCCGGCCGGCCGGGCGAACGTCCACAGGTGACCGCCGGGATCGGCGACGGTGAACGCGCCGGCGTCGTCGGGTCCGTCGACGACCGGGGCGCCGGCGGCGACCGCCCGCCCGTGCAGTTCGTCGACGTGGCCGGTGGTGACCAGCAGGCGTACGGCCACGTGCGGCGTGCCGGGCCGGCGGGCCTCGACGGCCACCCGGATCCCGCCCGCGGTGACGACGGCCGGGCCGGCGCCGGCTCCGGTGTGCGCCAGCCCGAAGGCCCGGTCCAGCCACCGCAGCGCGGCGTCCGGGTCGTCGTAGGGCAGGCACGGGGTCAGGACGGCGTGGCTGATCAACGCGGGGCTTCTCCCGTCAGGAACGCGTCCGTCCGCAACGCGGCAGGATGCGGCGCCAGGACGCGCGGCCGGCAGCAACTGCGATCGATGCTTGCAGCCGCCGCGCGGTGCCGTCAAGGTCGCCGTGGGCGCCCCTTGCGACTCTGGCGTACGGCCGTCCGGCCGTGGAATGATGCGCCCACGGACGGCACCACCACGACGGGTTCGGAGGCGGGAATGTCGAAACCGATGTTCGACGTACGGCCGATCTCCGGCGCGCTCGGTGCCGAGATCCACGGCGTACGGCTGACCGAGCTGACCGACGAGGTCTTCGCCGAGCTGAAGCGGCTGCTGCTGACGTACCAGGTGATCTTCATCGTGGGGCAGGAAGACCTCACCCCGGCGGCGCACGTCGACTTCGGCCGCCGGTTCGGCGAGGTCGAGCTGCACCCCTACCTGCCCCGGCTCGACGGGCAGCCGGAGATCGTCATCATCGACTCCGAGCGGGGCGGCAAGGTCGACGTCTGGCACACCGACATGACGTTCCACGCCAACCCGCCGCTGTGCTCGATCCTGCATCTGGTCAAGTGCCCGAGCACCGGCGGCGACACGATGTGGACGAACCAGTATCTGGTCTACGAGCGGCTCTCCGCGCCGATACGCGAGCTGCTGGACGGGCTCACCGCGGTGCACGCGATCCGCATCGGCGGCAGCGACTTCGCCAGCCGGGCCGAGCACCCGGTGGTCCGGGTGCATCCAGAGACCGGCCGCCGCTCGCTGTACGTCAACCGCCTCTTCACGTCGCACATCCCGCAGCTGACCCGCAACGAGAGCGACGCGCTGCTGCAATACCTCTTCGAGTTCTCCGAGGGCCCGCAGTTCGTCTGCCGCTACCGCTGGCGGGCCGGCGACGTCGCGGTGTGGGACAACCGGGTCACCCAGCACTACGCGGTCAACGACTACGACGAGCCCCGCCGGGGGCAGCGGGTCACCGTGCTCGGCGACGCGCCGGCCGGCGGCGAGCCGCGGTGGGAGCACTACCAGGCGCCGCCCGGCCAGCGGTACTGGCCGGCCCGGGTCAACGCCGTTGAGAACTACTGACCACGGCCGGTCGGGGCGGCCCGCCGCGACGGGTGGAGGCCGCCGGTGGCCCTGATCCTGATGGTGATCCACGGCACCGACGGCGACGTGCTGCCGTTCGTCCGGGTCGGCCGGGCGCTGCGCGGCCGTGGGCACGACGTGACGGTGCTGACCCACGCCTACTACCGCGGGGCCGTGCACCGCGCCGGGCTCGACTTCGTGCCCGTCGACACGGTCGCGGAGTACGAGCGCTACCTCGCCGACGCCGCCGGCCAGTTCGACGAGACCGACATCTCCGAGTTCCGCCGCCACTTCGACCGGACCGGGCTGTTCGACCAGTTCCTGCTGGAGTGCCGGGAGATGCTGCGCCTGCACCGTCCACATCAGACGGTACTGGTCGGGGCGCCGATCTCCGGGCAGTCGGTGCTCACCGCCGCCGAGGCGCTCGACGCGCCCGCCGTCTGCCTGGCCGCCTCGCCGTTCCAGTTGATGGCGCTGCCCGGCGTCGCCGGCATCTACCGTGAGGTGCTTGCCGACGGTGTCGACACCGCCCGCGCCGGCATCGGGCTCGGCCCGGTCACCGACTGGCCGGCCTGGATGTCGTCGGCCCGGCAGTACGTCGGGCTGTGGCCGGCCTGGTTCGACGCCGCCGGCCCGCCCGCCCCGGCCGGCACCGACCTGGCCGGGTTCGTGCTCGCCGACGAGGACACCTCCGGCGACATCCCGCCGGCGGCCCGCGAACTGCTCTCCGGCGACGTGGCGCCGGTGCTGGTCACCGGCGGCACCGGGCGGCTGCTGCAACGCCGCTTCTACCGCACCGCCGTCGACGCGATCCGCTCGCTCGGGCGGCCGGCCCTGCTCGCCGTCCGGCACGGCGACCTGGTGCCCGACCCGCTGCCGCCGGACGTGCACCGGTTCGTCAAGCTGCCGTTCCGCGCGGTGATGCCCCGGGTCGCCGCGGTGGTGCACCACGGCGGCATCGGCACCCTCGGCCGGGCGCTGGCCGCCGGCACCCCGCAGGTGGCGATGGCCGCCGGGCTGGACCGGCCCGACAACGCCCGCCGGCTGGCCGCGTACGGCGTCGGCCGGTGGCTGCCGGAGGGGGAGTGGACCCCCGAGGCCGTGGCGGCGGCGATCCGGGCGGCGATCGACGACCGGCCGCCGGTCGTACCCGATCCGCTCGCGGCGACCTCGGTCGAGCGGGCCGCCGACGCGGTCGAGTCGGTGCTGCCCGACCTCACCAGGCGACCGGAAACTCCGCTATCCCGCAGTTGACCCGCTCCTGCCGCCACGGCAGTTTTTCGAGCGGGACCGCCGGCCGCAGGCCGGGGAACCGGCGCAGCAGGGTGCCGATCGCCACCTCGATCTGCAAACGGCCGAGCGCCGCGCCGAGACAGAAGTGCGGGCCGTGCCCGAAGGCCAGGTGCGGGTTCTGGGCGCGCCCGATGTCGAAGGCGCCGGGGTCGGGGAAGACGTCGGGGTGCCGGTTGGCCGCCCACGGCACCGCCATCACCGTGTCGCCGGCCCGGATGAGGTGCCCGGCCAGTTCGACGTCGCCGACCGCGGTCTGCGGCAGGAACATCGGGCTGACCGACGTCCACCGCAGGATCTCGTCGACCGCGGACGGCAGCAGCCCGGGGTCGGCGCGCAGCCGGTCGAGCTGGTCGGGGTGCAGGAAGAGGGCGCGCAGGCCGGCGCTGGTGGAGTTGATCTCCCGTCCGCCGATGAGTACGCCGACCGCCAGCCCGACGATCTCCTCGTCGCTGAGCTCGTCGTCGGCCTGCGCAGCGAGCCACGCCGAGAACAGGTCGTCGCCGGGCCGCTCCCGCTTGGCGGCCAGCCGCCCGGCGAGGTAGGCGCGCAGTTCGGCGACGGCCCGGACCGCCTCGGGGGAGTCCTGCCCGGCGATGGCCAGGATCGCCGCCGTCCACTCGGCGAACCGGTCGCGGTCGGCCAGCGGCACCCCGAGCACCTCGCAGATGACCCGCACCGGCAGCGGGGCGACCAGGGCGGCGATCAGGTCGGCGGGGCTGCCGCCGGCCACCATCTCGTCGAGCAGGTCGTCGGTGATCTGCTGCACCCGGGGCCGGTACGCCTCGACCCGGCGGGCGGTGAACGCCCGGGCGGCCAGTCGGCGCAGGCTGGTGTGCGCCGGTCCGTTCATGCTCAGCTCCCGGACCGGGCAGCCGCCGCCGTCTCCGCCGCCGCCGGTGGGGTAGGGGTCGCCGTGCCGGGTGAAGCGCGGGTCGGCGAGCACCGTGCAGACCTCGTCGTAGCCGACCACGAGCCAGGCCGGGCGGCCGCCCGGCAGCTCCACCCGGCTCACCGGCTCGGTCCGCACCATCTTGAGCAACTCGTCGGGCAGGTCGCCGTGGAACGGCTCGAAGGGATAGCTGCGCAACTGTTCACCGGTCGTCATGGATTCCCCTCGAGGCGGCGCCAGGAATTGAAGCATACGATTCCGGTCCGGCCGGCGGGAGCGCCCGTACGGCCGGGTTTGTGATCGGGTTGACACCGGGTATCGGTGCTGGTCGGGGCGCTGTCGGCCGTAGCGTGTCAGGGTGCGTGGGGCTGCTGAGACGAACGCCGGGCGACGCTGGTCGACCCCGGAGGTGCTGCGTACCCGGGGTGCCCGGGTCTGGACCCACCGGCGGGTGATGATCCAGGCCGGCTCCGCCGCCGGCCTCGCCTGGTTCCTCGCCCAGTACGTGATGGGGCACGAGATGCCGTTCTTCGCGCCGATCTCGGCGGTGCTGGTGCTCGGTGCCTCGGCCGGCCAGCGGCTGCGCCGCACCGTCGAACTCGTGGTCGGCGTCGCGGTCGGCATCTTCGTCGGCGACCTGCTGATCGTGCTGTTCGGGGCCGGCCCGCTGCAACTGGCGCTGGTGGTCGGCCTGGCCGTCGGGGCGGCGCTGTTCCTCGGCAGCGGCGCCCTGCTGATCAACCAGGCCGCGGCGTCGGCGGTGCTGATCGCCACCCTCTACCCGCCGTCGGGCGGCATCTACTACACCCGCTGGCTCGACGCGCTGATCGGCGGCGCGGTGGCGTTCGGCGTACACGCCCTGCTGCTGCCCGGCGACCCGCTGGCCACGGTCGGCCGGGCGGTCGGGCCGGTGCTCTCCACCCTCGCCGACGCGCTGACCGCGACCGGCCGGGCACTGCGCGAGGCCGACCCGGCGGCGGCCGACGCCACCCTGGCCGGGCTGCGGGCCACCGAGCCGCTGCTGCAGGAGCTGACCGACGCGCTGGCCGGCGCCCGCGAGACGGTCGCGGTGTCACCGATCCGCTGGGGCGACAAGTCGGCGCTCGGCATGTACGTCACCGCCGCGCCGCACCTGGATCACGCGGTACGCAACGCGCGGGTGCTCGCCCGCCGGCAGCGGGCCGCGTTGCGTACCCGGGAGGCGGGTCCGCCGGTGCTGGCCGAGGCGCTCGACGAGCTGGCGGCGGCGGTCCGGGCCCTGCACGACGACCTGGACCGGGGACGGGAGTCGGTGGACGGCCGCCGGCACGCCGTCCGGGCCGCCCAGCTCGCCGGCGAGGTGTACGCCGCCGGGGTCGGGCTGTCGACGGCCGCGATCGCGGCGCAGGTCCGTTCGGTGGCGGTCGACCTGATGCTGGCCTCCGGGCTGGAGGAGACCGCCGCGCACGCCGCCCTGGACCCGGCCGGCGGTGCGGTCACCGACGGCGACGATTGACCGCGGACCCCGCGATGCGGCCGTGCCGGCCATCCATTGTGGATGACCGGCACGGCGGTGGTGGAAATCTGATCAGACGCCGGAGATGCTGGTGATCCACGCCCGGTTGGCCGCCACCGAGGCGTAGTTCTGGAGGGTGCTGCCGTTGCCGGTCGAGCAGACGCCGACCTGCTGGCCGTTGTAGAACTGCGGGCCGCCGGAGTCGCCCTGCCAGGCCACGCCGTTGCCGCGGTTGCTGCGGATGGCCGGGCCGCCGTACGCGTCGGTGGCGCTGAGCGAGGTGACGCCGACGGTGGCGGTCTTCAACTGCGACGACGGGGCACAGTTGGTGCAGGTACGGCCCCAGCCGTAGATCTGGTTCGTGGAGTTGAGCGGCGGGTTCACGTTGGCCAGGGTCACCACCGACGGGCTGGTGATCGCGCTGCTCAACCTCAGCAGGGCGACGTCATTCTGGCCGTAGGTGGCCGAGACCGTACGGGTCTGGCCGCCGGAGCCGTAGAAGACGCTGCCGACCCGGACCGACATTGTGCCGCCGAGGCAGTGCCGGGCGGTGAGCACCCAGTTCGCGTGGATCAGCGAGCCGGAGCAGGCGAACGAGCCGTTCTGGAACACCGCCGCGGCCCACGGGGCCGAGGCGACGGTGCCGCCGCCGATGATCGGCGCGGGCGCGGCGGCCGCGACGGAGGGGGCGACGAGGGCGCCGGTGAGTGCGGTGGCGAGGATCGCCAGGGTCAGTCGGATGCGCAAGACGGGCTCCTTACCGAGGGATTCCACCCGGGGTTCCGGGGCGGTCGGGCCGACGGCGGGACGGATTCGATGCGATCCGCGCCGCCGGGTCTCACTGCCGGCGAACGGATGACTGCCGGCCTGAGGCATCACGCTAGGAGCGGTCCGTGGCATTCACAAGTATCGATAGTCTTGTTTTCGGATGGTGCGGTCCCGCCGCTGCCGACTTGCGTGCCGGTGTGGTGAGCCCAGCCACCATGGGCCCGCCGGCCACCCCGGTCGGCTAGGGTGGCAAGCGGCGCCCGATCTGGCGGGTCGCCCCGGACGAGCCGCGTGTCGTACCCGGTGGTGCGAAGACGACACGCAACCCATCACGGCCTCCGCCGCACCTTTCTCCTCCCGTTCCGCCCCGCCGCCGACGCGTGCCCGGGCCGTACGGCCGCGACCGGGGCCGACCCGCGCGGAAAGGACGGAATAGACATGGCATGGCTGCTACTGGTGATCTCCGGGATCCTGGAGACGGTGTGGGCGATCGCGCTGGGCCGCAGCGCCGGCTTCACCCGACCCGTACCGTCGCTGGTCTTCGCGGTCGCGCTGGTGCTCAGCATGGCGGGGCTCGCCCTCGCCCTGCGCGACATCCCGATCGGCACCGGCTACGCCGTCTGGGTCGGCATCGGTGCCGTCGGCACCGCCATCGTCGGGATGGTCGCCCTGGGCGAACCGGTGACCGTCGCCCGGATCACCTGCCTGCTGCTGGTGGTCGCCGGCGTCGTCGGACTCAAGGTGTTCCACTGAGTAACCGGCCCGCTACCAGCGTCCACTGACGTGCCGACGGCTGTCCACCGATCGGTGGACAGCCGTTGTCAATCTTCCGGGCGTCCCGGGCGGCCGCGCCGGCCGCGATGATCGATACATGACTGATTCCGCCGTGCGAGTACGCGGCCTGACCAAGCGCTACCGCGACAACCTCGCGGTCAACAACGTGGACCTCAACATCGCCACCGGCGAGATCTTCGCTCTGCTCGGCCCCAACGGCGCGGGCAAGACCACCACCGTCGAGATCCTCGAGGGCTACCGCGACCGCGACGGCGGCGAGGTGGAGGTGCTCGGCGCCGACCCGCAGCGGGCCAGCCGCCGCTGGCGCTACGGGATCGGCATCGTCCTGCAGGACGCGTCCGACCTCAGCGAGCTGACCGTCCGGGAGACCGTACGGCACTTCGCCCGCTACTACCCCAACCCCCGCGACCCCGACCAGGTCATCGAGCAGGTCGGTCTCGCCGCCAAGGCCAACTCCCGGGTCAGTACCCTGTCCGGCGGCCAGCGGCGCCGCATCGACGTCGCCGTCGGCATCGTCGGCAACCCGGCCCTGCTCTTCCTCGACGAGCCGACCACCGGGTTCGACCCGCAGGCCCGCCGGCAGTTCTGGGACCTGATCCGCTCCCTGACCCAGGAGAACGGCACCACCGTCCTGCTGACCACGCACTACCTGGAAGAGGCGGAGAACCTCGCCGACCGGGTCGCGGTCATCGTCAAGGGCCAGGTCGTCGCCGAGGGCGACCCGGCCACCCTCGGCGGACGCGCCGAGGCCAAGGCGACCGTCTCCTGGCTCGAGGACGGTGAGCACCGCACCCGCGAGGCCACCGACCCGGGCCCCATCATCGCCGAACTGACCACCAAGTACGGCGGCACCGTCCCCGGCCTGACCGTCAGCCGACCCAGCCTCGAAGACGTCTACCTCGACCTGATCGGGAGCGCCCAGAAATGACCGCGACCACCACCCGCCCCGCCACCACCGGGAAGGATCCCTCCGCGGTCGCCCTCGGCCTGCACCGGGGCGTGATCGAACTCAAGGGCTTCTTCCGTGAGTGGGACAACGTCGTCTTCACCTTCGCCCTGCCGATCGTGCTGCTCGCCCTGCTCGGCTCGCTGTTCAGCGGCATCTACGAGGGCAGCACCGTCACCTCGGCGCAATACTTCGTACCCAGCATGATCGCCGCCGGTGTCGCCTCGGCAACCTTCGTCAACCTCGGCATCAGCATCGCCGCGGACCGCGACGACGGCACCCTGAAGCGGCTGCGCGGCGCCCCGATGCCGAAGTCGTCGTACTTCCTCGGCAAGGTCGTCATGGTGCTGGTCATCAGCGTCGCCGAGGTAATCATCCTGCTCGGCCTCGGCATGCTGCTCTTCGACGTCGAACTGCCGAGCGAGGCCTCCCGCTGGGTCACCTTCGGCTGGGTCTTCCTGCTCGGCGTCATCGGCTGCTCGTTCCTCGGCATCGCCGCCAGCAGCCTGGCCCGTACCGAGCGCAGCGCCGCCGCGGTGATGAACCTGCCGTACATCGTGCTGGCCTTCATCTCCGGCATCTTCTACACCCCGATCAGCGCGCTGCCCGAGCCGCTGCAGCAGCTCGGCGCGATCTTCCCGCTGAAGTGGATGGCCCAGGGCTTCCGGTCGGTGTTCCTGCCGGACGACATCCTGCCGCAGGAGATCGTCACCACCTCGTGGGAGCATGGGCGGATCGCCCTGGTCCTGGGAGCGTGGTGCATTGGAGGTCTGCTGCTGTGCCTGACGACCTTCCGCTGGCGCGGACGGCGGGACCGGTAGTCCCCATGGAGGACACGCCGACCTGGCTGAACCGCTTCCCGATGTGGGACGCCTACTTCGGGCTGGTCGCCGTCGGCACGTCGGGCTTCGTCGCCACCACCGGCTCCGTGCCGGTGGTGGCGCGGGCCTGGGCGGTCGCCCTGCTGGCCGGCCTCGCCGCCTGGTACTGGCTGTACGGCCGGCCACTGATCCGCGGCGAGATCGAGGACCGCCGGGGCTACGTCTACTTCGCCGGCGTCGTCGTCCTGCTCACCCCGGCCGTCGCATTGGTCAGCGTCTCGTCGTTCGCGCTGCTCGCGCTCTGCCCGCAGGCGTACATGCTGATGGACGCGCTGCGGGCGACGATCGCCGTACTCGTCCTCAACGCCGCCGACGTGGTGGTGGCGTACGGGTCCACCCGCGACCTGGCCGACACCGTCGCCGGCCCGCTGCCGGTCGCGGCGACCATCGTCGTCGGCTCCGCCGTCTTCGGCACCTGGGCCCGCCGGGTCACCACCCAGAACGACGAACGCGCCCGGCTCATCCGCCAACTCGACGGCAGCCGCGCCGAGGTCGCGCGGCTGTCACACGAGGCCGGCGTACTCGCCGAACGGCAACGCCTCGCCGGCGACATCCACGACACCGTCGCCCAGGGGCTGACCAGCGTCATCATGCTCATCCAGGCGGCCGACGCCGAACTGGAGCGCGACGTCGCCCAGGCCCGCCGGCACCTCGGCCTGGCCCTCGACACCGCCCGCGACAACCTCTCCGAGGCCCGCGCCCTGGTCGGCGCGCTCACCCCGACCGAACTCGACGGATCGTCGCTGGCCGACGCGCTCGCCCGGCTGGTCGACCGGTTCGGCCGGGAAACCGGCGTACGCGTCGACTTCAGCACCGAGGGCGAACCCGTCGGGCTGGCCACCGCGGTCGAGGTGGTCCTGCTCCGGGCGGTGCAGGAGTCGCTGGCCAACGTCCGTCGGCACTCCGGCGCCGGGCTGCTCACGGTGCGGCTCGCACACCTCGGCGGCACCGTCGCCGTCGAGGTCGCCGACGACGGGCGCGGGTTCGATCCCGAAAAGGCGTCCGGTGGTTACGGGCTCGGTGCCATGCGGGCCCGGGTCGAGCAGGTGTCCGGCAAGCTGAGCATCGACTCGGAACCCGGCCGCGGCACCACGATCAGGGTGGAGGTGCCCGACCTTTGATCTCCGTACTGCTGGTCGACGACCATCCGGTGGTCCGCGCCGGGGTGCGCGGCATGCTCGACGGCGAGGCCGACATCGCCGTCGTCGGCGAGGCCGGCTCCGGCGCCGAGGCGGTCACCGCCGTACGCGCCCTGCGCCCCCACGTGGTCCTGATGGACCTGCGGATGCCGGGCATCGACGGCGTCACCGCGACCGGGCAGGTGCTCACCGTCGCCCCCACGACCCGGGTGGTCGTGCTGACCACGTACGAGACCGACACCGACATCCTGCGCGCCGTCGAAGCAGGCGCCGCCGGCTACCTACTGAAGGACACCTCCCGCGCCGACCTGGTCAACGCGGTACGTACCGCCGCCCGCGGCGAGACCGTACTGGCGCCGTCGGTCGCCACCCGGCTGCTGCACCGGGTACGCCGGCCCCAGCACGAGTCGCTGTCGCCCCGGGAGACCGAGGTCCTCCGCCTGGTCGCGCGCGGCCTGTCCAACGCCGAGATCAGCCGCGAACTGCACATCAGCGAGGCGACCGTCAAGACACACCTGCTGCGCGCGTTCGCCAAACTCGGCGTCTCCGACCGGACCGCGGCGGTCACCACCGCGATGTCTCTCGACCTGCTCTGATCCGCGCGGACCCGGCCGGCAAAGACCGGCCCGAGGCCCGGCAGCCGCCCGGCAGGACCACTCCTGCCGGGCGTCCTGCCTGTTCCACGGCCGCCGGCATCGATTGACTCGACGGCATGACACAGACCTGGAAGGCGACCACCCGCGCGGTGGTTGCCGGCGTACTGATCGGCGCCACGGCGCTGGTCGGCCCGCTGACGGCGCCCACCCACGCGGCGCCCGGCCAGCCGTCCGGGGCGTCGGCACCGACGCCGACGCCCGACGACGGCTCCATCCACGATGTCATCCCGGCACGGATCCTGGACCGGATGACCGCCCAGGCCCCCCTGGTCGACGCGGCCAACGTCATCCGCACCGCCGTCGAGGCCGCCCCGCCGCGCGGCTACGCCGGCATCGGGCTGGTCGACGACCACGTCACCCTCTGGTGGAAGGGCGCCCTGCCCGCCGACATCGCGGCGGCGGTGGCGACCGCCCGCCGTACCGCGCCGGTCGAGGTGGCCGCCGCCACCTACTCGCGCGCCGAACTGAAGAAGGCGGCGGCGAAACTCCGGACCGTGGTCGACGCCGACCCGACCGGCGCCACCCACGCCCTCCGGCTGCGCACCGACGGCTCCGGCATCGACGTCGCCGTCGACGACGCCGCCGGCGCGAAACTCCCGAAGCTGCCGGCGACCGGGGTCAACACCCGGATCGTCCGGAGCGAGCCGATGGTCGAACGGTCCCGGTTCGACGACGCCGCACCGTACGACGGCGGGATCGGGATCGGGTTCACCACCTACGGCTGCACCGCCGGCTTCGGCGTACGCGACGCCGTCACCGGCACCGGCTACCTGCTCAGCGCCGAACACTGCGGAGCCATCGGCTCGCCCTGGCACATCGCCTGGAACACCACCACCAACACCGGGACGCTGGTCGGCTACGCGGTCGCCAGCAACGACGACCACGACACCATGCTCATCTCGACCTCGTCGCCCGGCAGCCACATCTACGTCGGCGGCCAGCACGACGAGATCCGCGCCGAGGTCGTCGGCTGGACCGCGGTGTACCCCGGACAGCTGCTCTGCCAGTCCGGATACACCTCGGCCGGCGAACTCGGCGGCCCGGTCTGCAACCTGCGGGTCGACTTCCACTACGACGACATCGAGGACCTGGTCGAGGCGACCCAGCTCGACGGCGAGGAGGCGGCCCGCGGCGGCGACAGCGGCGGCCCCGTCTACGCGGTCAACCCCGACGGCACCGTGCTGGCTGCCGGCACCACCACCCGGTCCGCCGGCCCCGGCTTCGGCTTCCAGGACTTCGCCACCGCCCGCGACGACTACGGCGACATCGTTCCGGCGACCGCTCTCGCGAGCAGCTGCCGGGTCTCCTTCGTCGTCACCAACTCGTGGAGCACCGGCTACACGGCCAGCGTCACCGTCTACAACGACGGCCCGCCCGTCAACGGCTGGACGCTCGGCTGGAACTTCCCCGGCGGCCAGGTCGTCCAGGGCCACTGGAACGGCATCTTCCAGCAGACCGGTGCCGCCGTCACGGTGACCAACGAGAACTACAACGCCGCCATCCCGACCGGCGGCGCGGTCAGCTTCGGCTACACCGCCGACGGTTCCCCGGCCACCCCGGTGCCGTTCACCCTCAACGGCACCACCTGCAACTGACCCCTCCGCACCCAACCGCGGAACCACACCGACGTTCCAGGTAACCCCCACCACGCCAGGCCCCGCCGGAGTCACCGGCGGGGCCTGGCCGTTCGCGTCCCCACCTCTTCGGCAGACCACGGCCCTCCAGGGTCAGTGACCCGACGATTTCCCCTGTCGACTTCTCGGTGATCACCACCGGCCTCGGCGCCGTGTCGCGGACACCCGCGACATCCACCGCCCCGATGGTTCGGAGAACATCAATGACAGCCGGAAACCCGACAGTGTGCGGCGCGATGCGCAAGAACCCTCAAAAATCTCGACCATGAGGTTGATTCGCAAACTCGCGGCGGTCACGGCGACGGCTGCTCTGGCGAGCACGCTCATCGCCGCGCCAGCACAGGCTCTTGCGGGTTTGGCGTGCTCCGAGTACGCACACACCGGTTACTACGAACACGACACGTACTACGTGGTGCCGTATTGCAAGTGGTACACGACAACCGGTGAACCCGGGGGCGGTGGCCGAGACCCCGGTGAGCTGCCGAAGCCACCCTCCGGCCCGGGAGGAGGCGGCCGCGGTGAGCCTGGCCGGGAACACCCTCCGATGACCTACGACAAGGAGCTGTGTGACCAGCTCACCCGACAACACGACATCTCCCAGGAGGCGTTGAAGGTCGCGCACGAGCAGGCGGAATCTCTGTTCGACTTCATCCAGGGCGGCAACCCGGTGACCGAGGACGACGCCATCCGGTTCTCCGAGCAATTCCAGACCTGGCAGCTGACCAAGGCCCAGGTCCAAGCCATGCGCGAGAACTACATCCGGTTCAACGGCGTCGACCCGAAGACCGGGGACGACGACTGGAAGGTGGACACCAACGCCCGTTACGGCCAGTCGCTGTCGCAGGCGTTGGAACTGGACTATGAAGCCAAGCGGAAGTTCGAGGAATGGGAAGACACCTACACCGATGACGCGAAGCAGCGGGCCAAGGGCGAACTCAGCCTACTGCTCCAGCAGATCGGTGCCATGGAGCGCGAGTCTCGCATGATCCGCGATCTGAAGGCTGAGGCCTGCGCCAAGAGTCACTGACCGGTGTGCGCTGCGGCTCCTGGGGGTAGCGCTCACCGGCGACCGCATCGGGCGCCGGGGCGCGGCCTGTTGGCGTGGTGTTGATCACAGCATCGATCGACGCCCCAGTATCGGCGTGCGTTACCGGTCGGATACCGGTGCCGTTTCCGGTTTGATTCTGGCTGGGCGCGTTCCGTGCCCGACGCGCCTCGGCTTCCCCGCCTGCCGAGATCAGTACGGCTGATCTTGATGCGCCGGACTGTGGCTAGCATCGTCGGCATGGCAACGCGGCTTGTGCAGATCAGCATGAAGGCTCGGGACGACTCCGCGCTGGGCGGTTTCTGGGCGAAGGCACTCGGCTGGGTGATCTCCAGCGAGGAACCCGGCGTGACCAACCTCGAACCCGAGGGCTTCGTCTACCCCGACCCCGCCGCCGTCTGCCTCGACATCATCGCCTCTTCAGAACTTAAGATGGTGAAGAACCGGGTGCACGTCGACCTCGCCACCACCTCGGCGGCCCATCAGGCGGAGGTGGTCGCGCGACTGAAGGATCTCGGCGCAACACCCGTCGACGTAGGTCAGGGCGACGTCCCATGGACGGTCATGGCCGACCCGGAGGGCAACGAGTTCTGCGTGCTGGACTCGCTCTACGGAGACACCGGACCGATCGCCACGGTAGTGGTCGACTGCGCGGATCCGCGAGCCATGGCCCGCTTCTGGGGCGAGGCCATGGACTGGACCCTGCACGAGGTGACCGACCACAAGGCGGTACTGCGCTCCGCCAAGGGCGTCGGCCCATATCTGCAGTTCCTCCGCACACCCGACGTGAAGACCGTGCGGAACCGCGTCCATCTCGACGTCCGCCCGTACCCAGGTGCCGACCAAGAGGCAGAGGCGGTCAGACTGCGGACGCTCGGCGCCACCGCCATCGACGTAGGTCAGGGCGATGTGCCGTGGACGGTACTCGCCGACCCGGAAGGCAACGAGTTCTGCCTTCTCGCCCCGGAATGACGCCGTGCCGGAACCTGCCCGACCGCTATGGGTCGTGGGAAAACTGCGAGGAGCGGTTGCGGCAGCGGACGGGACGTGGGATCGGATCCGCCTCGCCGGCGACGTCTCCGGCCGCCGAATCCTCGACGCGGGGTGCGGTTCCGGCCCGTTGTCAGCGGCGCTGCGCGCCAGGGGAGCTGGTCGGGTCCCCTCGCCGAGTTGCGTCGCGTGCTGAAGCCAGGCGGTCGCCTGCTGCTCTCGGTCATGCATCCGGCCGGCTATCCGGTCACGCATCCCGAAGACGACTACTTCGCGCTCACGAAGTACTCCGAGGACTACATCCTGGACGGCCAGACCGTGTGGCCGACCTTCTGGCACCGGCCGCTGCACGCCATGTCGGATGCTTTTGCCGCCGCCGGGTTTCGCATCGTGACGATCAGCGAGCCGCCCCCTTCTCCGGACACTCCTGCGGAGATGCTTCCACCCGACAAGGTCAAGGGCTCCGGGTCCTTCATGTGTTTCCTCTTCTTCGTCCTCGAGTCCGCCTAGCGCTCTGACCAGAAACGTTCACGGTGTTGGATGACATGCTGCTCTGCCGGTCGGGTGGCGTGGCTGGGCTCAGGCTGGGCGGGGGGGGCAGAACCCGTGCGTGTGCGGCGGCCGTCTGCCAGGAGGGTCAGCCGCTGCTGAGCACGCGGAAGCGGAGCATCGTGACGGCGCCCGACTGGGTGCTGCTCAAAGGTTCCAGGTCGATCCTGTCGAGGCTTGGGGGCGAGAAGCGGACACCGTCGCCGAGCAGGACCGGTAGGACATACACCAGGATCTCGTCGACGAGCCCGCGCTGCAGGCACTGGGCGGCCACGTCAGCACCGAGGATCTCCAGGTTCTTGCCGCCCGCGGCGCTGCGTGCCGTGGCAACGGCTTCCTCGATGTCACAGGTGAGGAACGTGACGGTAGGGTCCGGCTCGTCGGGAGGCTCGTGGGTGAGGACGAACTGTCCTCCCCCGTCGTAGGGGGTGTCCTGGTCGGCCATACGCTTGGCGACCTCGTACGTGCCCCGGCCGACGAGCATGGCACCCGTGGCCGCCATCACCTCCGGGAACGTATCCGCAGTCAGGTACTCGAAGATCCAGTCCATCGCGTGGCCAGGACCGGCGATGAACCCGTCCAGCGACATCGCCCTGTTCACGACCACATTGCCGGTGCTCACATCGCTCATGCGTGCTCTCCAAGGATTTTGGGGCCCCGGGGCCGAATCATAGTTCGGCCGGTGGGCAGGCGACGGCGGAAGTTGCACGCGTATCTGCGGTGGCCCAACGTGAACAGCCGGCATCCGGATGTGCTGGTCGCGCAACGTCGGGAACGTGCCCGGGTACGGAGTGAACGACACGTGGGGTCGTCCCCGGTCCAGGGCTGCGTGACACGCCCTGGACGGCGGAGCTAAGAAGCTGAGTACGCGTACGGATGGTAGCGGCGGCTACCCGCGACGAGACTCCTCCGTATGCGTACACGGATTGTCCTTGCCACGGTCGGACTGGCCGGTTTGCTGGTGACCGGTGGTTGTTCTTTCCAGGAGAGCATCTGCGGCGGCGGCGAGTACCCGGTCATCGCGGTCGGCGGTCAGGGCGGCAGTGCCTGCATCCCGGACGGACAGGAGCCGACCGCTCCATATGTTCGCTACCCCGAGGGCAAGGTGCCGCAGCATGTGGACGACGAGTGGGACGTCTATTGGCGGAGCCACGGCATCGACGAGAACGGCACCATCATCGAGAGGTGACGGCCGTCGGCGGAGATCCGACCTGTTCGGCGTCGCTTTCTCCGCCGGTCGTCGCATCCTGTCGCCGCTTCTGGCCAAAACTTCGTGATCGTAAATGGCCGGCTCGACAGCTTGTCCACTGTGTATGAATAGGCGGTATACGATCGGCTGATCTTGTAGCTCTCCTGCCGCAGTTGTCCCAGGCTTGCGTTTGCTCCCGAGTTCGACATCGAGGTCGTCCATCTGTTCTCAGCCGCGTGAGCTGAGGTAGGCCTTGCGCTCGTCTCCGAGCAGCGGTCGTCTCCGCGTGGTGCCGGCGAGACCCACTTGACTCGGCGAAGTAGCTCAGCAATAGTTGAGTCAATGAAAGCTGAGTCTTCTTCCCTTGGTGGGCGAGCCCGGATCCACGCCGCCCTCGGCGATCCGGCACGCCTGGCGATCGTGGACGCGCTCACCCTGGGCGATGCCTCCCCTGGGGAGATCGCGCACACCCTCGACATGCCGACCAACCTGGTCGCCCACCACGTCAAGGTCCTCACCGGCGCTGGCATTGTCTTCAGGGGCCGCTCCGAGGGCGACCGGCGACGCACCTACCTGCGGCTACGCCCCGAGGTGCTGGCCGCTCTCGCCACCCCGCGTCTGGCGGGCGTCGGTCGGGTGGTGTTCGTGTGCACCCACAACTCGGCCCGCTCGCAGTTGGCTGCCGCGCTCTGGAAGCAGCGCGCCCACGGCGATGTCGCCTCCGCCGGCACGAAGCCCGCCACCCGGGTGCACCCCCGCGCAGTGGCCGTGGCCCACCGCCACCACCTCGACCTCGACCCGACCGGCACCGCCCACGTCACCGATGTCGTCCGCCGCGACGACCTGGTGATCGCCGTATGCGACAACGCCCACGAGGAACTGACCGGCCCGGTCCACCGACTGCACTGGTCGGTCCCGGACCCGGCGCGCGTGGACACCGACGAGGCGTTCGAAGCCGCGTACGCCGACCTCGCCGACCGCGTCGACCGGCTCGCCCCCGCCATCCTGCCCAGAGGTCCCCGATGACCGACACCGCCTGTCCCTACCAGGAGATCACTTTCGACCAGCAGGTTGCCCCGCACACCGCCGCGACGCGACTCGCCGGGCCCGACCCGGTCGACGTGCGGCCGATCCGCGACGAGACCGAGCGCCGAGTCCGTCGTCTGCCCGACGAGTTGAACGTCCCCGCCACCCGACAACCGATCTGCCCGATGATCCGGGACAGCAACACCAGGGGAGAGGCAGACCGATGACCATCGCCCTTCGGCGGCGCCTGCTGGCTGAGTTCACCGGCACCGCCCTGCTGGTCACCGCTGTCGTCGGCTCCGGCATCATGGCCACGGCCCTTTCCCCCGGTGACGTGGGCCTGCAACTGCTGGAGAACTCCACCGCCACCGCGTTCGCCCTCGGCGCGCTGATCCTGATCTTCGGGCCGGTCTCCGGCGCGCACTTCAACCCCGTCGTCTCCGCCGCTGACTGGTTCCTCGGTCGCCGCGCCGGCACCGGCCTCACCGCCCGCGACCTGGGCGGCTATGTGGTGGCGCAGGTCCTGGGCGCGATCGCCGGATCAGTGCTGGCGAACCTGATGTTCGACCTGGCCGCCGTCGACTTTTCCGGCAAGGACCGCGCTGCCGGTCACCTGTGGCTCGGCGAGGTCGTTGCCACCGCCGGCCTGATCCTGCTGATCTTCGCCCTCGCACGCTCCGGCCGCGCCGCGGCGGCACCCGTCGCGGTCGGGGCCTACATCGGCGCCGCCTACTGGTTCACCTCGTCCACCTCGTTCGCCAACCCGGCGGTCACCATCGGCCGTGCGTTCACCGACACCTTCGCCGGTATCGCCCCCACCTCGGTGCCCGGGTTCGTCGTGGCCCAGTTCGTCGGCCTCGCCGTCGGTGTCGGTCTGCTCGCGGCCCTCTACCCCGACGCGGGTGCCGCTGCCGACCAGGTCGTCGTGCCCATGGACGAGGACGCCGCTGCCGGCCGCCGCTCGTGACAACACCGTACCCACAAGAACAGCGTGCTCGGCCCGGTCCGGGCTTCGTCGACCGCCGCCGTAAGCCCGGGAGAGGCACCTGATGAGCGACAAGCCCAGCGTCCTGTTCGTCTGCGTCCACAACGCCGGCCGTTCCCAGATGGCCGCCGGCTGGCTGCGCCACTTCGCCGCCGACACCGTCGAGGTCCGCTCCGCCGGCTCCGCGCCCGCCGAGAGCGTCAATCCGGCCGCCGTCGAGGCGATGTGGGAGGTCGGGATCGACATCACCGACCAGACCCCCAAGCTCCTTGAGTACGCCACCGCCGAGTCGTCGGACGTCATCGTCACCATGGGCTGCGGCGACACCTGCCCCGTCTTCCCGGGCAAGCGCTACGAGGACTGGAAGCTCGAAGACCCCGCAGGCAAGGGCGTCGACGCCGTCCGGCCGATCCGCGACGAGATCCGCGCCCGCGTGGAGAAGCTCCTCACCGAACTTCGTGCCACCGCCTGACAGCCGGCCAGCGCCGCCCGCCCGCCGACCTGCCGGATCCGGACGGCTCCCGCCCGAACAAACTCACGGTGATCCAGGCCTCGTTTCACCGGCTTACCGACGGTGTTGCTGCAACGATGCAATATGTGGGATCCGCGAAAATTACAACGCCTGCTATCTCGCCCCTTGCCGGCGAGCCGATCAAACGTGCCGACGCCGAGCGACTCGCCGGAGTGCTGAAGGCCTTCGCCGACCCGGCCCGGCTGCGACTGATCAGCCTGATCCAGTCGTCTCCGTCGGGGGAGGCGTCCGTTACTGACCTCACCGCGCCGCTCGGACTTTCCCAGCCGACCGTGAGTCATCACCTTCGGATCCTCACCGAGGCCGGCCTGCTCGAGCGCGACAAGCGCGGCGTCTGGGTGTACTACCGCCTGGTGCCGTCCGCGATTGCGGGAGTCGCCGATCTGTTGACGCCGCCTCGCAAGCGGGCGATGAAGAAGGTCCGCTGACCGACACCCGTCAGGCAGTGGCGGCGAGCCCCAGCGGCAGGATCCGGCCGCGGCTGACGTGAGGTCGGATCTGCTCGCAGTCTCGCTGGCATCGAGGACGTGCGATGGTTTCGGCGCTCGGGCTGGTCGAGGTGTTGGCGCATATCGCGCTGAGCCCGGAACGGGTAGGACCGCTACGGACGGCGGCCCTCGATCTCGGCTGGGCGCCCGTCGTAGCTGATCACGCTGTCCGACGGAACCGAGCAGCGTGCCTTGGCGGTGAGCCAGACGGTCGCGACGACGAGCCGTGCGAGCGCGACGAGGGACGCCGGCTGGACGCGCTCGGGAGTGTCAGCGGGGCTGTGGTCGCCGCCCATGCCAGCGCCGATCCCGACCGTCGCGAGCCCGGCGGCGGCGTACCGGCGGTCGTCCGAGATCAACGAGCGCGGGGAGAGGGGGAGGCCGACGTGCCGGCCGGCCTGGTCGACGGTCGCGAGCAGGCGGTGTGCGTCGCCGCCGGCTCCGGCGTGTGCGGCCCCACGGGTCAGTCCGGCGCCGTCGGTGCTGATCACCAGCGGTCTGGCGTCATCAGATGCGAGCGTGGCGGCGTGGTGGGCGGCTCCACGGCCACCGAGCGCTTCGGCGTCCAGCAGCGCTACCCGCAGCGCGGTTCGTGGGGGCGGCGCGGCAGCCAGGAGGCGGGCCGCCTCGAGTACGACGGCGACGCCGCCGGCATGGCTCGCGGCCGGCTGCCGCAGTCCCGGCACGTCGCCGACGCCGTCGAAGTGCGCGGTCAACAGGATCTCCAGGTCGGCATCCGGGGCGGTCGCGAAGATCGCGTGGATGTTGGCGGCCGTCAGGTCGAGCCGGCGGATCGGTGCGTTCGCCGCCCACCAGCCGCGTCGCTGCGCCGCTGCCTCATGGACCGCCGCGTGCAGGTTCGGTTCCAGGGCGAGCATCGGTAGGGGACCGGCGTCGGTGCCGGCGAGCGTCGTCGTGAGCCACCCGTCGATGCCAGTGGTCCCAGGAAGGAGCAGGCCGCAGGAGCGGCCGGCGTGTCCGTACGCGTCGAAGACGCTCATCGACGCTGGGACGACCAGCCACCGGCCGGTCGGATCGCCCTGTCCGGCGACCGTCAGTTCACCGTGGCGGATCAGTGGTGCGTCGGACGAGGTCAGGTGCAGGCTGACCTCGCGGCCGAACACCGGCTCTCGCAGTGCTCGGCCGTCGTTCCAGCGCACCTGTGGCGCCGCGTACACCTCCGGCACGCGGGTCGCGTCGAACGGGGCGACAGCGACCGTTGCACCGAGTTCTGCAAGCTGGTCCGCGAGCCATGCCCGTGCCGCGGCGCCACCGGGCGTGCCGGCCCGGCGGCCGGCGAACCGTTTGTCGGCGAGGTAGTTGACTGTGCTGGTCATGCGCCTGGCGGATACCTGTGCCAGCACGAGGTCGAGGGCCCGGACGGTGTTCGCCGTCGAGACAGGCACGTTCATCGGTGGCAGGGGACCGTGATCCGTTGGCTGCTCGCCGGCGCGCCCTGATGCGTCGGGGAACCGGGCACCCCCATCGGTGTGCGGTGGAACGGTGCGCCTCGACGCAGGCGTGGTGGCGGCGAGTGCCTCGTCCGGATCCTCGGCGAACCCACCGGTCGCCTCGGATCGCCTCATGGTCGGAACCCGGTCTCGCTGTGGACGCTGGACGCGATTGGGCGAAGGGTGCCGGGACGGCGGTCGTGCGACGCGGCGGGGGTGGGCCCGGTGCGGTTGCTGTGGAACCGCGCTCTGGTCGACCGGCGGCTGAACGGGTCCATGGCGGCCCTCCTTCGCAGCTCTCGGCTGTCTAGACAATCCTCTAAGTAACCGTGCACGCTGATTCGAGAGCTGTCAACCTAGACCCACGTCGAAACAAGTCATGTGGCTGCCTCGATGCCTCGTCGGCGACGCCCACCGCCGACGAGGCGGGCCGGTCTGGTGCGGGCGCCCGCACTTCAACCTCTACCTGGCTCTGTGCCCGCACCCCGCCAGGGCGGTGGCCGTCTGCCGCCGCACCGTCGGCGGCCCCGGGACGGCACGCGAGAGGTCGCGTCGCGAGCGACCGGTGGTGCGGCCCCGTTCGGGTGGGG
Organism: Polymorphospora sp. NPDC050346; assembly: GCF_040655695.1. Taxonomy (NCBI): domain Bacteria; kingdom Bacillati; phylum Actinomycetota; class Actinomycetes; order Micromonosporales; family Micromonosporaceae; genus Polymorphospora; species Polymorphospora sp. NPDC050346. Next base: position 139,116 of record NZ_JBFAKM010000003.1, on the reverse strand, counting down.
CCGCACCACCGGTTCAGGTTCCCCGACTCGCGTCGGATGGCTGGAGGCGGCCGTTGCGATACGCGGTGTTCCGCAGCCCACGACGGTGGTCCTGCCCTGGAAACGCTGGGATCGCGGTGGAGTGCCGGGGCTCCAGCCGGCCGTCGGGACGCCGACGGTGCCTGCCGGGAAGTCGGGCTTCAGGCGGGGGTGCAGCAGATGCCGGCGGCGGTTGGGCTGCTGGCGGGCTGCTCCTCGGCGACCGGAGTGCGGCAGGCGCTCTCGGTGGCCTTCGTCAGGTGGGGAGAGTCGGCCTTGACGGTGTAGACCTCCCAGGGTTCGTTGCCGGGGCCGCGTACCCAGACCTTGTCCTGCAGGGCGTAGCAGCACTCGGTGCTGTTCTCCTCCAGGGTCACCAGGCCGGCCTCGGTGAGGCGCCGGGTGGCCGCGTCGACCTCGTCGGTGCCGGGGACCTCGACGCCGAGGTGGTCCATGACCGTGGGCTGGTCGGGCTCGCCTTCGAGCAGGACGAGCTTCAGCGGCGGGTTCTCGACGGCGAAGTTGGCGTATCCGGGGCGACGCTTGGCCGGCTCGGTGTCGAACAGCTTGCTGTAGAAGGCGATGGAGCCTTCCAGGTCGGATACGCGCAGGGCGAGCTGGACGCGGGACATGGGTGTCCTCTCAATGGTCGTGCATCGACGCGCGGCAGGCCGTAGCGGCTGCCCGCTTGTCTAGATGCTTTTCGAATCAGGCCCACTGTTGCACACTGTTTCGAGAACCGTCAAACTAGGGGAATGTCGAAGCAACCGGTGGCGGACCCCGACCTGGTGGCCTGCTGCCCGCCGATCGCGACCCGCCGTCTGGAGGCGAACCAGGCGGAGGTCATCGCACCGATGTTCCGGGCCCTGGGCGACCCGGTCCGGCTGCGGCTGATGTCGATGATCGCCTCGGTGCCCGAGATCTGCGTCTGCGACCTGACCCCGGAGTTCGCCCTGTCCGGGCCGACCATCTCCCACCACCTCAAGGTGCTGCGCGACGCCGGCCTGGTCGAGTCCGACCGGCGTGGCACCTGGGTCTGGTACCGGGTCAGAGCCGACGCGTTCCGCCAGCTCGGTGCCCTGCTGCGGGTCCCCGCGCCCACCGGGGAAGCGTCGGCGTGAAGCACGCATCGGAGAACGTCGTCATGGCCATGCCACCGCGACCCGTCGGCCTCCGATAACCCATCCGCCCGGCACCGGCGAGATCACGACCGTTGCCATGACCGACCGGCACGCTGACCCGGTCCTGGACATCTACCGCCTCGGGATCGCCCCCGCCAACGGCACCTTCGGCGGCTGACCGGCACGACAAACGCGCGTCGGCTGCCCCGACCTTCGAGGGCCGGGACAGCCGACGCGCGTTGACCGTCAACGGTCATCGTGCCGGCAGAGCGCGGTGCTGCCTTCACAACCAGCACCGTTTGTGACCACTGACGGGCCCGGAACCTGAACCCGTCCTACCGCCCGGCGGCGCCGGACCGGAGGCACCGCCGTCGACGGTTGGTGCTCGTCATCGGGACGCCACGGTGTCGGCCGACATGTCTGGCGCGCCCGCCTTGCTGTCGTCGGTCGCGCCGCGTTGGCGGACGATTCGGGCGGCCCGGGCCGGTGCGTCGGGGTAGAGCAACCGGACCAGGGCGTAGGCGAGGCCGCCGCCGATGAGCTGCATGAGGATGAACGGCAGCACCGACGACGGCGTGATTCCCGCGAACGTGTCGGAGAACATGCGGGCGACGGTGACGGCCGGGTTGGCGAAACTGGTGGAGCTGGTGAACCAGTAGGCGGCGGTGATGTAGCCGGCGACGCCGACGGCGATGGTGTTGGTCCGGCCGGACCGGGCCATGCCGAAGATGACCATCACCAGGCCGAGGGTGGCGACGACCTCACCGAGCCACAGGTTTGGGGTGTCGCGTTGGGTACTGGAGATGCTGACCGCCGAAAGGTCGAACATCAGGTTGGCCACGACCGCGCCGACGAATCCGCCCACCAGTTGCGCGGCGATGAGGACGGCGGCGGTGGTGGCCTTGACGGCGCCGAGCGCGAGTTCGACGAGCGTGACGACAGGGTTGAACGCGGCCGACACCGGTTGCAGGGCGAGGATGAGCGCGACCAGGATGCCGCCGGTGATCAGGGAGTTCTGCAGCAGCTGCAGGCCCACGTCATCGGGTGAGAGGCGGGTGGCGGCGATGCCGGAGCCGATGACGGTCGCGACGAGGAAGGCGGTACCGACGAGTTCGGCGACCGCGGCACGGATGACCGGCATCGTGCTGCGCGGCTGCGGCCGGTCCGGGCCGTGGTCAGACATCGGCGGCGGCGAGTCGGTGGATCGGGCGGGGGTAGCCGGGCTTGAACGAGTTCGCCTCGGCCGCCCGGGACCGGGTTCCGGCGATGTCGTCGGCGTGCGCGACGGCATCGAGCACCGCCTGGTCGAGGACGGCTGGCTCGCAGGCGACCCGCGCGTTGACCGTGGCTGTCGCGGTCGTGGGGGAGCCGGCGGCGGTCAGGTCGACCGACGGGGTGGTGCCCGAACCGGTGATGCTCATCTTGGTCAGTTCGCCGTCGCTGTCGACGGTGAGCTTGGCGTGCCCGATCTCCGCGCCAGCGGCCTGCATGTTCTCCGCCAGGTGTGTCAGCAGGCTGCTCGCCCACACGTCCGGGGAGAATCCGGCGCCGTCGGCGTCGATGACGAATTCCTGGTTCAGCCAGGCCAACTGTGCCTCCGCCGCCGCGTACCGGTCGTAGTCGATGTCGAGGTCCGCGGTCCAGCTCGCCGGCTGCTCCCATGCGTGCAGCAGGTCGGTCAGGCCGGTTCCGGTCTTCGCCGAGTAGCCGATGACGGTCGCCTCCGGGTAGGCGCGGCGCAGGTCGTCGATGACGCGGTCCCGGTCGTCCTGGCCGATGAGGTCGATCTTGTTGACGGCCAGGACGTCGGATTCGCGCAGCTGCTGGCTGAACAGGTAGGACAGGTCGGACTCCGGCTCGCCGCGTTCAGCGGCCCGGGTGAAGGCCCGCAGGCGCATCGGGTCCACCACGGTCGCCAGCGGCGCGACGACGAACTGGTCGCCGTAGAACTTGCGCAGGGGCCGGACCACGGTGGCCTGCAGATCGGTGCAGCTCCCAACCGCCTCGGCGATGACGACGTCGACGTCCCCGCCGGCGATGAGTTCCTCGACGACCTCGATCAGGTCCTCGAACCGGCAGCAGAAGCAGCCGCCGGTCACCTCGGCCACCGAGTCGAGGCTGCTGCGGACGAGCTTCGTGTCGACCAGTTCCGTGCCCTGGTCGTTGGTGACGACAGCGACGCGCTTCCCTTGCTGCTGCAGGTGCCGGGCGGCCGCGACCAGCGTCGTGGTCTTGCCCGCACCGAGAAAACCGCTGAGTGCGATAAATGTGATCACGGGCCTGTTCCTCCGGTCGATACGTCGGGATGGCATGCGCAATACGACGACACTGACCTCAGGCCCTGAATAGTCGGCGAGAACTGCGGTCGGTCAGTGAATCGCTTGATCGAAATGATCCCGGTGCCTGTAACACTTGTCAACGGTCGGCTCTTGGGCTGATACGCGTTTCATGCCTTGTTTTCGGGCGCGTTGTATCGACGGACCGGCGCAGTTCTGATGTCGCTCCGATCGGCGGATTATTCTCAGATAGGTTTGTATTCCAACTCGATTATGTCGTGGGCGCGTTCGAGTTCGGCGTTCGTCTGTTCGACCGAGTCCGTCACGGCGATCACGTATCCGTACCGGGAGAGGAACCCCCGCGGTGGCAGTGCCAGATCCTGGTCGGGCTGACCGGTCGCCACCGCGGCATGCACTCCCGGACTGAGCAGGTCGGTACGTACTCGCAGGTTCAGGATCCGGCAGTCGACCGGCGGGTACAGGAACCGGATACCAGCCACCCGTCGACGGGTCGGGCGGCTGGTGGAATAACACCCAGTGGCGATCTGCCCGGCGGCGACGGCGAAGTCGACACCGGTGGCCAGATAACCGAGGTGCGGGATGAAATCGCCACCGAGTCGGGCGTTGATCTCAATGAGACGTGGACCGTCACGAGTCAGCCGAAATTCGGTGTGAGTCATGCCGTCGGTGAGACCGAGCCCGGAATGAATTAGACGAAGCTGGTCGTTCAACGCCTCATTGGTCAATAGTGGATCGGCGCCGTCGATGAAATGAGCGGTTTCCTCGAAGTACGGAGCCAGCCCCGTCTGTTTGCGGGCCAGGGCGAGCGGAATGACGTTTCCGTCGACGACAGCGCTGTCGACACTGATCTCCGGCCCGTCGAGGTATTCCTCGACGAGCACATCCGCGCCGTCGCGTACGACGTCCGGAAACACTGCGGCGTCGGCGATGCGGTACGCCCGCACCAGCGCCTGCTCGTCGTCGACCCGTTGCACGCCGATGCTGCCGGCCAGCCGTCGCGCCTTCACGACGACCGGGTAGCCGATCGCGGCGGCGGATTCCACCGCCTCGACCTGACCGGTCACGGTGACCGACCGGGGCTGGCCGACGCCGTGACCGGCCAGGATCCGGCGGGTGGCCGCCTTGTCGCGGCAGGCGGCGACCGCCTGCGGCGGGCTGCCCGGCAGGCCGAGCTGTTCGGCGGCGATGGCGGTGGCATCGATGACCCACTCGTCGTAGCTGAACAGGCCGGCGACCGGTGCGACCTCGGACCCGATGCGGCGGACGGCCCCGACCAGGGCCGCCGGATCGTGGGTGTCGACAAGGGTGAATCCGGTCAGGTAGGGCCGGTGCCAGCTGGGTTCGATGGCGTCCAGCAGCCACAGCCGGAAATGGGGTGCCAGCGCGGCGAGGATGTACTCCCGGTAGCGGCGGTCCCCGCTGCCGACCAGCGCGAGCAGCGGGCCATCCTGTCCGGGGCTGCTACTCCTGTCGCCCATGTCGTCGGTCTCCGTTGTCGAGGTGCGGCCACGCCGGCAGCGTCGGGGTGGGTGCGGGGGAGCGACCCATGACGACGTCGGCGGCGGTCGGGAACTTCGTGATGCAGCTGTGGTTGACCGAGTAGAGCCGGGAGGTTCCCTCCCGGGTGTAGGTGACGAAGCCGACCGCGAGCAACGCCTTGAGGTGGTGCGAGACGAGAGACTGCCCCAACCCGAGTTCGTCGACGATGTTGCCGACCGAGACGGGTTCGGTGCGGCGGCTCAGATAGCTGAGGATGATGATCCGGGTCGGATCCGACAGCGCCTGGAACCAGCGGGCGTACGTCTCGGCGGTCTCCCGGTCCAGGGGCTGGTCGTCACCGGACACCGGGCCCGGCTCGGACGTGGCGCCGTTCTGGCTGGTGCCGCTGCGCGACCAGGCACCGCCGGACCGCTCGGCGGCCGGCCGACGGTCCGCGGTGAGGTGGATACCCGGGCGGTGTCCGGACGGCCACCCACGCGCCGCGATGATCATGGCTGCCAGCGCGGTGGCGGCGACCTGGTAGGCGACCAGAGTGGTGTCGAACACGGCTTCTCCCTCGTCCGGCGGACCGATCCTGCGCTGCCGCTCGTTCAAGGCCAGCTGATCGGTGGGCGCTATTGGGAGCATGCCCGTTAAGCGGAGGCGCTGTCATCTGAGGTGATCGGTGTCGCCGGTTTCCGGGCCCGGATGATTGCCGCATGCATCCCGTCGGCGGCCTCGTGGGTGAAGACAACCTCCGGGTCCACCAGGCCGGCCCGCGTCAGTACGTCGCGGTACTCGCTGACCGACAGCGCACCCGCGACGCACTCGGCACGGCTGCCCCGGGCGGCGCGGTCGTCGGCGGACAGCCGATCCTCGGCGACGACGTCACTGATCCCGATCCGGCCACCGGGCACCAGCACCCGGCTCATCTCCTGACACACCGCCAGCTTGTCGACCGACAGGTTGATCACGCAGTTGGAGATGACCACGTCCACGGTCTCCGCCGGCAGCGGGATCGCCTCGATGACGCCCTTGAGCAGCACGATGTTGTCCAGTTCGGCGTCGGCGATGTTGCGCCTGGCCACCGCGAGCATCTCTTCGAGAAAGTCCAGACCGAAGACCTGCCCGTCCGCCCCGACCCGGCGGGCGCTGAGGATCAGGTCGAGGCCCGCCCCGGAACCCAGGTCCAGCACCGTCTCACCCTCACGCAGCTCGGCAACCGCGGTCGGGTTGCCGCAGCCGAGACTTGCCAGCAGCGCCGGATCCGGCGCCTCGCCCGGGCCGATGCCCGCGTAGTTGACAGCACCGAAGGCGGTATCGGTGTCGTCGGCGCAGCAGGCCGAGCCGGCCGCGGCCGTACGCGCCTTGTCCCGGTAGTAGTCCTGGACATCCTGTTGCGGTGCAAGCGTCTCACTCACGGGAACCTCTTCCAGATCCTGGCGTTCAGCCGTCGGAGCAGCAGGCGCTGCCCGAGGCCGCGGTTTCGAGCAGGGGCAGACGGCTCGGCGCGGCCACGTCGCCGAAGGCGACACGCCGGGCCGCACCAAAGGCATCGAGCAAGGGATAGGCCCGTACGCGGTGGGCGGCATCGGCCAGCACCAGACTCGTGGTGATCCGACGCGAGCTGCACCCACGCAGCACCTTCGCCTGATGGGCGCCGGCACCGAACTCCACCTGGCGCAGCCCCTCCCGGTACGCGTCGCGGACCGGGGCGTTGAGCACCAACGCGAAGTACAGGCCGCTGCGCTCACCGAGCCGGGCGTAGTCGAACCCCGCCCACTTCGTCAACAGGCGGTGCCCCTTGCGCAGCACCACGCACGAGGCGACCAGGTCGCCGTCGACACTGCCGGTGTAGGCACGCAGGTCGGCGCCGGCGTCCAACAGTTCGGCGAGCAACGTCTCGATGTGGGCCGGCTCCTCACCGGCACCGTTCTTCTCCCGGTTGAGGCAGGTCAACTCCGCGATCCGGGGAACGTGCGGCCGGATCGCCGCACCGTCGAGCCGCTGCACGGTCACACCGGCCGCGGCGACCCGGCGTTCGTCGGTGACGACCCGCTGCCGCTTCCTCTTCGGCAGCCCCACCAGATACTCTTCCCAGCTCGCGGCGGTGAGCGGGATGTGGTCCTCGAAACCCCAGAAGGTGGTGTGACCGCCTGCCGCGTCCAACGCGGCGGTCAGCGCGTCGTTACCCGGCCGGTCCGGTACCCACGGAGCGACCACACTGCGGATCCCGGCACCGAACGCCGCCGGGACGAGCTGCTCGACCATCGTGGCGAACAGCGTCGGGGTCCAGAAGTTGTAGCCGATCTCGGTGCGGTAACCCAGCGGGGACCCCAACAGCAGCGCGGGGAAGAAGGCATCCTCACCCAGCGCGTCGACCTGGGCCGTGACACTCGGGGCCACCTCCACCCCGCAGCACACGCTGTCACCCGACGGCGGCTGCCAGCCCAGATACGTACGGGGATCGTGGTCCACGGCCGGTGGCGCGGTCAGCACGTAGCCGGGAAGCAGCGCCAGCTCGCCCCGCCCTCGCGTGGCGACGGTGTGCCACGGCTTCGCCTCCGGCAGCGCCCGCTCGGTGGCGGCGAGGAACGTCGGCCCCACGTACGGCCACGCGTCCGTGAGGTCCGCGGACTCGCGGGCCCAGTCCATCTCGGGAAGCTGCTCGCCCGTGCGGACGACGACCCGATGGGATCCACTCATACCTGTTGCCTCCTCCTACCGGCCGCCCGGCCCGTCAACACTTGACGCAGCAGCGGACGGCACCCGCGTCTTCGGCTTCGCTGCGGCGCTGCTGCCACAGCGTCTCCACCCGCCGGTCGGGATGGGTCCAGTCGAGGTGGAAACCCCGGTCCACGAGATCGACATCGGTCAGCCACGGTGACTGCAGCAGCGGGGAGCCCTTGAACAGCAGCAGCCTCGTCTGCAGTGCCGTCGGCTCCACCACCCGGGCCAGGCCCGTCTCGACCAGGAAGTCCTCGAAGGTCAGCAGTTCCTCGTAGCGTACCCAGGGGGTGAACGGGATGAAGGTCGGATTCAGCTCGAAACCGATCCGGTCCGCCTCCGCGATCGCCGCACGCATGTGGGCGACATCGATACCCTTGTCGAAGATCCGCAGGATGCGGTCCGACGGGAACTCCAGCGCCGACGTGACCCGGCGCAGCCCCAACGACACCAGCTCTTCGAGCAGCTCCGGGTAGTCGAGGATGTGGTCGACCCGGGTGGTGAACTCGAACGTCGAGCCGGGAAACTCCGCCACGATCTGGCGGACCACCTCGACCCCGAGAGTCCGCGAGTTGAAGAACTCCGCGTCGATGAAGAAGAAGTGCCGTACGCCGTCGTCGGCGAGCTGCCGCGCGTCGGCGAGCACCGTCTCCAACTCGTACGGCGCCACACCGCCGTCGTACGCCCCGTACACAGAGCAGTAGGTGCACTTGTGGTGACACCCGCGGGACACCTCGATGTTGCCCATCAGCCCCAGGCCGGTGTGGTGCGCGGGATAGTGCACCAGCGACGGGAACAGGTGACGCGCCGGCGCCGTGGCGGTGATCCGCCGCCGCGGGGGCCGTGCGGTCATCTGGTGCGCCGTACGCAGCGCGGGAACCTGTGGCAGCGGGAGCTGTCCGGTGGCCGCCTGGCACAGCTCCTGCGCGATCCGTTCCGGCTCGTCGAACGCGACCGCGTCGACCCTGGCCAGGAACTCGGTGCTGTTCATCTGGGCGTACTGGCCGAACGCGACGATCGGCGCGCCCGGGTGGGCGGCCCGCAGCCTGGGGGCCAGGTCCACGGCCCGGTGCAGACCTTCGAACTGCTGCACCGACAACAGGACCAGGTCCACCTCGGCGTCGGGGAGGCGGTCGGGGAACGCGTGCGCGTCCCAGGCCGTCACCGCCGCCCCCTGGTCCTGCAGGGCAGCGGCGACGCAGGCCGACGCCAACGGTTGCAGTTCCGCTTCGAAGGAAGACACCACAAGCACCCGGGGATCAGGCAACGTAGCCCCCTATGTTCGCGCCACAGGACCGGCGGCAGCCGACGATTGCCGGAGGCGACGAAGCATCCGGGTGCATCAGCTGGGTACCGCCGACGATGGCACCTTCACCAATCCGTGTCAATAGATTGATGGAGTCGGAATGTCCGAATCGGAAGTCTTTCCGTGATCTTGTAGCGGTTGCTGTCGCAGCCTCTGGCCTGCGCGTTTCGCGTCAACGCACCAAACTCGATCTTTCGGGATGAGTCCGGGACGATTGTGGTTTGAAGCGATCGGGCAGATCGTCTGACGTTTGTCCGAATTAGGATTGCCCGGCCTGGGGCGGACCTCCTGAACACCTGATCCTCCGCACGGCGGTCCTCGGTCCCAGCGAGCCCCGCCATGCGGCCCGACCGACAAGCCGGCTGACCGTCGTCAAAGCACGAGCTGGGCACCGAAGCCGATGATGATGCTGCCGAACACGCTGATCCCCAGATACGTCAGGAAGACCCGGTTGGTCACGACGCTACGGACCGCGACCATCGCCGGAACCGTGGTCACGGCACCACCGAGCAGGAACGTCACGACCGCCCCCGGCGCCATCCCCTTGGCCAACAGGCCGTCGATGATCGGAATCGCGCCGACACCGTTGAGGTACAACGGCACACTGATCGCCGCCGCGAGCGGGATCGCCACCAGCGGATCCTTCCCGAGCAGGGTCGTGATCAGGTCACCCGGCACGTACATGATGATCAGCGCCTCGGCGACACAGGCCAGAACCAGCCACTTGCCCAGGGTCAGCGTGTCCCGGCCCATGTTCCGGAAGCTGATCTGCCAGTTCCGCCGGGTGCGCACGCTTGCCTTCGCCGCCGGCCACCACGGCCTGTCGTCGTCCTCGCCGTCGTCGACGCCGGCCGAGCCGCCAGAACCCTGGGCCGCCGTCTGCGAGCAGGCAGCGGTCGCCTGCGCGGTGCCGCCACCGGCGCCCACCAGCGCCGGCTCCTCGGTGCGCGGCTGATCCTGTCCACACTGGGGAACCTCGAGTCGCTCCTGCTTCTCGTATCCACGCCGAAGGACATTCTTGAACATCCCCCGCCGCTCCATGAGCAGGACGACGAAACCGGCCCCAACGCTGAGTATCACCGCGCCGACCAGGCGAGCCGTCGCCAACGGCATGCCGATCTGCGCCGCCGTCATCGCGAAGATCTCCGGATCCATCGCCGGCGAGGCCACCCAGAACGCCATCACCGCCGACAGGGGGATGCCGCCGGCGAGCAGCTTGCGGATGAGTGGGATGACGGTCAACGAGCAGAACGGGCTGAACGCCCCGATCGCCGCGGCCAGCACCACGCCGACCCAGCCCCGGCGTCGGAACGTGCGTCGCGCGATGATGTCGAGATAGAGCAGATCCACCATGGCCGAGATGAAGATCGCCAGGGCGAACCACGGCGCCAGTTGAACCAGATAGACCAGGGTGAGTCGCACGACCTCCACGACATCTTCCACGGCCCCTCCTTGCGGACGCGCTTCGGCCGGCACGGGCGGCCGCCGAGCGCACTCTATCAACCAACAACGATGATAGATAGAATCTGTGGTAGGTGGCCGCGAGGCGGCCCACGCCGACACCGCGGACACCCACCACGAACAGTTGTTTGCCGCGCTGGGAGAGAACGGGTGGCCCCACCGACGCCAACCGTCCATCGATCTTGCCGATGCCGGTGCGCAGTACAGTGGCCACGCTGGCCCGACCGTGCGCGACCACCTGAGGTGGGGCAGAACGGCGATGTGGCAGTCCACAATGGGGTGATGCGCACGTGGCGGAAGGTGATTGGGGGAGTGAGGGCCATCCCGCGAGCTCGATGATTGCCACCCAATATGGTCCGCCGCCGTGTCAGGACGATCCAATGACGGCTTGCCGACCAAAGTGAAGGAAAATAGCGTAGTTGATCTCTAGAGCAGCAGGTCAGGAAGTCTGCTCCCCGCGCACGCGGGGATGATCCCACGTCGTCGACGTCGACGGTCTGCCCGTCGAGCTGCTCCCCGCGCACGCGGGGATGATCCCGCGCGCGCGCGTACGCGCGCGAGGCTGACGCGCTGCTCCCCGCGCACGCGGGGATGATCCCTGTTCAAAATCATTGATCCACGGTTCCGAAGGCTGCTCCCCGCGCACGCGGGGATGATCCTCGATTGCGAACAGCGAAGAAGCTATCCGTCTGCTGCTCCCCGCGCACGCGGGGATGATCCCTAAGCGCTTCAAGCTGCGGCCGTATGTGAGGCCTGCTCCCCGCGCACGCGGGGATGATCCCCCGGCCAAGGAGACGGACTCCCGGGCTAACGGCTGCTCCCCGCGCACGCGGGGATGATCCCGCGGAGTTTCTCGACCTGCTTGTGCAGGCCGTCTGCTCCCCGCGCACGCGGGGATGATCCCTTCGCGGTGACGTCTTCCTTCCCGGCCGGGGCTGCTCCCCGCGCACGCGGGGATGATCCGGCCGCGATCGTTGGCGCCTGCGGATACAGCGTCTGCTCCCCGCGCACGCGGGGATGATCCCCTGAAGATCACGGATGCTCGGGCTGCGGAGAACTGCTCCCCGCGCACGCGGGGATGATCCGTCGTACATGCGCCGCTGCTCGGCGGCACTCAACTGCTCCCCGCGCACGCGGGGATGATCCCTCGCCCCGCGCGCCGTGAAGCTCGACGGATCCCTGCTCCCCGCGCACGCGGGGATGATCCGTCCTCGCGGAAGCACAACCCGACCCGGAATTGCTGCTCCCCGCGCACGCGGGGATGATCCCGCGGCCCACACATCGAACACGGCTACTACGACCTGCTCCCCGCGCACGCGGGGATGATCCCGAGGCCGACCGGCGCCGCTGGCACGACGAGCGCTGCTCCCCGCGCACGCGGGGATGATCCTGCGCTTACGGCACCGTTCCGGGCGGCTAGTAGCTGCTCCCCGCGCACGCGGGGATGATCCCTCCCAGCCGCGGCCCGAGCGGTCCACGAAACCCTGCTCCCCGCGCACGCGGGGATGATCCCTCGCTGTGCAGGTCAGCCTCGACCAGCGTCCACTGCTCCCCGCGCACGCGGGGATGATCCCGTGGCGGCGAGGTCGCCGGACGCGTCCAGGCCACTGCTCCCCGCGCACGCGGGGATGATCCCGCCGGGCCCTGGTCGACGCGGACCGGCGGGCCCTGCTCCCCGCGCACGCGGGGATGATCCTGGTGGCGCTGACTCAGCCGGCGTCCCGGGCCCTGCTCCCCGCGCACGCGGGGATGATCCCTCCCCGCCGGACCGGCGCCGGTCGGCGTCGTCCTGCTCCCCGCGCACGCGGGGATGATCCATGGATCCCGACACGTTCCTGCCGAACCGGGAACTGCTCCCCGCGCACGCGGGGATGATCCCTGTCGTGTGGACATATGAAGAGTCGACGCACCCTGCTCCCCGCGCACGCGGGGATGATCCGATCGTGCGGACCGTCGCCCGCCACGGGTGCCGCTGCTCCCCGCGCACGCGGGGATGATCCCGCCGGCGGGACCGGGCGGCCCGGCGGGCCCCGCTGCTCCCCGCGCACGCGGGGATGATCCCCGAGCGACGTGATCTACGGCGGTGGCCGATGACCTGCTCCCCGCGCACGCGGGGATGATCCCTCGCTCAGGTCCGGGCGCAGGCTGCTGATCTCCTGCTCCCCGCGCACGCGGGGATGATCCCGGCTGGCGTTCGGCATCGAGCTGCACATGAATCTGCTCCCCGCGCACGCGGGGATGATCCGGACGGCCTGCCCAATCCGGCGCTGCCGTACTGCTGCTCCCCGCGCACGCGGGGATGATCCCCGCGCCGAGCCCGTCGCGTGGCCGCCGAACCCAGGCGGAGCGCTGGCCGGATCGGGTTACAGGGAGCCCGCGACCTTGCCGCGCCGACGTCCTGCCGAGCGATCAGCCGCCCGGCCCGCGCTGGATTGTGGTGGGCCAAGGCCCAGGATGGCGGTGGTCGTTGACCTGCTCGATGGTGACCGGCCGCAGCGCTTGCCAGCCAACGCTTGTCACAGGTCGCGCCCGCCCAGCGAGACGTCGCAGAGCCTCGACGCCGCTGTCGTCCAGCGGATTGCCGCCGCCGTAGCCGACGAAGGCTATCGCCCCAGGGGTCGGCTCCCAGACGATCATTCCGGCGCCGTCACGTATGCCGGACAGCACCGCAGGCCGGCCGTGGACGGTCCCGGCACTGACCGAACGCACCGCGAAGAGTTGGTCTTCGAAGCCGCCACTACTGGCGACCCCAGCATGAATCCAGCCCGAGCCGAGGGCTTGCCCTTCGCCGGCTGCTGCGCTGCTGTAGCCGACTTGACGCACGATCGGTGGTCGGTACGGCCCAGTCGAAATCACCGTATAGCCATCAGGCGGATCCATGCCCGGCCTGCCAGCGACGACAGTTGTTCGGGCAGCAAGCGCGATCAGCATGGGCTGGCCAACATCTCCACGGATGCGGGCGTGTCCACCAGCGACCGGCCATGTGACCTCCGCATCCGTCGCTATACCTGTAACCCCGTTGACACTGACGTGACGCCCCGTAGCGGGAATCTCGACAGGGAATGTCACGACAGCACCGTGCCTGGCGAGCGAGCCGTCCGACCGGCGTACGACCACGGCCCACGGTCCGTCCAGGGCGGTGGGGTCACACCGTTGCTGGCTTAGATCTCGGTGCAGTCCATCCCCCGGCTGCTCGAGAAGCAGGCCAGTGATCCAGTCTGCCACCGCAGCGCCCTGGTCCGAACTGGCCGACGGACATGATTCCTCGGGATCAGTCGGCGTCGTCGGGCTCACGATAGGAGGTGTCGTGCTGCGTGACCCGTCACTTTCGTGTAGGACGAACAGTGCTGCCACGATGAGGGCGATGAAACTCGCTCCGATCAGCCACCGAGGTAGCGGCTGCAAGGACCGGTCGGGGCCGGAGTTGAGGATGTCCGGTTTATCATCCTGACGGCGATCCACGCTCCTGGACACCCCCTGTCAGTTGGAAGGCAACAACGCAGCTTGGGCCGGGTTCGGCTGAAAGCGCAAGGCGACCTCATTGATCGCTACCGGACCTGGGGTGTCCGATCGTGCTGTCCTTCGGCGATGAAGTTGATCGCCCCACCGACACGAACTCCCACAAACCCCGAGCGCTCGCGGTGGTTGGGCAATCGATCGTCGCGATGACCGAACGACACCTCGATGGCGGGGGAGTGGGCGTGCGTGGGTGATGCGTGAACAGCGACAAGCCCTGCTTGCAGGTGAACACCACCCTGCGGGAAGCGGGGGAGACTCCCGGAGTCATGTGGCGAGGCGGACGATCGCGGCGATGGACCGGTCCACGTCTTCCTCCGTCGTGGTGGCGTTCGATACCGAGATCCGCATCAGACGCCGCCCCCGCCAGGTTGTGCCGCCTGCCCAGCATGTGCCGTCCGCCTGGACCGCCGCCACCACCCGGTCGGTGCGCGCGTCGTCGCCGAAGCCGACGAGCACCTGGTTGAGGACTACCTCGTTCGCCACCTCGAACCCGGCCGAGGTCAGGCCGGCGGCGAACCGGCGGGCCAGCGCACAGCAGCGGTCGACCAGTGCCGTGACCCCGTCGCGGCCCAGTTCCCGTAGTCCAGCCCAGACGGCGAACCCACGGGCCCGGCGCGACGACTCGGCGGTGAAATCCCCTCCGGCTGGTACACCCCCGGAACCGACCAGGTACGAGGCGGCAAAGGACATCGCCGCGGCATGCACATCCGGCCGGGCGCAGAACGCGAACCCCGAGTCGTACGGAATATTCAGCCACTTGTGGCCGTCGCAGGCCCACGAGTCCGCCAGTTCCAGCCCGTCCACCAGATGCCGGGTGGCGGGGCTCGCCGCGGCCCACAGCCCGAAGGCCCCGTCCACATGCACCCACCCGCCGTGCCGTCGGACCAGTTCGCACGCCTCCCGGAGTGGGTCGCAGGCGCCGGTGTTCACGTTCCCGGCCTGCAGGCACACGATGGTCGGACCCGAGGGGCCGCCTTGCAGCACCTCCCGCAGCAATCCAAGATCAATCGCGCCGTTCGGCCCGGCCGGCACCGGTTCCACCAGATCCGTCCCGAGGCCGAGTAGACGCAGCGACCGGTCGATGGTCGCGTGCCGCTCCGCACCGGCGATCACCCGTATCGGCGGCGCCCCGAGCAGCCCGCGCCGATCCACGTCCCAACCCGCGTCCGCCAGTAGGTGGTGGCGGGCGGCAGCGAGCCCGGCGGTGTTGGCCGCCTGGGCGCCGGTGACGAAACCGACCGACGCGGACGCCGGGATCCCCAGCAGTTCCTTCAACCAGACGCCGGCGGCGGCCTCGGCCGCGATCGCGGCCGGCGACGTGACGGCATTGGTCGCGAGCTGGTCCCAACCGGCTGCGAGGATGTCGGCGGCGGTCGCGGCCGGCAGGGCACCGCCGACCACGAAACCGAAGTACCGCGGGCCGGCACTGGCCACCAGGCCCGGTTCGGCCGCGGCGAGCAGGTCCGCCAGCACCTGCTCCGGCGGGCAGGGCACGGAGGGCAACGGGCCGGTGAACGCCTCGGCCAACGCCCCCTGGTTGATCGACGCTCCGACCGGCCGATCCGGCAACGATTCCCGGTAGCCGGCGGCATGATCAGCGGCCAACCGGAACAGGCGCCCCAGATCCTCCACCGATCCACCCCAATCCCCGGCGCACACCGAACTCGGCACCGTCGTTCGGGGACCGGAACGCTGCACGTACACCGTCTTGCCCAACGACCGCGGGCCACCGGAGCCTACCGGTCTCCCGCGGAGGTGCGCCGCGCTGCCGTGCCCGCCGCGTCGGGCGTGCGGCTACACCACAAACCCGAGACGCAGGCGTACGTCCAGGGGCTGACCCGGAACGCCGGGCGGGCGCGGCTACCGCGAGCCGACCCAGGACATGTCCGGCCACGGCCCGAAGTCGAACTCCTCGGCGATGCGGACGAGTTCGGCCAACGGCACCGTCTCGGGGTCCCCGCCCGTCGGCTCGGCGGCGATCGGCGCGTCCAGCCCGACGAACACCGCGACCCCGTCCGGCAGGGTGAAGAACAGGTGGCCGTTGTCGGGCACGTGCCAGCCGTCCGACCCGAGCACCCGTACCGGCCGGGCCGCCTGCTGGTTCAACAGACCGGCGTGTGCACCGGGGCCGGAGAGCACCATCAGTTGCCGCCCGTCGCCGCCGGTGACCGAGACCAACTGCCGCCAGTCGGCTCCCTCGTAGTTCACGAAGAGCTGCCAGGGCCGGCCGGCCAGGCCGATCGGCAGCCAGCCCGGACGTGGTCCCAGCCGGATGTGGCGCGGATCCGGTCGCGTCGACCGGGCGACGCGCAGCGCGACGTTGGCCCGCTGCTCGACGGTGTCGTCGCCGAGTACGGTCAGGATCAGTTGCGGCTCGCCGGGCGGCTGCCAGATGACGTGGAC
Source organism: Polymorphospora sp. NPDC050346 (assembly GCF_040655695.1). NCBI lineage: Bacteria > Bacillati > Actinomycetota > Actinomycetes > Micromonosporales > Micromonosporaceae > Polymorphospora > Polymorphospora sp. NPDC050346. Next base: position 122,785 of record NZ_JBFAKM010000003.1, on the reverse strand, counting down.
GTCCGGGGCGGCGTCCGGAATCTCGGGGCCGCGGACGAGTTGGCCGGCGACACCGGCGACGTCGACGTCCTGCGTACGGCCGGTGGGCCGGTCGGCATCCAGGGACTCGTGCCAGCCGACGGTGAGCGCGACGATCGGGGTCCGGGCGTCGGCTGTGCCGGGTCGCTCCCACTGCCGCGCGACGACCGGTGCCTCCTTGCCGGACACCAGGACCCGCAGTTGGCTCTGTCCGTGACCGGGAGGCAGCCAGGTCGGATGTTGACGTAGCGGGACCTCCAGCCAGCCGCCCCCCGGGCCGTCCGAGATCTCAGGAAAGCCGGTTCGGGGTCGGTCGAGGAGACGCACCGTGCCCAGCCCGCCGAGGCCGACCGCCGCCGTGGCCACACCGGTGCCGGCGAGCCGCAACACGAGGCGGCGCTGCCGGTGCCGCCGGGTGCGGCCGGTGAGGTTCGCGCGGATGCGTTCCGGCCCGGGCGCCTCGTCGGCGATGGCGGTCAACGCCTCACGGATCGCTGCTGAATCGATCATCGCTGTTCCTTCGACGGCTGGAGCGTGGCGGTGCCCCGCAGGCTGGCGAGGGCGCGTGATGCCTGACTGCGTACCGTGGCGACGCTGCAGTCCATGAGCGCCGCGATGTCGGCGTCGGCCATGTCCTCGAGATAGCGCAACGCGATCACGATCCGTTGCCTGGTCGGCAGGGCCCGGATCAGCCGGACGAGTGCGTCGCGCTGCACGACGGTCTCGGTGCGGTCGTCGACCGGGTCCGGCAGGTGGACCCGTTCTCGGCGTAGCCTGGCCGTCACCCGTCGGCGGGTCGACACCAGTTCGTTGACGATCATCTTGCGTACGTACGACTCGGGCAGGTCCAGCGCGTCGATCCGCGCCCACCGGGAATGTGCCTTCACGAGTACGTCCTGCACGACGTCCTCGGCCTGGTGCGGGTCGCCGGCCAGCACGGTGGCGTACCGCAGCAGCGCCGGCAGCCGCGCCGCGACGAATTCCTCGAACGTCACTCGACCTCCCTGTTCATCATGAACACGAAGCAGGGTGCCGTTTCTGTTGCAGGCGCCTGCGGACCTCGTCGCCCGGACCGGGTGCCGCGGCGGCCGCCGGAGGGCGCTTTCCTGCACCTGCGATGTACCCATTGACCGATTCTGATGGGTGGGGATAGCCTGCCGGGAAAGCGTTTTCTTCTACGTGGGGCAACACGGAGAACGGCGCGCCAACCTGCCGCCATGCCGTCCGCCCCCGTCCCCCGGCTCCTCCGTCCGGCGGCCGTCCATGGCGCGAGTCCCAGATGGGAGCAGCGACATGATCCTGGAAACCCGTCCCCCCGATTCGGGACGACGGCTGCGCAGGGCCGTCGTCGGCCTTGTCACCATGGCCCTCGCCGCACTCGGTGTCGCCGTCGCACCGGGTCCGGCACACGCGGCCACCGTCGACACCAACGCCTGGTACGTCCTGGTCAACCGGCACTCCGGCAAGGCGCTCGACGTCTACAACCTGTCCACCAGCGACGGCGGGCAGATCGTCCAGTGCCGCGCAACGACGGCAACTGGCAGCAGTGGCAGTTCGTCGACTCCGGGTCCGGCTACTACCGCCTGAAGTCCCGGCACAGCGGCAAGGTGCTCGACATCTTCGAATGGTCCACGGCCGGCGGCGCCGAGGTCGTGCAGTGGGCCGACTTCAACGCCACCAACCAGCAGTTCCGGCTCGCCGACTCCGACGGCGGACACGTCCGGCTGATCAACCGGCACAGCGGAATGGCGCTGGAGTCCTGGGAGTGGTCGACCGCCGACGGTGCCCGCATCTCGCAGTGGAACGACCTCAACGGCGCCAACCAGCAGTGGCAGCTGGTCAGGGTCACCGGCGGTGGCAGCGGTGGGGGCGACGGCAGCGGCCCGTGGCCGACCGAGACCGGCAGCGAGCGGGTCAGCTCGACGCGCAACCTCGGCAGCTTCTTCGATGGTGGCATGAAGCGCTACTACGGCATCGGCGACGGCGGGCAGAGCGAGGACCAGGACCCGATGTTCGTCGTACCCAACGGTGGCACCATCCAGAACGTCATCCTCGGCTCCCCGGCCGGCGACGGCATCCACTGCGAGGGCTCCTGCACCATCCGCAACGTGTGGTGGAACGACGTGGGCGAGGACGCGGCCACCTTCCGCAGTTCGAGCGCGTCGGCGACGTACCTGGTCGACGGTGGCGGCGCCCGGTCCGCGTCGGACAAGGTCTTCCAGCACAACGGTGCCGGCACCGTCACCATCCGCAACTTCCAGGTGCACGGCTCCGGCAAGCTCTACCGCGCCTGCGGCAACTGCTCCACCTCCTACCAGCGGCACGTCGTCATGGACGGGGTCACCGCCCGGACGACGGGCGTCCTGGCCGGCATCAACACCAACTGGGGCGACACCGCGCGCTTCTCCCGGATCACCGTGTACGGCAGCACCACGATCTGCGAGAAGTACCGGGGTGTCCCGAAGGGCGGCGAGCCGACGAAGATCGGCTCCGGTGCCGACGGCACCCACTGCCTCTACAGTTCGTCCGACATCACCCAGCGCTAGCCGGGTTCCGGTGGCTTCCGGTCGACGATCCGGCCGGGAGCCACCGGTGGCGGTGCCGGTTCAGCCGAACAGCGTCCGGGCCAGCGCCGAGTCGCCAGCGCGGCCCGGCCGAGCGGGAGACGGCGTGAGGAGGGGCGCAGCCCGCGGATGACGGTGAGCCCTGTTCCGGGTGCGGGCACGCGCCGCAGCATCACCCAGGGCCGGACGATCGCGATCTCTTCATCTGCGCGGCCTGCATTTACGAGGAGGATGAAGGGCTACGCCATGTCGCGGCAATGTGTACGAGGGTCTTCCCCGGCGGCGTCGCTGGGTGACGTGCCGGGTGACGACGGGCGTATAACGCGGCGGGACACCCGTTTGAGCGGTCGGCCCTGTTGCTGTCGACAGCCCTCTGCTCCTACGTCACAGGTGATCCGCCGCGGCTTGTCCTGGGGGCCGACCTCAGACAAGATCGGCGCCATCCCGGTACACAACGCCGACAGCCGTAGATCACACCGAAACAGGCGGCATCGGGGACAATCTCGCAGTGAGCTGGGAAGAGTTCTTGTGGCATATGGACCACCGCTTGGGCATGTACGTCGGGCGGCCGAGGTACGAGCGAATGTACTCCGCGCTGACGGGGTTCGCTCTGGCGCGCGGTCGGGGCGAGTTGACGGCGTTCCAGGAGTGGATGTCCGCCCGGCATCCGGGCAGCAGCTTTTCCTTCTCGGCTCTGGTGCTGGTCGAGACCTTTGGCGAAGATGCCACCGAGGACTGGCTCGTCAACGATGCCGACCACAGGCGGGCCGTCTCGGCCCTCTGCCGGCTCTTCCTGGAATTCCTTGGGCAGCAGGCGCCGGCCGCGCACCAGCGCTGACAACGGACGGCTCTATCGGAAGTCCCGCACTGGATTGGCTGGCCAATGTCACGACCGGCGATGGACAGTACGGACAGGTGTCCTGCCTGGTACGCGGCCAGGCGCTCGGCGGTGAACCGCCACGGGTTCCGTGGCGGCATCAGTTACCGCCGGAGATAGGTCAGGACGGCTTGGACACGTTTGTGCGTGGTGTCGTCGGCGCCGAGGTCGAGCTTGGCGAAGATGCGGTTGATGTGCTTGGCGACCGCCGCCTCGGTGACGACCAGCGTTTCGGCGATCGCGGTGTTGGTCTTGCCTTCGGCCATGAGTGCGAGCACGTCGGTTTCACGCGGGGTGAGCTTGTCGAGGTGGGATCGGTGCCGGAGGAGCTTGCGGACTACCTGGGGGTCGATGACCTCGCCGCCCGAGGCGATGGTGTCGAGCGCGCGAAGGAACTCGTCCACGTCGCCGACGCGGTCCTTGAGGAGGTATCCGATCCCGCCTTCGCCCGTGGTGAGCAGGTCGGCGGCAGCCCGGCCGGAGACGATCTGCGAGAGCACGAGGATGCGTTCGGTCGGGTTGGTCGCTCGTAGCGTGCGTGCGGCCTCGATGCCTTCGTCCGTGTGTGTCGGTGGCATGCGTACGTCGACGATGGTGAGGTCGGGACGGTGGGTGCGTACCGCGTCCAGGAGTGCGCTGCCGTCCCCGACGGCGGCGACCACCTCGTGGCCGGCCGTGGCGAGGAGTCGGGCCAGTCCTTCCCTGAGCAGGGCGGCGTCTTCGGCTATGACGATGCGCATGGGACCTCCAGTGTGACGCGGGTGGGGCCACCGACGGGGCTGGTGATCTTGACGCGGCCGCCAAGGGTCTCGAGCCGGTCGATGACCCCGAGCAGTCCCGTGCCGTCGGGGCGTGCGCCGCCGCGGCCGTCGTCCTCGACCGTGAGGTACAGCGTGCCGTCCGGTGTGTGACGTGCGGCGAGCAGGACCGCACTGGCCTGGGCGTGTTTCGCGACGTTGGTGAACAGTTCGCTCGCCGCGAAATAGATGCCGACCTCCACATCGCCCGGCAGGCCGGCCGGCAGGTCGATGTGCACGGAGGTGCTCAGGCCGGCGGCTTCGGCGCGGACGGCGAGTTCGTCGAGCGCTTCGGCGAGGTCATGGTCGCGTAGCGCGGCGGGATAGATGCCATGCACGATGTCACGGAGTTCGTCGACGGCCTGTTGCGCGTCGGCACGGGCCTGGTCGATGAGCGGGGTGATGTCGTCCCCGCGGTCGTGCTGATACCGCAGAGAGCCGAGCGTCATGATCACGGCGGTGAGTCGCTGTTGGGCGCCGTCGTGCAGATCACGCTCGATCCGCCGCCTTTCGTCGTCGAAAGCGGTGGTGATCCGCGCACGGGACCGCGTGATGTCGTCCAGTTGCCCGGCGAGCTCGGTGTCCGGCTCGCTGATGAGCAGGCGAGTGAGGTGTCGCTGGCCTTCGGCGGCAAGGGTCACCAGATAGAGGCCGAGCATCAGGACGAGTGCGCCGAGGGCGGCGAAGCCGAGTTGAGCGAGCGGGTTCTTGTTGACCGTCGAGGTCGGCAGGTCCGACACGGTGGTGACGGCGGTGGGATCGACACCGAGGACGAGGATGACGAACAACGCGATGCTGGAAGCGATGGTCGCGGCGGGAACGAGAAGCACGACGGTGAGCAGGGCGAAGCTCAGCACGGACAGCGGTACCAGGACCACGCCGTGGAGCAGTTCGGTCCACGTGACCCGTTCACGAGCCCGCAGTCGCATCCAGGCGGCGAAACCCGGCGAGGCGGCCGCGGCGTGCGGATTCGGGACCGGTCTGCGATCCACCCACCGCAAGCGCCAGCGTTCGACGCGACCGAGAGGCAGGCCCGCGAGTGCCAGCAGGGGCCAGCAGGTCATCGCCCACACCATCGAGACAGTGGGGGTCGTCGCGAGATAGGCGAGCGACCGCCACGGCCAAGAGGTCACCAGGAGACGCATCGGATGACGACGCAACGCCGCGCCGGGGGTTGCGATCGCCGCGCGCCCCGAAGACTCGACCGGAGGTACCGGAATCCGCACGCGGTCCATCTTCGCCTGCCCGTCGGAGGCGGCGCGGGGCATCACCATGCCCGGACCCCTTCGAGTGGGTCGGCCGTCATCGCGGTGCGCGCGGGCGCGAGAGTCCCGAGAAACGCGGCCAGGTAGGCGCACCCGACGATCGCGAGGAAGGCCGGGCCGACGAAAGGCAGCCAGATCGTGTCGGTGAGCAGGTATCCGTAGCCGATCATCGTGATGGCCGCGATGGCGGTGCCGGCGATGGCCGCGGTGGTGGCGACCACGACGGCCTCGACCAGGAGCGACCCGGCGATCTGCGGGCGGCGTGCCCCGGCGAGCCGGAGCAGCGCGAACTCGCGCTTGCGGGACATGGTGGACGAGATCAGCACATTGATCGCGGAGACTCCCGCGTAGCCGCCCAGGATGACGACGACCATGAGGACGATCCAGTTGTCGCCGCTGGCTTGCGCCGCCACCTGCGCCAGATGCTCGTCGCGGTCGGTGGCCTGTGCCCCCGGGACGGCGGCCGACAGCGCACCGTTGATGGCGGTCATGACATCGCTGCGGCCGGTGCCGGGATCGAGGGCGACATAGATGGCGGAGGCGAAGGGTTCCAGGACGTGCGGGGTGAGCGTGTCCAGCGGCAGGACCGTGTCGCTGACGCCCATCGGGTCACGGTAGATCGTGCTGAGTAGGGTGCTACCGGGTGTTCCATCCGGATACCGGAAGGCCACCTGGTCGCCGATCCGCCAGCCCTTCTCGTCGGCGACGATCTGTGACACGGCGATGCTGCCCTCGTCGAAGTCTGCCCACGTCCCGGCCACGACCTCGTAGTCGAGCACCCGATCGAATCCGGCCGGGTCCACGCCGGTCACCGTGCCGTTCGAGCGCATCGTCGGCGGATCGTCGAAGATCAGGCGCGACGAGATACTGCCGGATGCCGCCGCGACACCCGGCACGTCCGCCAGCGCGTCGACCGCGCTGAACGGCACGCCGAGCTGGACACCTCCGGTCACCACGACATCGGCGGTCACCTGATCGGCATAGACCTGGGAGCGCGCCTGGTAGTTCGCGCTGTCCTGGAACAGCAGCACCGCGCTGACCGCCACCAGCAAGGTCAGCGGAACCGAAACCCCGGCCGCGCGACGCAGGTCGGAGCGGATCGACCGCTCCGCGACGAAGCCACCGAACCACCGACGCAGCAGTCCGCCCAGCGGCGCCAGGACGCCCCGCAACAGCGTCGACCCCAGCACGACCGAGGCGCCGATGAGCAGGGGGAACGCCATCACGATGAGCATGAGCGCGATCGCGCCGCCCAGGGTCGTGACCGGACCTCCCAGGGCGAACGCTCCCGCCACGCAGACGACAGCCGTCACCAGCAGCACCCATCCGAAGACGACCCTGCCTCGCCCCGTCGCGCCGCTGGGGTTGTCGGACTCGCGCAACGCCTCCAGCGGTGCGATGCGCGTCGCTCGTCGTGCGGGAAGCCAGGCCGCCACCAGCGCCGCCAGCACCGCGGCAGCAGCCCCGCCCAACAGCGCTGTCGGCTCCGGCGACACCACGGCTCCCCGGGCCATCAGTCCCTGTGCGGTGAAGAACTGACGTGCCAGCTCGGCAAGCGCGATTCCGACGCCTGCCCCGACAACACCGCCGAACGCGCCGATGATGGCGGCCTCCCAGGTGACGAGGCGGCGAATCAGCCGTGGTCTGGTGCCGACGATCCGCAGCATCGCCAACTCACGTCGTCGCTGCCCGATCGAAACCGTGAGGGTGCTGGAGATGACGAACACCGCGATCGCCAACGCCAGGAATGCGATCACCATGAGGAACTGGCTGGACCCGCCCGCGAGCTCGGCCTGGCGCAGGTCGAGCTGAAGGCTCCCCGCGCGGGCCTCGCCGGTGAACACCTGGAAGCCGGGGATGGCGTTTCGCAGCGCATCGATGTCCGTGGTCGACACCAGCGCCGCGACCGGGGCGCCGCCGAACCGTACGGCCGTCCCGCCGTCGACGAACAGGGCGTGCTCGAACTGCTCACCCGGCCGACGCACGATGCCGGTCACCGTGAACTCCTCGGTGCCGGTGGCCAGCACGACCCGTACCGGGTCACCCACGTCGATGCCGGCGGCTGTCGCGACGGACTCATCGACCGCCACGTCACCTGGCCGGCTCGGCTCCCGCCCGGTGGTGAGCGAGGCGGCGTCGGCGAGCGCGGTCGACCATGGATGCCCCCAGGAACGGGTGAAGGCGTCGCCGATCACCGCGCCATCCGAAGCGATCATGTAGGCCGGGAACGGCGACTCCAAAGCAACCGCCGTGACACCGGGCGCGTTGCGGATGGCGTCGATCTGCTCGTCGGTCAGCCGTGGCATGGACGGCAGATCGAGCACGAGCCCGCTGTTCAGGGTGACGTTCGCCGGCGGCTTGACCACGGCGTCGACGGCCTCGAACCGCCAGCTCGTCACGCTCGCGGCGCCCTGCTGCTCCTGTGAGCTGGCGATCAGCAGAGTCGCCGTCAACAGCGATGATCCCACCACGACCGAGAACAGGGCCGCCAGGATGGCGAGCTTCCGCCGTACCAGACTCCGCCACGCCAGGACGATCACGCCGCTGCCCCTCTCGGCGTCAGCCGGGCCAGGATCGCCTCGGCCGAGGGGTTCTGCAGCTCGCCCTCCACGCGACCGTCCCTGAGGAACACGACCCGGTGCGAGTGCGCCGCGGCGGCGGGATCGTGCGTCACCATCACGATCGTCTGCCCGAACCGCTCGACAGCCAGTCGCAGGAAGTGCAGCACCTCACCGCCGGTGTGGGAGTCCAGGTTGCCGGTCGGCTCGTCGGCGAACACGACCGCCGGACGATGCGCCAACGCCCGTGCGATTGCGACACGCTGCTGCTGTCCGCCCGAAAGCTCGCTGGGCCGATGCCGCAGACGATCAGTGAGACCAAGCACCCGCACCACGTGAGACATCCATTCCGGATCGATCCGGGGCCCGCCGATGCGTTCGCTCAGGGTGATGTTCTCCTCGGCGGTCAGTGTCGGGATCAGGTTGAACACCTGGAACACGAAGCCCAGCCGGTCGCGCCGCAGCATCGTCAACTGCGTATCCGACAGACGCGCGAGGTCCGCGCCGGCCACGACCACCGAACCCGAACTCGGCCGCTCCAGACCCGCTAGACAATGCAGCAACGTCGACTTGCCCGACCCCGACGGCCCCATGATCGACGTGAACCGACCAGCCTCGAACGCGACCGAAACCCGATCCAGAGCCGTCACGGCGGCATTCTGACGCCCGAAGGACTTGACCAACTCGGCGGCGTATACGACGGGCACGTTCGCCGGGGCTTCCGGCCGCGGGGGAGACGAGGAAAGACTCATACGTCCATCCCACGCGAACGCCCCGGGCAGATCGATGGCGCCAGCCACACACTTCGCGGTAACCCAGGCATTACCGTCGGGCGCACGTGGGACCTTGCGTGAAGGGCGGGCCGGCGACGTGGGCCTGGTCCGGCCCGTCACCGACGTCGGCGATCGTCGGATCGAGGAGCGTTTCGCCGAGGTGTGTACTGCTGGTCACGGTGGTGGCACTGGCCGCCGGCTTTGCCGTCTCCGGCGGCTGAAGATCTCCGCCACCACATCGAGAAGATGATCGACTCCGACCGCGGCTACCCGGCGGTCGCCAACTGCTGCGCCAGCCGGTCCAGGCCGCCCTTGATCAGCCGCCCGTAGTCGTCATCGCCGAGCGCGCCGATCCCTGCCTGCGCACGCTGGAGGCACTCGCGGGCACGGCCGAGATCGCCGAGCCTGCGGTAGCACTCACCCAGGTTGAGATGCAACGACGGATACAAGCCAGCCACCGACATCGGCACCCCGGCCTGCGCGACCCGCGCATCGGTGAGCAGGTCAGCCGCCGCGAGCGCCCGCTCGTCCCAGACCAGCTCCTGGTGGACGTCGTCCTGCACATCGGCCATCGAGTGCGCGAGGACGCAGACATGCAAGGGATCGCCCTGCTCGCCACCGATCTCGTCCCAGATCTGGGCGAACAAGTCGCGGGCAGCCGCACGCCGGCCTTGATGGTGATGCAACTGCACGCCTTGGTTGATGCGGGTGAGCGTTTCGTCGTTGATCATCAGCTGCTCCTGCCGACTCAGGTCGCGACGATGGCATGGATCGTACGTCCGTCCCGGCGGAGATCGGCGATCTCGGGTAGCGAACCGTCACATCGACCAGCCATCGTGGACGGCATGATGGTGACTGCCGACCAATGGGACCGGGTACGTGACTCCGTACCCGCCGTGCTCCGACGACTGCTCGCTCTCGTCGACGGCGTGCCGCCCGACCGGGCGGTGACCGCGCACTGGACTGTCGCGGACACGCTGGCCCACCTGGTCAGCGTGGCCACGATCGATGTCGCGCTGGTCCGGGACGCGGCACCGGACCTGCCGGGGCGCCCGCTCGGCGACCTGCTGACGGCCACCACCGTCGACACGGTGGCCGACATGAACCGCCGGATCCTGGCCGACTTCACCGAACGCGACGTGCCGACGCTGGCCGCCCGGTTGCGGTCCGATGTCGACGAACTGCTCGCGGCCACGTCCGAGGTCGGTCCGCTGCCTGAGGTGAGCTGGCTGGGTGGTGCCCGCCTGCCGATGGCCGGGCTGCTCGCGCATCTGCTCAACGAGCTGAACATCCATGCCTGGGACATCGCGCGGGCCACCGGGGCGCGGTGGGAGATCGATCCGCGCGACGCCGCCCTGTTCTTCGATCTGTTCCTGGTCGGGGTGGTCCGCTGCGGCTACGGACGGCTGGTCGACCACGACGGCCCGGTACGCCGCGGCCGACTTTCGGTCACCTTCCGTTCCACGGTCAGCCCCGCGGTGACCTTCGCCCTCACCGACGGGCTGGTGACCGTGGAGGAGCCGGACCCCCGACCGGACGTACGGGTCTCCTACGACCCCGCCACGTTCGGCCTGATGCTCTTCGGGCGGGTCTCCCGGGTCCGGGCGGTGCTCGCCGGGAAGCTGTCCGTCGGTGGACGGCGGCCGTGGTTGCTGCCGACCTTCATGGCGACGATGCGCATGCCGTCCTGACGGCGGGACGCGCCGGCCGGGGCACGCGACGGCGGCTGCGGTGCCAGTGGCGGCCTTCGATGTTGTTTGTGGAAAGCGGTTGCCCTACGATGCGGGAGAGCCGGAACCGTCCTTTCAACGGCGTTTCCAACCGATCTGCGGCCCCTCCGTCGCTGCACCGCATCCACCGCCGCGCCCGGCAGGCCGGCGGACGCCGTCCCGGGCAGGTCGGCGGCTTAGGCGGCTGTGGCGACTCGGGCGCGGAGTTCCGGTGGTACGCATCCGGATCCCCGGAGGCGATCGTCCATGCACCTGTCCAGACATCGAATCACCCTGCTCGCCACCACCACGCTCGGCGCGCTGGCACTCAGCACCTTCGGCGCTGTGCTCGCGTCGGCGGCCGCCGCCGGCTGCCGCGTCGACTACCAGACAACCAACCAGTGGCAGGGCGGCTTCGGCGCCAACGTCACCGTCACCAACCTCGGCGACCCGATCGACGGTTGGACCCTGACCTGGTCGTACGCAGCCGGCCAGCAGGTCACCCAGGCATGGAACGCCACGGTCGACCAGAGCGGTGCCCAGGTGACCGCCCGCAACGTCGGCTACAACGCCATCATCGCCACGAACGGCAACGTCGGATTCGGTTTCAACGGCTCCTGGAACGGCACCAGCAACCCGGTGCCGTCCGGCTTCGTCCTCAATGGCACCACGTGCACCGGCGGGGTCACGCCGACCGCCACCACCTCCGGCCCGACCACCCCGCCGCCGACCACCCCGCCACCGACGACACCGCCACCCACGACCCCGCCACCGGCGCCCGGAACCCGGCAGGCCGAGAACCTGGACCGGGGCCTGGTCAGTGTCCGGTCCGGCAACGGCAACCTCGTCTCCTGGCGCCTGCTGGGCACCGAGACCACCGGTGTGTCCTTCAACGTCTACCGGGGCGGCACCAGGCTGAACGCGACGCCGATCACCGGCGCCACCAACTACCTCGACGCCGGCGCCGCCGCCAACGCCGGCTACACCGTCCGGGCCGTGATCAACGGGGTCGAGCAGGCGGCGTCCCCGGCCGCGTTGCAGTTCCCGAGCGGCTACCTGGACGTGCCGTTGCAGGTTCCGGCGGGTGGCAGCACCCCGTCGGGGGAGTCGTACACGTACTCCGCGAACGACGCCTCGGTCGGTGACCTCGACGGCGACGGCCGCTACGAGTTCGTGGTCAAGTGGGACCCGTCGAACGCCAAGGACAACTCGCAGTCCGGCTACACCGGCAACGTCTACGTCGACGCGTACACCCTGACCGGGACCCGGTTGTGGCGCATCGACCTGGGCCGCAACATCCGGGCCGGCGCGCACTACACCCAGTTCCAGGTCTACGACTACGACGGCGACGGCCGCGCCGAGGTGGCGATGAAGACCGCCGACGGCACCCGCTCCGGCACCGGGCAGGTGATCGGATCGGCGTCGGCCGACCACCGCAACTCCTCCGGCTACGTGCTCGCCGGCCCGGAGTACCTGACCGTCTTCGACGGCCGGACCGGCGCGATCGCGGCTACCACGGACTACGTACCGGCCCGGGGCACCGTCTCGTCGTGGGGCGACTCGTACGGCAACCGGGTGGACCGGTTCCTGGCCGGCACCGCCTACCTCGACGGCACCCGCCCGTCGCTGATCATGGCCCGGGGCTACTACACCCGCTCGGTCGTGGTCGCCTGGGACTACCGCAACGGCGCGCTGACCCGCCGCTGGACGTTCGACTCCAACGCCTCGACCAACGGATCGGCGTGGGCCGGGCAGGGCAACCACTCGCTGTCCGTCGCCGACGTCGACGGCGACGGCCGGCAGGAGGTCGTCTACGGCGCGATGGTCGTCGACGACGACGGGCGCGGTCTGTGGACCAACCGCCTCGGGCACGGCGACGCCGGCCACGTCGGCGACCTCGACCCGGGCCGGCCGGGACTGGAGTACTTCAAGGTCAGCGAGAACGCGTCCAGCCCGTCGTCGTGGCTCGCCGACGCCCGTACCGGGCAGTTGATCTGGCAGACGGCACCCGGCGGCGACAACGGGCGTGGTGTGGCCGGCGACATCTACGCCGGCAGCCCGGGTGCCGAGGCGTGGTCGTCGGCGGTGGACGGGCTGCGCAGCGTGACCGGCGCGAACGTCGGCCGCAAGCCGTCATCGACGAACTTCCTGATCTGGTGGGACGGCGACCCGGTCCGGGAACTGCTCGACGCCACCCGGATCGACAAGTACGGCACCGGCGGCGACACCCGGCTGCTCAACGGCAGCGGGGTGGCGTCGAACAACGGCACCAAGGCCACTCCGGCGCTGTCCGGCGACATCCTCGGCGACTGGCGCGAAGAGGTCGTCTGGCGCACCACGGACAGCCGGGCGTTGCGGATCTACAGCACCCCGACGCCCACCGACCGCCGGATCCACACCCTGATGCACGACCTGCAGTACCGGGTGGCGATCGCCTGGCAGAACACCGCCTACAACCAGCCGCCGCACCCGAGCTTCTTCATCGGTGCCGGCATGTCCAACCCGCCGGCTCCCGACGTCTACCTCCGTTGACGACGTGGCCCCGGGCCCGCCCGGCCCGGGGCCACACCCGGTTCCGGCTCGACGCTTCGCGGCGGTCGGGGCGGGGTGGGCGGGTCGTGTGCCGGGCACGCAGGCTACTCCTTCGTTGCCACGACGAGGCCGTGCTCGTACGGCAGGCCGGTGTACGACCTGATGTCGCCGAAACCCGCCTGCCGTGCCCATTGCTCGTAGTCGCCGACCGGGTACGTCATGCCGGTGCCGGTGGCGAGCACGTTGAGGTAGAGCGAGAGCCGGGCCGAGTAGACGCCACCGTCCTCGTCGTCGGAGGCGTGGAAGCCGTAGATGAACAGCCGCCCGGAGACAGGTAGCGCCTCGTACGCCTTCCGCAGCAGGGCGAGGATCTGCTCGCCGGAGAAGACCTCCAGGACGTGGCTGAACAGCACGGCGTCCGCTCCGGCCGGCAGCGGATCTGCGAACAGGTCTCCCGGGTGCAGCCGGATCCGGTCGCCGTCGGGGGTGTCGCCGGCGAGTCGGGTGACGCTCGGCATGTCGAAGATGGTCACCTCGGCCGACGGGAAACGCTCGGCGAACGCCCGCGCGGTCGTGCCATCGCCGCCGCCGACGTCCAGCAGGTGCCGGACGGTGGCGATCTCCGGGTTGTCGAGCAACGCCGGCATCGTCTGCAGCGTGAACGCGGACATCGAGCGGTGCAGCACCGCCTCGAGCTCCGGCTGGTGCGCCAGGCGCTGGTAGAGCGTCGGCTCGGTCCCGGGGTGCGCGGCCAGCGCGGTGTTGGTGCCGGCCGACATCGCCTCGGTCAGGTGCGGGTACGCCGGGTAGTAGATCTGCTGCCAGCCGGCAAGGATGTGCCGCCAGCTGGCCGGACCGTCGGAGGTCAGCAGTTCCTCGGCGGCGCGGGTGTTGTGGTACCCGCCGTCGCGACGCCGTACCAGGCCGGTCGCGCACAGCGCGTGCATCAGGACCCGCGTCTGGTGTGCCGGGAGCCGGGCGGCCTGCTGGATCTCGGCGGGGCCGGCGCCGGGGTGCTCCGACAGGAGGGCGAAGACACCCAGGTCGAGCCCGGTGACGACGGCGTTGAACAGGGCCGGACCGTTCACGATGAGGTGGAAGCGTTCGTAGATCGGGTCGTCCTGTGAGATCGCTGCTGTGGTCATGCCGTTCCTTTCGACATCGGGGTGCGGGACCACCGGTCACCAGGTGACCGGCAGATGGTGGACGCCGTAGAAGCCCATGTCGGCGGAGAGACGGACGTCCTGCGTCGGCACAGCGAGGCGCAGCGAGGGGAACCGGCGTAGCAGCGCCGGATAGGCGATGCGCATCTGGACCCGGGCCAGGTTCTGACCGATGCACTGGTGCACGCCGAACCCGAACGCCAGGTGGCCCCGTGCCGGCCGGGCGAGGTCGAGGGTGTCCGGGGCGGTGAAACGGGTCGGGTCGCGGTTGGCTGCCGGCAGCGAGACCGTCACGCTCTCGCCGGCACGGATGGGCACCCCGCCGATCTCGACGTCCTCCAGGGGCGTCCTGGGTACGCCGAAGTGGAAGATGGACAGGTACCGCAGCAGCTCGTCCACCGCGTTGGTGACGTCGACGTTGCCGTCGTGCAGCAGCCGCGACTGCTCCGGGTGGCACAGCAGGGCGAACGTGCCGAGGCCGAGCATGCTCGCCACGGTCTCGTGCCCGGCGGTGAGCAGCAGTACGCCAACGCCGGTGAGTTCCTCTTTGCTCAGTCGGCCGCTCGCGCCGAGCGCGCCGAGCAGGTCACCGGGAGGCTCCTGACGGGGCCGGCGCACCAGGTCGCGCAGCAGCGCGTCGAGGGCCACCATGGCAGCGTCCGCCTCGTCGGCGGTGACCTCGAGACTGAACAGGGTCGCGCTGTTTCGCTGGAACTCGGCGCGTTCGGCGTACGGGACACCGAGTAGCTCGCAGATCACCATCGACGGGATCGGTAGCGCGAAGGCGTCCACCAGGTCGCACGGGCCGCCAGCGGCCGCCATGGCGTCGAGATGCTCGGCGACGATCTGCTCGATGCGCGGGGTCAGTGCCTCGGCCCGGTGGACGGTGAAGTGCCCGGCGAGCAGTCGCCGGACTCGTGTGTGGTTCGGCGGGTCCATGTCCAGGAACCAGCCGGGTAGGGCGGGTCGGCCGTAGAACGGGGCGACGCTCGGGCGGGCGACCGGGACCCGTTTGAGTTCCGAGCGGGCGCTGAAACGCTGGTCGGCGAGGATGGCGCGGGCGACCGCATGGTCGGTGACGAGCCAGCCGAGGTGTCCGTCGGGGTAGCGCAGGCGGGTCACGGGGCCTGTCCGCCGCAGCTCGGCGAGACGGTCGGGAGGGTCGAAGGGGTTGCTGCGTAGGGTCGGCATGCCAGCCGGTTCGGAGCCGGTGCTGCTGGGCTGCTGGGTCACGTCGGTTGTCACGCCGGGTCCGCTCCTGATCGCCGATCGTGCTTGTCGCGGGGTGTCGACCGGTCCGTTGCCGGACCGTCCGTCACGCAAGGGCGCGCCCGCGAACGCCTCGGGGATGTTCTCGGGCTGCCGGAGCCGTCGCGGGCCGGATGGGCGCAGCGACGAGTGAACCGCGATCGTCAGCGGTCGCGTGAATCCCCCGTTGGGTGGCAGAGCATATGAGCGTACGAGCACGTTCGTCAATGTCTTGACGGGTGCAGTGATTCAGTTTAGGGTCCTAACAGTTGCATCTGACGTTCCACGGGGGAGTGTTCACATGTATCTGATCGAACGCTTTCCGAGGCGACCAGACGGCCTTTCGGTGCGATTCTGACGCGCCCTCTGCCTCTTGGGGTCCGACCTCGACCGCCGGCCGATTCGGCTGCTGAAGCTTGTTCCAACGCGCTGCTGACCTGTCTCCGACACTCCGCTTCATGGACACGTGCCATCCCGGGCTCGTGCCATAAACCGTGTCCGCATTCCTTGGGGAAGGTGTATGGAACTCAATAGCTACGACGAATGGTCACCGCTCAAAGAAGCCATTGTCGGGTCCGCCGAGAATTACACTTCGCATGAGCGGGAACTGTCGTTCGACCTGTTCTTCCACGACAACATCGTGCGAACCGAATGGTATTACCCCAGGTTGTCGTCGGGCCCGACGGCGGGTCCGACCCGCTCGACGATCAAGCAGCGCTACGTCGACGAACTCAACGAGGACGTCGAAGGCATCGCGAAGACCCTCGAGTCGCTCGACGTGCGGGTACACCGGCCCCTGCGCCTGGACGAGGCCACCACGGAGGTCCGCACCCTCGCCTGGTCCGCCGCGGTGGTGCCGCCGCTCAACGTGCGGGACAACACCGTCATCCTGGGCGACGAGATCATCGAGACGCCGCCGATGATCCGATCGCGGTACTTCGAAACCCAGTTCCTGACGCCCGTGTTCGCCGACTACTTCCGCCGCGGCGCTCGCTGGACCGTCATGCCCCGGCCGATCATGACCGACGCGTCGTTCGACCTCTCCTACGTCAACAGCACCGCCGGCGGTCCGACCGAGGTGATCGAGGACCCGCGGGAGTCGGTCTACGACGTCGGCCCCGAGATGATGTTCGACGGTGCGCAGTGCCTGCGCCTCGGCCGCGACATCGTCGTGAACGTCTCGACCGCGAACCACGCGCTGGCCTGCGACTGGCTGGAGCGCCACCTCGAGGGCCGCTTCCGTATCCACCGGGTCTTCCGCCTCAGCGACAGCCACATCGACAGCATGGTCCTGGCGCTGCGTCCCGGTGTGCTGCTGGTGCGCTCGGAGGCCGTCGCGCAGGCCCTGCCCGAGCCGCTGCGGAAGTGGAAGATGATCATCCCGCCGCTCCCGACGGAGAACACCTTCCCGCGGTACGACGACGATGACCTCGTCCTGACCAGCCCTTTCATCGACATGAACGTGTTGAGCGTCAGCCCGGACACCGTCTTGGTCAACGACGCGTGTCCGGACCTCATGCGGACGCTGGAGCGCCACGGGTTCACCACCGTGCCGGTCCGGCACCGCCACCGGCGCCTGTTCGGCGGCGGCTTCCACTGCTTCACGCTCGACACGGTCCGCGAGGGCGGGCCGGAGGACTACCTGTAGAGCCGCTTCGCCGCGATCCCCACCCCTCGACAGGAGTACCCGTGCCGATGCTAGGTGCCAGACCACTCCGGCGGGCGTTTCTGCACGAACGCCAGCGGCCCCTCCCGGGCGTCGCGGCTGCGCATGCGTCTTTCCTCCCAGACGAAGCGGCTCGCGAATGCCTGCTCCAGCGGCATGGTCGCCGCCCTGGTCGTGGCCTCCTTCACCGCGCGCACCGCCAGCGGGGCGCAGCGCAACAGGTCGTCGACCCACCCGGCGACACACTCGTCGAGTTCGCCGGCTGGCACCACGTCGTTGACGAGGCCGAGCTCGTAGGCCCGGCGGGCCGTCAGCGGCCGGCCGGTCATGAGGTGCCCGAGCGCGGTACGCAACGGCAGTTGCCGGGCAAGCCGGAACACCCCGCCGGCACCCGCCACCAGACCGAGGCGGGCCTCCGGCAACGCGAACCGGGCACCCTCGGCGGCGACGATGATGTCGCAGGCGAGGGCCAGTTCGAACCCGCCGCCGTAGGCGTAACCACGGACCTTCGCGACGAGCGGCTTGGCGAGCTGCAACCGCTCGGTGAGCCGCGGCCAGCCGGGCAGGTCACGACTGCCGAAAGTGGACTGACCGGCGGTGCCGGCCTCGATCCGCGCGGCCAGCTCCTTGAGGTCCTGACCCACGCTGAACGCACGGTCGCCGGCCCCCGACAGCACACCGACCCACACGTCGTCGTCGGCCTCGAAATCGTCCCACACCTCGCGGAGCTCCTCGTGCATCCGCAGGTCCATCGCGTTGAGCACGGCGGGCCGGTTGAGAGTGACGTGGGCGACGCGGCCCGACTTCTCGTAGGTGACCCGGGAGTGCTGCACACCGTCAATGTACTGCGGCGGCGAGCATGAGCGTCACACCAGCGCCGGCCCTGCCGCGGATCACGGCGGTGGGCACGGCCGTGCCTCCGGACTCCTACACCCAGGCAGAGCTGCTGGAGGCATTCCGGATCACCGACCCCCGGGTGCGGTCGGTGTTTCTCAACGGCGGCATCGAGCGACGCAACCTC
The DNA here is from genome assembly GCF_040655695.1 of Polymorphospora sp. NPDC050346. Taxonomy (NCBI): domain Bacteria; kingdom Bacillati; phylum Actinomycetota; class Actinomycetes; order Micromonosporales; family Micromonosporaceae; genus Polymorphospora; species Polymorphospora sp. NPDC050346. The sequence goes on along the minus strand of NZ_JBFAKM010000003.1, from coordinate 104,594 downwards.
GTCCTGCCACCCGTCGGTCCCGACGGCGCGCACCGCCCGGAGACGCAGGGCGAACTGTTGCGCAAGCACCTGACGAACGGCCTACGCACCGGCGCCGAGGCCGTCCGGGTGTGCCTCCGTCGGGCCGGGGTGAGCCTCGGCGACGTGCGCTATCTGTGCTGCGTATCCTCGACCGGATTCCTCACCCCGGGCTTCAGCGCGCTGCTTATCAAGGAGCTCGGCTTCGACGTCGACTGTTCGCGTCTCGACGTCGTCGGCATGGGCTGCAACGCGGGGCTCAACGCGCTCAACGCGGCCGCCGGCTGGGCCACCACCCACCCGGGCGACCTCGCCATCATGGTCTGTATCGAGGCGTGCTCGGCGGCGTACGTCTTCGACGGCACGATGCGCACGTCCGTGGTCAACAGCCTCTTCGGCGACGGCGCCGCGGCCGTCACCCTCGTCGCCGGCGGCGAACGGGACGGCGGCGAACCGGACGGCGGCGGCGAACCGGTTGGCGTCCGCCCCGGGCCGCGGCTGCTGGGGTTCGCCAGCCACATCATCCCGGACGCGGTCGGCGCGATGCGCTACGACTGGGACGACGACGCCGGCCGGTTCAGCTTCTACCTGGACCCGCAGGTGCCCTACGTCGTCGGCGCCAACGCCGAGGAGTCCATCGACCGGCTGCTCGGTGCGGCGGGCCTGCGTCGCTCGCAGGTCGCCCACTGGATCGTGCACTCCGGGGGCCGGAAGGTCGTCGACTCGGTACGCGTCAACCTCGGGCTGAGCCGGCACGACGTGCGGCACACGCTCAGCGTCCTGCGTGACCACGGAAACCTGTCCAGCGGGTCCTTTCTGTTCTCGTACGAGCGGCTGCTCGCCGAGGACGCGGTCGCGCCCGGCGACTACGGCGTGCTGATGACCATGGGACCGGGTTCGACCATCGAGCTCGCGCTCGTGCGCTGGTGAGGAGATGGCGATGGCACGACACATGCTCGACCTGGTCGGCGACCAGGGCATCTACCTGGAGGTCGATGACCGGCAGTCGCTGCGCGAGCTCACCGGGCTGCTCCAGTCGGTGTGCGTTCAGGCGGAGGAGCGGCGTTCCCCCTCGGTCATCGTGCTGCGGCTGGGCACGATCCCGCCCGTCGAGCGCGGCTGGCCCGGCGACGTCGGCGTCCAGGACGTCAACCGGTGGGAACGCGCGGTACGGCGGCTGGAAGGGCTCGGGGTCGTGACGATCGCCGTCGCCAGCGGTACCTGCGGCGGGCCGGCTCTGGACGTGCTGCTCGCCGCCGACTACCGCATCGCCACCATCAACCTGCAACTGCTGCTGCCGGTCAACGACGGCCACTTCTGGCCCGGCATGGCAACGCACCGGCTGGTGCACCAGATCGGCGTGGCCCGGGCCCGCCAGATCGTGTTGTGGGGTGACGAGCTGTCCGCCCGGCGCGCCCTGGACATCGGCCTCGTCGACGAGATCGCCGACGACGCGGCCGACGCCATCCAGGCCGCCGTGGTGCTGCTCGGCCGGGCCGCCGGCGCTGACCTGCGGGTCCGACGGCAGCTGCTGCTGGAGGCCGCCGCCACGCCGTTCGAGGACGCGCTCGGGTCGCACCTGGCCGCCTGCGATCGGGAACTGCGCCGGGCACACCCGCGCGGCGACGCCACCGGGCGGATCCGTGGCACCGCCGACCCCGCCGACCCCGACCGTCCGGCGGACCCCGACCGGGAAGCCGCAGAGCGCGGGACCGGCCACGAGACAGACGGCGGAGCGGGCCGATGAGGACGGATCCGCGGGCCCGTGTGGAGCGCTGGCAGACCGACGTGCCTACCGTCGGGGGCCCGCTGGAAGCCGACGCGGCCACGCTGTCCGCCTACACCGAGCGCGGCGAGGAACTGCTCGCCGCGCTGCCCGCCAGGTACGACCGCGACGGCGCGGCGCAGCACCTCGCCGACCGGATCCACGCCGCCTGCCGTACGGCCCGCGACCGGTTCGTCGGCCGGCACGCCGAGGCCGTGCACGCCGCGCTGACCGACGGACTGCGCGTCCACCGGGGCGTGGCCGAGCTGGCCGCGGCCGCCGCCGAGGCCTTCCCGGGCCTGGTACCGACCGGCACGCAGCTGGCTGCCGAACGCGCACTCCCGCAGCGGGACAAGGAGGGCCGCGAGATCGATCAGGGACTGTTCTTCCGGGGACTGCTGCGCTCGCCCTCGGCCGGCGCGCACCTGCTGGAGTCGATGCGCCGCCCGACGGCCCGGGCGGTCGAGCTGCTGCCCCGGCTGCGCTCCGAGGGCGGCCTGAACCTCGGCCCGGTCGCTCTGCACTGCGACGCGGGCGTGGCCCGGTTGACCATGCAGAACCTGCACTGCCTCAACGCGGAGGACGACGCGCAGGTCGCCGCGATGGAGACCGCGGTGGACCTGGCCCTGCTCCACGACGACGTACGGGTGCTGCTGCTGCGCGGTGGGATCATGACCCACCCCCGCTACGCGGGTCGCCGGGTGTTCAGCGCCGGGATCAACCTTCGCGACCTCGTCGCGGGGCGGATCTCCTTCACCGGCTTCCTGCTGGGCCGTGAGCTCGGCTACGTCAGCAAGCTCGTGCACGGACTGCGACTCGACGACGGCACCGACGCGCAGAAGCCGTGGGTCGCGGCGGTCGACACGTTCGCGATCGGCGGCGGCATGCAGCTGCTGCTCGTCGCCGACCGGGTCGTCGCCGGCGCGGACGCCTGGTTCAGCCTGCCGGCGGCGAAGGAGGGCATCGTCCCGGGCGCGGCGAACCTGCGCCTCGCCAGGCTGACCGGGGCCCGGCTGGCCCGCCGGATCATCCTCGGCGGCCGGCGGGTCCACGCCCGCGACGCCGACGCCGGGCTCCTCTGCGACGACGTCGTGCCGCCGGACGAGGTGGGTGACGCGGCGCAACGCGCGGCCGCCGAACTGGACTCCGCGGCGGTCCCCGCCAACCGTCGGATGCTCAACCTCGCCGAGGAACCGACCGACGCGTTACGCGCCTACCTGGCCGAGTTCGCCTACGTGCAGGCCTGCCGGCTGCACAGCCCCGACGTCGTCGCCAAGGCCGGAGCGTCGGCATGACCGGTGCCGCGGTGCGGGTCCACCTCGACGAGGAGCTGCTGCACCCGTCGCTGCGCGATCCCGCGCTGAGCTCGATCGGCTTCCTCAACGAGGTGATGGCCCGCTATCCCGAGGCGATCTCGTTCGCGCCGGGCGCCCCCGACCTGACGCACCTGGCCGGCGCCGACCTGGCCGGGTACGTCGACAGCTACCTGACGCACGTGCAACGGACCCGTGGCATCGGCCCGGAGCGGGCGCGCCGGCTGCTGCTCGAGTACGGGCCGAGCGCCGGACTGATCAACGACCTCGTCGCGGCGGCCCTGCGCGCCGACGGCGGACCCGACGTGCCGTCCGAGGCGATCGTCGTGACGGTCGGCGCCCAGGAGGCGCTGCTGCTGGTCCTGCGGGCGCTGTTTCGCGACGGCGCCGACGTGCTCGCCGTGAGCAGCCCGTGCTTCCCCGGGATCACCGGGGCCGCCCGGCTGCTCGACATCGCCGTCGCTCCGTTTGCCGAGTCCCCCGGCGGCCCGGACCTCGACCGGCTGGCCGCGCTCTGCGCCGAGGCGCGTGGCCGGAACCGCCGCGTCCGGGCGGTCTACGTCGCGCCCGACTACGCCAACCCGGGCGGAGCCCGAATGGGCCTGCCCGACCGACGGCGTCTGCTCGCGCTGGCCGAGCGGGAGAACCTGCTGATCATCGAGGACAACGTCTACGGGTTCACCGCGCCGCTCGGCGACGCACTGCCCGGCCTCAAGGAACTCGACGAGACCGGCCGGGTCGTCATGGTCGGCTCGTTCGCCAAGGTCTGCCTGCCCGGCGCGCGCGTCGGCTTCGTCGTGGCCGACCAGACGGTGCGCGGTGCCGGCGGGGACCGGCTGCTCGCCGTCGAGCTGGCCGCGCTCAAGGGCATGACCACGATCAACACGGCACCGGTCTGTCAGGCCGTCGTCGGCGGCATGCTGCTGCGCCACGGCGGGTCGCTGGCGGCGCTCGGCCGGGCGCGGGCCGCCGCGTACCGGCGCGGCCTGCGCGGGCTGCTCGACGCGCTGGACCGCCACGTCGCGCCGGTCGCACCGCCGACCGTGCGGTGGAACCGGCCCGACGGGGGGTTCTTCGTCCTGATGGACCTGCCGGTCCCGGCGGACCTCACGCTGCTGTCGCACTGCGCGCGGCACTACGGCGTGCTGTGGACCCCGATGGCGGGCTTCCACCCCGACGGCGGCGGTCGCAACCGGCTGCGGCTGTCCTGCAGCTACCTGACCGCGGACCGCATCGAGGAGGGCGTCGCCCGCCTGGCCCGGTTCCTGAGCCGGCTGCCCGCGCACCACGACGGCGCCGGCGCGTCCGCGATCTTCCGCACCAACCGGACAAGTGAGGATGTGACGCGGTGAGACTGCTCATCGGCAACAGCACCGACATCGACCTGGTCGGTGAGTTCGAGAAGGCCGGCGCGGCCTGGTGGGCGCAGCGGCTGGTCTGGTTCGCCCGCGAGGGCGACGTACTGGTGCTGCCGGCGCTGCCGGAAGACGACTACGTCGACTACGTCACCGGTGTGCTCGGCGTCGACCGGAGTTCGCTGCGGCTGCTGGTGCCACCGCCCGGCACCGACGGGGCGGCCCGGTTGACCGCGGACCGCCTCGCCGACCCGTCGTTCCTGGCCGACCTCGACGCGGCCCTCGCCGGCCGTACGGTCGAGCAGGTCCTCGCCACCTGGCCCGCCGCGTCCGTCGTCGCCCTCGCCCGCCGGGCCGGCGCGGCGGACCTGCTGCCCGGCCAGGCGTTCCTGAGTCAGGGCGGCGGCGCGCTGGTCAACAGCAAGGCCGTCTTCCGGGCCGTCGCCGCGGGCGCCGGCGTACCCATCCCGCAGGGCGCGGTCTGCGCCAACCCGGCGGGCGCGGAACAGGAGATCTGGGACCTGCTCGCCGAGGACCGCGCGGTGATCATCAAGCACGAGTTCTACTCCGGCGGCGTCGGCAACCACATCCTCAGCCGCGGCGAGGGAATCCAGCCCCTGGGCGCTCCCCACGTGTCGATCATGCCGGACCGCCCGGCGGTCGCGAAGTTCATCGCCGCCGAGTGGGACAGGTACACCAGCGGGGGCCGGCACCGCCTCGTCGTCGAGGAGTACTTCCCGGGAAGCCGGGCGGTCTTCTCCGAGCTGCTCATCACCGATGGCGGGATCCAGTCCGGCACCGACGGCGAGATGTTCTACGTGCCGATCGCCAACGCGCAGGCCATTCCGGCACCGGACCAGCCGGCCGACCGCATGGCCGCGGTCACCGAGCACGCCCGGCGGCTCTGCGAGCCACTACGCGCGATGGGCTACCGGGGCTGGCTCTCCGCCGACGCGATCGTGACACCCGGCGGAGCGGTCTACTTCACCGAGTACAACGGCCGGATCACCGGCTCCACGCACCTGCACGAGGTCCTCGGTCGGCGGGTCGTGGGGCCGGACTTCGCCCGCGACCGGGTGCTGTTCGAGCGGGTCGGCTGGCGGGCCCCGTCGTTTCGAAAGGCGGTGGACGCGGTCGAGGCCGCCGGTCTGGCCTACGACCCGGCGACCCGCACCGGCGCGCTGTTCTGCAGCGCCTACGACCCGGACGCGGGGTCGGTCTGGTACTGCGCCGTGGCGCCCGACATGGACGCGATCCGGGTGCTGGAGGAGCGGCTCGCGTCGCTGTTCCCGCAGCAGCCGAGCTGAGAGGGGCGCCCGATGTCGGTAAAAGAGCCGGTCCTGCTCGGCGGCCGGCCGCTGCTCACCCAGACGCCGCCGTTGGCGCGGCCGCCACTGCTGCGCGAGCACGGTGACCTGCTGGCTGTCTTCGGCGACATCGTCGCCGGCGGCACCCTGACCAAAGGCGGTCATCTCGCCGCACTGGAAGTCGAGTTGGCGCGGTTCCTCGGTGTCGCGCACGCCGTGGCGGTGTCCAGCTGCACGAGCGGGCTGATGCTCCTCATGCGCGGCCTGAGCCCGGGCGGTGCGGTCGTCATGCCCAGCTTCACGTTCATGGCCAGCGCACACGCCGCGCGCTGGAACGGCCTGCGGCCGGTCTTCGCCGACATCGAATCCGGCGGGTTCGGTCTGTCGGCGTCGGCCGCGTCCGCCGCGGTCGATGACCGCACCGTGGCGATCCTGGGGGTGCACGTCTTCGGCACCCCGTGCGACGCCGACGCCCTGGCCGAGGTCGCCGCGGCGCGCGGGGTGCCGCTGCTGCTCGACGCGGCCCCGGCGTTCGGCGCGGTCTACCCCGACGGTACGCGCGTCGGCGGCAAGGGACTCGCCGAGGTGTTCAGTCTCAGCCCGACCAAGCCGTTCACCGCTGGCGAGGGCGGCATCATCACCACCGCGAACGAGGACCTCGCCCGGGAGCTGCGCACCGCCAGGGAGTACGGCAACCCGGGCACCTTCGACAGCCTCTTCGTCGGCCTCAACGCCCGGATGCCGGAGCTGTCCGCGGCGCTCGCCCTGCACCAGCTGCCGGGCTTCCCGGACCTGCTGGCCCGCCGGTTGGCGCTCGTCGACCGGTACCGCGCGGCACTCGCCGACGTACCCGGGATCGAGTTTCCGCGGGTGCCACCCGGCGCGACGAGCACCCACAAGGATCTCTCCCTCACGATCGACCCGGCGCGGTTCGGCATCGACCGGGACACCCTCGTCGTCGCGCTGCGCGCGGAGAACGTCCCGACCCGCAACTACTTCGACCCGCCCGTGCACCGCCAGACCGCCTACCGCCAGGTGGCGTCCGGGCCGCTGCCCAACACCGAGGCCCGCGCCGCGGCGGTCGTCGCGGTGCCGCTGTACAGCGGGATGACCGACGACGTGGTGGACCGGATCTGCGCGGTCGTCCGCCGCATCCAGGCCCACGCCGACGGCGTCGCGCAGGCCGTGCGGTCCACCCTGCGGATCAGGAGTGCCGAACATGTCTGACCAGGTGTTTCTCGGAATATCCACCGCCGAGTTCGACCCAGCGGTGGCCGCGGTCGTCGACGGACGTGTCGTCGCCTACGCCGAGGAGGAACGTTTCCTGCGGGTGAAGCACGCGCCGGGGCGCTACCCGGACCGGGCGCTGCGTTACTGCCTGGAGACGGCCGGGGTACGACTCGACGAGGTCGCATCGGTCACCATCGGCTACGACCTGGCCGCCTACACCGATGGCCGGATGCGGCGGTTCTTCGACGCGATGGCGCGCGAGTGGCCGCTGGACCAGGCCACCCTGGACTGGCAGCGCGGCTGTCTGCGTGAGTTCGACATCGCCGGGCAGACCGCGAAGCACCACTACCACTGGCGGCGTCAGTTCGGCGACCTCACGTTCCCGCCGATCCGCTTCGCGCCGCACCACTACACCCACGCGTTCCAGTCGGCGATGGAGTCGCCGTTCGAGTCGGCCGTCGTGCTGACCCTGGACGGCTCCGGCGACCAGCACACCACCGTCCTGTGGCTGAAGCGGGGCGAGGTGCTCACGCCCCTGCGCGAGGTGTGCATGCCGCACTCCCTCGGTTGGTTCTACGCCGCGTTCACCGAGTATCTCGGGTTCGACGCCTACGACGGCGAGTACAAGGTGATGGGCCTCGCCGCGCACGGCGGGCCGGACCCGACCCTGGCGGACCTCGTCGGCCAGGTGCTGCTGCCGGCCTCCGACGGGGTCGAGTACCGGCTCGACCCGTCCTACATCCACTACGGGGAGCACCGCTACTCGCGGCGGTTCACCGACAAGCTCGTCAAGCTGCTCGGTGCGGCGCCGCGCCTGCCCCGTGACCCGGTGACCCGCTGGCACATGGATCTCGCCTTCGCGGTGCAGCAGGCGCTGGAGGAGGCGGCGTGCCGGTTGATCCGCTGGGGAATCGCGCAGACCGGCGTCTCCGATGTCTGTGTCGGCGGTGGGGTCGGCCTGAACGTGAAGATGAACTCGCGGATCTTCGCGCTGCCCGAGGTCACCGACGTCTTCGCCCACCCGCTCTGCGCCGACAACGGCCAGGCGGTGGGTGCCGCGCTGGTCACCTGCCATCGGGAGACCGGGGCGCTGCCACCGCCGCTCGCATCCCTCGCGTGGGGCCCGGAGCAGGGCAACGAGGAGATCGAGCGGGTCCTGCGCAACGCCGGCGTCGCGTACACCCGCAGCGAGGACGTCTGTGAGACGGTCGCCGCCGACCTGGCCGCGGGCCGGCTCGTGGCCTGGTGCCAGGGGCGGTTGGAGGCGGGACCGCGGGCCCTCGGGCAGCGCAGCATCCTCGCCGACCCGCGCAGCGTCGAGGTCCGCGACCGGGTCAACGCCGCGGTCAAGCAGCGGGAGTTGTGGCGCCCGTTCGGTCCGTCGATGATCGCTTCGGCGGCCGGGCGCTACTTCGAGCACCACACCGACTCGCGGTACATGACGATGGCGTTCCCGGCGAGCGGGGCGCTGCGCCGCGACGCTCCGGCGATCGTGCACATCGACGGCAGTTCCCGGGTGCAGATCGTGCACGAGTCGGCGAACCCCCGCTACCACCGGCTCATCGAGCGGTTCGGTGAGCGCACCGGTGTGCCGGTGGTGCTCAACACCTCGTTCAACGTCCGCGGTGAGCCGATCGTGTCCACGACGGAGGACGCGCTGCGGACGTTCTTCGCCACCGGCCTGGACGTGCTGGCCGTCGGCGACTTCATCGTGCGCAAACACCCGACCGACATGGCAGGAGGCAGGTAATGGCACAGCGGCGCATCCTCGTGGTCGCGGCCCACCCCGACGACGAGATCCTCGGCATGGGCGGGACCATCGCGAAACACGCGCTGCACGAGGGCGCGGAGGTCGCGGTGCTGTGGGTCTCCGAGGGCAGTTCGACGCAGTATCCGGGTGACGAGCAGATCGCCCAGCAGAAGTTCCGCGAGGCCGAGGCGGCGGCGAAGACCCTCGGGGTGACGTACTGCATGCAGCGCACGCTGCCCGACATGCGCCTGGACACCGTCGGGCACGTCGAGGTGAACCGGGTCGTGGAGGAGGCGGTCGACGAGTTCGGCCCTGACACGGTCTACACCGTCCATCCGGACGTCAACATGGACCACCGCACGGTCTTCCGCTCGGTCATGGTGGCGACACGTCCCTATGCCGGCAGTTCGGTACGGCGGGTGCTCAGCTACGCCACCACGTCCGGCATCGAGTGGACGCCACCGTTCGAGGCGTCGTTCGCGCCGAACGTCTTCGTCGATGTCACCGCCACCATCGAGGACAAGGTGTCCGCCTTCTCCTGCTACCAGACCGAGACCCGGCCGTGGCCGCACCCGCGGTCGTCACGTGCGATCAGGGCAAACGCGGAGAGCTGGGGCAGCGGCGTCGGCTGGGCCTACGCCGAGCCCTTCGTCCTGATCCGTGAACTGCGCACCTGACGGGTCGGCCCGAAAAGGAATGATGTCGATGAGCATCCTTCGTAACTCCACCATCCTCGTCACCGGCGCCACCGGATCGTTCGGCAAGGCGTTCATCCGGCACGCGTTGACGTTCCTGGACCCCGAGTTGGTCCTCGTCTACTCCCGTGACGAGCTCAAGCAGTACGAGATGCGCCAACTCTTCCCCGCCGAGACGCGGCTGCGTCTGGTGATCGGCGACGTCCGCGACCGCGATCGGCTCACCGGATGCATGCGCGGCGTGGACTTCGTGGTGCACGCGGCCGCGCTGAAGCAGGTCGACACGGCCGAGGGGCACGCCGGCGAGTTCGTGAAGACCAACGTCGTCGGTTCGCAGAACGTCATCGACGCCGCCACGGCCAACGGTGTGCGGCAGGTCGTGGCGCTCTCCACCGACAAGGCCTCCAGCCCGATCAACCTGTACGGCGCCACGAAGATGGTCGCGGACAAGCTCTTCACCTCCAGCGACGGCGGTCCGACGGGGTTCTCCGTGGTGCGCTACGGCAACGTCATGGGCAGCCGCGGTTCGGTCATCCCGCTGTTCCGGCGGCTGGCGCGTACCGGCGCGAGCCTGCCCATCACCGACAAGCGGATGACCCGCTTCCTCATCACCCTGGACCAGGCGGTCCGGTTCGTCGTGGAGACCTTCGACGTGATGCGGGGCGGCGAGCTGTACGTGCCGAAGATCCCGAGCATCCGGATCTCGGATCTGGCCGAGGCGATCGCGCCGGGCTGCCCCACGTACGAGGTCGGCATCCGCCCGGGGGAGAAGGTGCACGAGGAGCTGATCGCCGCGGAGGACAGCCAACGCACGTTCCAGACCGCCGACCGGTATGTCGTCATGCCGACGATCCGGCGCGCCGGCTACCCGGTCCCGGAGGGCTGCCGGCAGGTCGAGGAGGGCTTCCGCTACCGCTCGGACCTGAACACCGCCTGGCTCGGCGTCGAGGAGCTGCGCGAGCTGATCGAGGTCATCGACCGGCCGGGGGAGTCGGGCACCCTGGTGGCGTCGCGGTGAGCGCGCCGGTTCGGCTCACCGGCGCGGTGATGGCACATCCGCGCCGGCTCGGACCCGGCCGGGAGCTGCTGGCCGCCGCCCCGCCGGGGCTGCTGCAGCTTGTGCTGGATCCGCAGCCGGACGGGCCGCGGACCGGGCTGCGTACGGCGATGAAGGCATGGTCGTCGATCCCCTCCGGCTCGACGCACCATGTCGTACTGGAGGACGACGCGATCCTGGTGCCGGGCTTCGCCGAGCACGCGGCCCGGGCCGCGGCGGGGGCACCGGACGCGGCCGTGGTGTTCCACGCCAACTGGTGCTCGCGCACCGGCGCGGCGGTTCGGCTCGGTGCGCTGGCCGGTGCCCGGTGGGTGCGCGCGGCACAGGAGTACACCCCGACGGTCGCGCTGATGCTGCCGGCGGCCGTCGGGGCCGGGTTCCCGGCGTTCGCCCGGCAACACGCCGGCACCTGGGCCGGTGACGTGGTGATGGCCCGCTACCTCGCCGCGCGGGGGGTCCGCACGTACGTGACCGTGCCGAACCTCGTCGAGCACGGCGACTTCCCCAGCGTGGCGCAGAACGACGCCCATGGGCTGCGGCTCTCCGCGTGCTACGGGGAGCCGCCGCCCGGCGCGGACTGGTCGCTCGCCGGCGCGGCGGAGCCGGAGGCGTTGCCCTTCTACAAGTTCGGCCTCGCGCTCTGCGCCGTACGTGAGCCGGCGGGCCGCTGGTCGACGATCGGTCCGCAGCGCTGGAGTAGCCGGCTGCGCATCGATGTGGACGACTGTGCCAAGGCCTTCGAGGCCGCTTTGGGCCGGTCCGCCGCGCTGCGCGAGCGGTGCGACGACGACGTGCTCTTCGAGGTGTGGCGCACCGCGTACGCGACGGGTGCGGTGAGCCGCCGCCCCGGCCAGGACATGGCGTCGCTGGCGTCGGACCCGCTGGTGGTGCGGGCCGCGCAGTCGATCGGCCCGGGCGGCCTGTGCATGAGCGTCGACGCCCACGAGCTGCTGACGCTGCGGGAACCGCTCGGTGAGCTCGCGCTGGCCGGAATCGTCGCCGGGCTGCACGGCCCGGTGGCCGCCCGCCCGCCCGGGAACCGCCGTCCCGGCGGCCACCGTCGGGTGGTCGACGTGCCGTGCCCGCCGCCGGCGGCGCCGTCGCTTCGGCGGACTCTGGCGGGTGAGCTGGTCGACCGGGGCTACGACGTGACGGTGGAGGTGACCGACGGCGCGGTCCGGGTGGTGGGCACGGGCCCGCAGCGCGGCACCGTGACCGTGCCGACCGGTGTCCCGTACGGTCCCGGCGTACGCTGCCGGCCGCTCGACGACTATGTGGCCCGGTCGCTCGTCGGCCAGCCGATCGTCGTGGATCGCACCTGTCGGGCGACGTCGTACTCGCACGTGTGGGACATCGCCTCCGCGGTCGCCAGGGCGCTCGACGGCGCTCCGGCCGACCCGTCCGACGCGGGCCCGCCGGTGGACCCGGCGGAGCTGGCCGTGCTGGTCTCGCGGACGATCAAGCCGGTGCCGGTCCTGGATGGCGACGGTCCGCACACCGCGGGCCGGGAACCGGTCGGGCGGGACGGACCCGGGATCGGCCTTGCCGACGGCATCCGCACGGTCGGCCAGTGGCTGGCCTACGAGGCGGACGAGACGTGGAGGTGACGGCACTCAGCCGGGCCGCGCCCGGCGGTGACAACGAGGACGCCGTCGTGGCCGGCGACACGTTCGCCGTGGCGCTCGACGGCGCGACCGCCGAGCCCGGCTTCGGCTCCGGCTGCCGCCACGGGGTCCGCTGGTTCGCCCGCTCGATCGCGGGCGAACTGGGCCGGCTCCTCGGCACGGACCCCGACGGGGTGCCGCTGCCGGTGCTCCTGCGCGACGCTGCCGGGACGGTCCGCGCAGCCCATGCCGACACCTGCGACCTCGACGACCCGCGCAGCCCGTCGGCGACCGTGGCGATGCTGCGGCTGCGGGGCGACCGGATCGAGCACCTTGTCCTCGGCGACGCCGTGCTGCTGCTGCGCGACCGGCGCGGGAGGGTCACGGCGGTCTCCGACGATCGGATCCGCAGCTTCTACCACCTGCCCTGGTCGCGGCTGCACGACAGACGCAATGTGCCGGGCGGCTTCTGGGTCGTCGGGGCGCGGCCGGACGCCGCCGCCGAGGCGCTGACCGGCTCGGTGCCTGTCGCGGAGCTGGACTGCGCCGCCGTGCTCACCGACGGGGCGACCCGGCTGGTGGAGCGCTTCGGCTGGACGTGGGACGACCTGCTCGCCGTGCTGAGGCGCGACGGGCCCGCCGCACTGGTGGCCGCGACCCGGGCGGCGGAACGCGCCGCACCGCCCGCCGACCCCGACGACAAGGCATACGACGATGCGACGGTGGCCCTCTGCCGCTTCCATGATTGAATAGTTAAGTTCATTTCCTGTTGGCGTCCGCCGTCTCCCGGATGCGAGAGTGCGTGCGAAACTTCCCGGAACCCTCAGTCGTCACACCGGATTGTCGATCGTCACTGCGTTATCTGTTCTGGCTCGCGGGCCAGTTCCGCGTACCGATCCTGCTCGGCGCTCTCGCCGGCATCGCCTGCATCGTCGCCCAGGCGTTGATTCCGGCGGCGATCGGCGCGGCCATCGACGACGGCATCATCGCCCGGGACCAGCCGGCACTGCTGTGGTGGGGTGCCGTGATCCTCGGTCTCGGTGTCGTGCAGGCATTGACAGGTCTCATGCAGGACCGGTACGGGCTGACCGCTTCGCTCGGTGCGGCGTACCGCACGCTGCAACTCGTCACCGCGCAGGCCGCCCGGCTCGGCGGCACCCTGCGCAAGCAGGCGTCCACCGGCGAGGTCGTGAGTGTCGGCGTCGCGGACATCACCCAGCTCGGTGCCGCGCTGGAGACGACCGGCCGGTTCGCCGGCGCCGTCGTGGTCATCATCGTGGTGGCCGGCATCATGCTCGCCACGTCCTGGCAGCTCGGCGTCGTCGTCCTGGTCGGGGTGCCCGTCATGGTCTGGGCGGTCGGGCTGCTCCTGCGACCGCTGCACGGCCGCCAGCAGCACCTGCGCGACCAGCAGGCCGAGCTGACCACCCACGCCGTGGACATCAGCAGCGGCCTGCGGGTGCTGCGCAGCATCGGCGGCGAGGCCCAGTTCTCCCACCGCTACCGGCAGATGTCGCAGCGGGTGCGCGGAGCCGGCGTACGGGTCGCCGGCGTCGAGGCCGCCCTGGACGCCGCCAAGACCTTCCTGCCAGGGCTGCTGCTCGTCACCGTGGTGTGGCTGGGCGCGGAGTCGGTCCTCGACGGCCGGCTCAGCGTCGGGCAGCTGGTTGCCTTCTACGGCTACGCGGTCTTCCTGGCGACCCCGCTGCGCCGCGTCGCCGACGGCGCCGACCAGTTCACCAGGGGCAACGTCGCCGCCGCGAGGGTGATCCGGCTGCTGAGCATCGAACCCGAACACGCCTCGGGCACCACACCGCTGCCGGACGGCCCGGCGGAGCTCGTCGATCCCGACGCCGGACTCAGGGTGCAGCCCGGCCGGTTCGTGGCGGTGGCGTGCGCGACCCCGTCGGACGCCGCGCTGCTCGCCGACCGCCTCGGCCGGCACACCGGCACGACCGCCACATTCGGCGGGGTGCCGCTGCGCGACGCGCCGCTGGAGCAGGTCCGCGCCCGCATCCTGGTCGCCACCAACGAGGACCGGCTCTTCGACGGCCCGCTGCGTAGCGAACTCGACCCCGCCGACCGATCCGACGGGCTGCGCGCCGTGATCGAGGCCTCGTCGTCGAGCGACATCATCGAGATGCTGCCCGACGGTCTGGACCAGACGGTCGTGGGCGGCGGGCAGGAGTTCTCCGGCGGGCAGCGGCAGCGACTGCGCCTTGCCCGCGCGCTGCAGGCCGACCCGGACGTGCTCGTACTCGTCGAGCCGACCAGCGCCGTCGACGCGCACACCGAGGCACGCGTCGCCCAGCGGCTGCGCCAGGCCCGGGCCGGGCGTACGACCGTGGTCTTCACGACCAGCCCGATCATGCTCAACGCCGCCGACCGGGTCGCCGTCGTCGTCGAGGGCCGGGTCGTCGGCGAAGGTACCTACCCGGGGCTGCGTGGCGATGCCCGGTACCGGCCCATCGTCGCCCGGGAGGACGAGGCGTGAACACCGACGACACCCCGCACACGCTGCCCGTCGCATCGGCCCGGGAGGTGCGGTCCCAGGCTCGCCGCATCGCCGTGCGGCACCGTGGCCCCCTGCTCGGTGCCCTCGCACTGCACACCCTCGCCGCCGCGTCCGGCCTGGTCGCGCCGCGGCTGCTCGGCAACCTCATCGAACAGGTGTCACGGGGCACCGCCGAGGTCACCCACGCCGTCGTGCTCATCCTCGTGTTCGTGGTGGCGCAGGTGATCCTGCTCGCCGCTGCCGTCTACGCCTCCGCCCGCCTCGGCGAGACGGTCCTGGCCGAACTGCGCGAGGAGTTCGTCGACAACATCCTGGCGCTGCCGCTGGCCGTCGTCGAGCGGGCCGGCACCGGCGATCTGGTCAACCGCACCACCCGCGACGTCGACATGCTCTCCCGCGCGGTGCGCCAGGCCGTGCCCGACACGCTGTTCGCCGGCACGACGATCGTGCTGACCGTCGGCGCGCTGATCCTCGTGGACCCGCTGCTCGCCATGCCCTGCCTGGTCGCGGTGCCGGTGCTGTGGGCAGCCACCCGCTGGTACCTGCGCCGGGCCCGCGACGGCTACCTGCGACAGAGCGCCTCGTACGCGCGCATCACCGACGGTCTGACCGAGACCGCGGACGGCGCCCGTACGGTCGAGGCCCTGCGCATCGCGCACCGCCGCACGGCCCGCGCCGACGCCGACATCGCCGAGTCCTACCGGGCGGAGCGCTACACGCTGTACCTGCGCTCGGTGTTCCTGCCGATCAGCGACGTCGGGTACGTGCTGCCCGTCGCCGCGACCCTGGTGCTCGGCGGCGTGTTCTACCTCAACGGGCACGTCACCCTGGCCGCGGTCACCACGGCCACGCTCTACGTGCAGCAGGTCATCGTCCCGGTCGACGTGCTGCTGTACTGGCTGAACGAGCTGCAGATCGGCGGCGCGTCGCTGGCGAGAACCCTTGGCGTGCACGGTGCCGCCCCGGCCCGCGCGTCGCTTCCGGTGCCCGCGGCCGGCGGCGGTGGCCGGGTCGGGCTGGACGGCGTCAACTTCGCCTACCGCGAGGGCCACGACGTCCTGTGCGATGTCACCCTGCGGGTCGAACCGGGGGAGCGGCTCGCGGTCGTCGGCCCGTCCGGCGCGGGCAAGTCGACCCTCGGCCGGCTCGTCGCCGGCATCCAGCCGCCGACGTCCGGCGCGGTCACCATCGACGACGCGGCCCTGACCGACCTGCCGCTGGACGACCTGCGCCGCCGGGTCGCGCTCGTTACCCAGGAGCACTACGTCTTCGCCGGGACACTGCGCGAGAACCTCGTCATGGCGAAACCCTCGGCCACCGACGACGAGCTGGAGAAGATCCTCAAGGCACTGGACGCCTGGGACTGGGCCGCCGAGCGGGGTCTGGACGCCGCCGTCGGCACGGGCGGAGCGGCACTGTCACCCGCGGAGGCCCAGCAGTTGGCGCTGGCCCGGTTGGCGCTGGCCGACCCGCAGGTGGTGGTCCTGGACGAGGCGACATCGCTGCTCGCCCCAAAGGCCGCGCGGCACGTCGAGCGGTCCCTGGCGGCGGTTCTGGAGGGGCGCACCGTGATCGCCATCGCCCACCGGCTGCACACCGCGCACGACGCCGACCGCATCGTGGTGCTGGAGGACGGCCGGGTGGTGGAGTCGGGCAGCCACGACGAACTCGTGCGGGCCGGAGGCGCCTACGCGGCCCTCTGGCGCTCCTGGCACGGCTAGGGCCGCGGAGTGTCCACGGAAGAACTCCGACGACCCCGATCAGGCCGCTACCCGGCGGGCTGGTCGGACAGTTCCCGCCGCAGCGCCGCCCGCAGCGTACGCACCTGCGGGGCGTCCAGTTCGCCGCAGCGCTCCAGGGCCCGCTGGCGTAGCGCCCGGGCCTCCGCCGGCCGGTCGTCGTCGGCCAGGGCGGCGAGGACGTGCAGGGTCTGCGCCTCCCACCTCGGGCTGGAGAGCGCGGCGAACAGTGCCAGCGCCTGTCGCAGCGCGTCGGTCGCGGCGTCGACCTCGTCCAACTCCCGAGCCGCCAGCCCGTACCGGTAGGTGGCGTGGGCCTCGCTGAACGTCGCGCCGCACCGCTGGAAGTTTCGCCGGGCCTGGTCGAACTCGTCGGCGGCCTCCCGCCAGCGGCCGAGGCCGGCCAGGGCCCCGCCGAGGGAGATCATCGCCGCGCCCTGCGTGACCTCCGCACCGGTACGGGTGAGGCCGTTGTCCCGCCGGTAGAACGCGAGCACCTCCCGGTGCAGGTCGGCTGCCTCGGCGTACCGGCCGAGCGCGGCCAGCGCCGCGCCCTGGGCGCTCGCCGCGCAGTGCTCGCCGAGGGCGTATCCGGCCTGCCGGAACAGGCCCACGGCCCGGCGGCACGGGTCGAGGGCCGCCGCCGCGCGGCCGGTGCGGACCAGGATCGCCGCCGAGTACGTCAGGGCCCACGCCTCCTCCCGGCGGTCCCCGATCCGCCGGGCCAGTTCCAGCGCGCGGTTCAGGACGGTCTGGGCCTCGGCGTTGCGGTCCCGGCAGAAGTAGTGCGCCCAGCCGAGGAAGTTCGACAGTACGGCCTCGTCCCTTGGGTGGCCGGCGGCCCGGGCGGCGGCCACCCCGAGGGAGAAGATCTCGTCCCAGGGGTGCCGGTGGCTGTTCGCGTCGGAGTACCAGTGCAGGGAGCGGGCCACCCGGACCACGTCGGTGTGCCGGCCGGCGTGGGCCGCATCGCGCAGCGCCGCCAGCCAGTTGCCGGATTCGCGGTCCAACCAGGACGCCGCCGTCCGGTCGTCGGCGAAGGGGGCGTCCGCCCGGTCGGCGACCGGCTCGAACACGGCACCGGCCTGCTCGGTGCGGCGCAGCAGCCAGCCGACCATCCGGTCGTGCGCGGCGGCCCGGTCGGCCGGGTCCTCCTCGTGGTCGAGGCGTTCGGCGGCGTAGAGCCGGACCAGGTCGTGGAAGTGGTACCGGTCGCCCGCGGACAGCAGCACCCCGGCCTCGACCAGTTCCTCCACGGCCAGCGCCGCGGCCTCCTCGTCGGTGCCCGCGACGGCGGCGACGAGGCTTTCGTCGAAGTCGGTGCCGGGAACCAGCGAGGCGCGCCGGAACACCGCGGCCGCCGCCGGGTCCAGTTGCCGGTAGGAGACCTCGAACGCGGCCCGGACGTCCAGGTCCCCGGCGGTCAGCACGGTCAGCCGCCGGCGCTGGTCGTGGAGCAGGTCGACCAGCCGCCGTACCGACCACTGCGGCCGGCTGGCGAGCCGGTTGCCGGCGATCCGGACGGCCAGCGGAAGCCGCCCGCAGAGCGTGACGAGCCGGTCGGCGGCGGCCGGCTCGGCCGCGACCCGGTCGGCGCCGACGATCGCGGCCAGCAGTTGCCGGCCGGCGGCCGGGTCCAGCAGGTCGAGCGGCTGCCGGATCGCGCCGGCCAGCCCGGTCAGCGGGCGACGGCTGGTGACCAGGGCCAGGCAGTGCCGCCCGGCCGGCAGCAGCGGGCGTACCCGGGCCTCGTCCACGGCGTTGTCGAGGACGACCAGCAGCCGGCGGTCGCGGGTCAGGGTGCGGAACAGCCCGCCCCGCTCGGCCGGGGAGGCCGGGACGAGGCTGTCCGGCACCCCGAGGGAGCGCAGGAACCCGGCGAGCGTGTCGGCCGGGTCGGCGTCCTGGAGGTCGGCGAAGAGTTGCCCGTCGCCGAACGCCGGGCTGAGCCGGTGGCCCGCCGCGACGGCGAGGCTGGTCTTGCCGATCCCCGGCGGGCCGTGCAGGACGACGACGCGGGTGGCCCCGGTGTCCGTGGCGGCCAGCGCCGAGAGCAGGTCGAGGGCGTCCGACCGGCCGGTCAGGTCGGGGACGGCGGCGGGCAGTTCACCGGGTACGACCGCCGGCTGGACGGCAACGGCCGCGTCGACCGGTGCCGGGTCCGGCGGCGGCTGCCGTTCGGCGCGGGCCAGGTCGAGGAACCGGCCGCGTTCCGGCCCGGCGAGTCGTAGCGCGTCGGCGAGCAGGACGGCGGTGCGCCGCTGCGGGCTGCGTACCCGGCCCCGCTCCATCTCCCGGATGCTGCGGACGCTGGAGCCGGACGCCTCGGCCAGCCCCTCCTGGGTCAGGCCCAGGCTCCGCCGGAGGCTCCGGAGCCGGTCGCCGAACCGCTCACGCTGCTCCTGATCAATGGGTATGGCTTCCCCCAACCACCCGCCTACGCGCGCTCGCGCAACGCCGATCGATGCTTGCACACCCGGCACCGGTCGGGGGAGCGGTGTGTGGTGCTCGCCATGCTCAGCCCGTGACGAACCGTACCGATCCCACCCGGTCCGGTCCAATCACGACAGTGGACATCGGACGAATGGTCAGGGCAGGTCGTTGACCCGGCGGGCCGGGCCGAGCGCGGCCACCACGTCGGCGACCACCGTCTCGTGGACGTCGTCCAGGTAGAAGTGCGCCCCGGGATACGTACGCAGCGCGAAGGCGGCCCGGGTGTGGTGCGCCCAGTCCCGCACCTCGGCCGGCGACGCGGTGGGGTCGGCCACCCCGACCAGCCCGGTCACCGGGCAGCCCAGCGGCGGCACCAACACCGGCCGGTGCGTCTCGAAGGCCCGGTAGTCGGCGCGTACCGACGGCAGCACGACCGCGCGCAGTTCGGGGTCGTCCAGCGCCCGGTCGTCGGTGCCGCCGAGCCGGCGCAGTTCGGCGACCAGCGCCTCGTCGTCGCCGAGGTGCACGGTGCCCGGCCGGTGGTGGCACGGCGCCGGCAGGCCGGAGACGAACAGGTGCGCCGGCGTGCAGCCGCGCCGGGCCAGCCGTACGGCGACCTCGTGGCCCAGCGCCGCGCCCATGCTGTGCCCGAAAAGCGCCAGGGGTCGGTCGAGCAGCGGGGTGAGCGCGTCGGTGACCAGGTCGGCGAGCCGGGCGAAGTCGGTGACGCAACTGTCGGTGAGCCGGTCCTCGCGGCCCGGGTACTGCACCGCGTGCAGTTCCAGGTGCGCCGGCAGCCGGGCCGGCCAGCGCCGGAACGAGCTGGCGCCGCCGCCGGCGTGCGGCAGGCAGACCAGGCGCGTCTCGGCGTGCGGGACCGGCCGGTACCGCCGCAGCCAGGTCGTGTCGCCGGCCGTGGCCGCCCTCACCGGGCCACCGCCGGCTCCGCGCCCCGCTGCCTCGGGACCGCTGCGCCGGCCCCGGCGTCCGCGTCGGCCGGGGCCGGTCCGCCGATCGGGACCGGTCCGGCGCCCGGGGCCGGCCCGTCGGCCGGGTCGAGCGCGGTCAGGTCGGCGACGCCGACCGGTGGCGGCGGGCTGCCCACGATCAGCTCCGGCTGCCCCAGCCGGCCGGTCAGCTCCTGCCACACCCGGCACACCGTCAGGTGCGACTGCCCGAGCCGCATCGGGTCCTCGCCGGCGGTGACCGCGGCCGCGAACTCCGCCATCGTGCGGGCCATCGCCGCCGGCCACACGTCACGCAGCACGTCGGCGTAGTCGACCGGCTCGGTGCCCGGCAGCACCGCCGTGCTCGGCCGGGCCAGGTACGGGTCACCGGCCCGGCCGGCGCCGTCGGCCGGACCGTCGGCGTTCGCGCCCGCGCCGGTCACGTGCAGCCGGGGGCTCCACAGCACCGGCCCGTGCGTGTCGGCCAGGGTCAGCGTCCCGGCGTCGGTGGTGACCGAGATCCGGTGCATCAGGTGGGCGTGGTTGTCCGGGTCGTGCGGGTCGAGCTGGTTGTGGACCCGGATGCCGACCGGCACCCCGCCGAGCACCGCGTCGACCCCGCGCAGCGGCGGGGCGGCATCCAGCAGGCCGGTCATCTGCTCCGGCCACGCCGCCGGCTCGGCCACCGCCCACGGCCGCATCGCCGGCAGGGCCCGGGACAGGATGTCGACCAGGGCGAACGCGACCTGGATGCTGGTGGCCGCCTCGACGTACCGGGGCGGGCCGTGCCGGCGCAACACCGCCGCGGCCCGCAGGAACGCCCGGACCGGGGCGAGCTGCGGATAGTGGTCGTTCAGCCGGTACAGCACCTTGTTGCGGCGGGCCCGCCGCAGGCAGTCGGCGAGTTCGTCGTGGTGCACCGGGTGCTCCTGGAGCACGTGGACGCCCCGGTCGAGCAGGGCGGCGGCGAGTTCACTGCCGGTACCTCCCGCCACCCCGGCCCGGACCGCCACGCAGGCCGCGTCGACGGTGTCCGGCAACTCGTCGACCGACGTGTACAGCGGCACGCCGTACTCCTGCGCGCAGGCCACCGAGCGGGCACTGCCCCGGGCCAGCACCCCGACCAGTTCGCCCCACGCGGGGCGATCGCGCAGGGCGGCCAGGTGAACCCGCCCGAACGTGGTGCCGCACACCACGAACCGCAGCCGCCGGGTCACAGCACTCCCTCCTCGACCGCCGCGGCGCGCGGCCCGTCGGTCACCTCGAACACGGTGCACGCCGCGTCGCGGCGCAGCCGCTCCACCACCACCGCCGGGTCCAGCAGGTCGGCGGCGAGCCACGCACCCGGCGGTACGGTGCCGGCCAGCACCGCCGCGGCGGCCTCGACCGCGACCGTCGCGGTGAGCCGGTAGCCGTCGTCGGCGCGCAGGGTCAGCGTCCGCGCCCCCCGCTCGTCGGTGATCTCGACGACCATCAACTGGTAGGGGCGCTGCCCGGCCAGGTCGACCTCGGCGGCCCGGACCAGCCGGCCGGCCGCGTCGGACCCGGCGGGGTCGCCGGCCGTCCCGGCCCGCAGCCGGTTGAGTACGGCCAGGGTCTGCCGGCCGGCGAAGACGTTGAACCACGCGCCGTCGCGGACGCCGAGTTCGACGGCGAGCCGGCGGGCCTCGCCGGTCAGGAACGGGTACGCCGTCACCCGGCCGGGGAACGGCGGCAGGCTCACGTCGAGCAGCGGCTCGACCGTACGCGGCGCCGCCGCCCCGTCCCGCCAGCCGGCCATCGCCTCGCCGTAGCCGTCGTGCAGGCTCGCCACCATGTCGGCGGCGGCCGCCGGGCTGAACCGGTCGAGGCCGCCGAACCAGGCCCGCAGCACCTCGACCGGCCCGCCGCCGGCGCCCCGCAGCCAGCGCGGCAACAGCCCGGACAGGCCGGGGCTCTGCCCGGCGCCGAGCACCACCGGCACCGGGGCGAACGACAGCCGGTCGCGCAGCAGGTCGTCGCCACCGGCGTCGACGTACGCCGCACCGGCGGCGACCGCGGCGGCGGCGACCTGCGGGCTGAGCCGGTACGACGGCCCGGCACAGTTGACCACCAGGTGGCAGCCGGCGCAGAAGGCGCGCAGCGCCGCCGGGGCGGTGACGTCGACGGCCACCACCTCGGCCCCGGCCGGCGCGTCGGGCACCCCGGCGCGGGCGCCCAGCCGGACCGTGACCCCGGCCCCGGCCAGGGCGTGCGCGACCTGCCGGCCGACCGCCCCGCTCGCGCCGAGCACCCCGACGGTCAGCACGGCGCCACCGTCCCGCCGAGCTGGGTGGCGGCCCGCGCCGCGTACGGCGGTTGCAGGCAGGTGAAGTGGTCGCCGGGGATGTCGACGACCCGCAACTCGCCGAGGCAGATGTCGTGCCAGTACGCGGTCATGTCGGCACCCAGCCCGGGCAGGAAGTGGATCTCGCTGTTCTGGCGCAGGAACGTGATGTCCCCGGCGTACGGGTCGGCGCGGTGCCGGCTGGCCGCGTCGAGGCTCTGCCGGAACACCCGGGCGGCGGTGCCGACGGTGCCGAGCGGTTCGTCGCCGTCGGGTCCGTTCGGCGCCGCCGCGGCCAGCGCGGCGAGCCGGTCGGCGGGGGAGCGGCCGGCGAGCTGGCGGAACCGGGAACCGACCGACCGCAGCGCCGGGTCGCCGTCCAGCGCCGCGAACGCGCCCGTCGGAATCCGGCCCGGCGTCGCGGCGAGCACCGTCGACAGCGCCCGGGCCAGCACGGTCTCGTCGTCGGGATAGCCGAGCACCGCCGGGTCGACGCCGATGAGCTGCGCGAAGGCCCATTCGGCGACCAGGTCGTCCTCGACGGTGTACGGAACCCGGTAGCTGCTGACCACCCGCAGCCCGGTCACCTCCGCCCCGCTCTCGGTGAGCTGCCGGGCCAGTTCGGTGGCGAGCAGGCCACCCAGGCAGTAGCCGATCACCTCGAACCGGGTCCGGCCGGTCGCCGCCAGCGCCTGCCGGTACTCCCCGGCGAGCCGCCCGATCAGGGTCGCCGGGTCGTGCCGCAGGTAGCTCTCGATGTCGGCGATCGCCAGCCCGTACACCGCGCCCGGGCCGGGCAGCAGCGGCACCAGGGCCCGGTACGGCGCCAGCGTGCCGCTGCCGTCGTGGACCAGGACCCGGACCGGCGCGTCGGCGTCGGTGCCGGCGGCCAGCGGCACCAGCGGCGACTGCCGGTCGGTGGCGGTCACCGGCCCGGTGCCGTCCGCCGCGCCCGCGCCGAGCCAGTCCGCGAGACCGCCGACCGTCGGGGTCCGCAGCATCTGCCGCAGGAGCTGGTCCCAGGTGTGGCCGGCGGCCTCCGGCACCCGGTCGCGGACCATCCCGACCAGCTTGGACAGCAGCAGCGAGTCGCCGCCCAGGGTGTAGAAGTCGACGTCCCGCCCGATCCGCGCGGTGCCGAGCAGTTCGGCCCACAGGTCGGCGAGCCGCCGCTCCAGGTCGGTGCGCGGCTCGTCGAGCGGGCCGTCGTCGCCGCCGGACCGGGCCGGGGCCGCCAGCCGGCCGGCCAGCGCCGCCCGGTCGACCTTGCCGTTGCCGGTCAGCGGCAGCGCGTCGACGGTGCAGACCCGGGCCGGCAGCATGTAGCCGGGCAGCCGGGCCCGCAGGTGGGCGTCCAGGCCGTCCGGGTCGACCGGGTCGCGGTGCGGCTTGACCCGTACGCCGAACGCGTGCTGGCCGACCGCGGACAGCGGCTCGTCGTCGGCGGGCAGGCAGAACGCCAGCTCGGCGTCGATCCCGGCGACCAGGTCCCGCCACGACTGTCCGGTGTGGAACGTCCGGTCGGCGGCGGCCCGCTCGTCGGTGAAGTCGGTCAGCCCCTCCTTGAACTCCATCGACGCCATCAGCGGGTAGTTGTCCCGGGTCGCCTCGATGAACAGCAGCCAGCCGCCGGGCCGGACCAGTTCGGTGATCCGCTCCAGCACCTCACCGGCGTGGGTGGAGTTGTGCAGCACGTTCGCGCAGACCAGCACGTCGAACGAGTGCGGCTCGTAGCCCTGGTCGCGCGGGTCGGCGTTCAGGTCGAACAGGCCGTACCGCAGCCACGGGTGGTCGGCGAACCGGGTCCGGGCCTCGGCGAGGAAGAACGGCGACACGTCGGTGAACAGGTAGTCGACCAGGTGCCCGTCGACGGCGTCGATCAGGTCGCTGGTGGTGCCGCCGACCCCGGCGCCGATCTCCAGCACCGACAGCGGCCGCCCGGCCGGCTGCGCGGCGGCGATCGCCCGCAGCGCGGCGGCCAGCCCGGTGTTGACGTACCGGCTGATCAGGTTGTCCCGGTAGGCGGCCTGGGCCACGTCCAGGTTGCCCTCGGGGAACAGCAGGGCCAGCGGGTCGAGTTCGTCGCGCAGCAGCTCGGGCAGGTGCCGGGCACTGGTGCGCAGGTAGCGGATCAGCTCGGCGCCGTGGCCGTGCGCGGTCGCCAGCGCCTCGATCCGGTCCCAGTCCGGCGCCTCGCCGCCGGCGGACGCCGCCCCGGCCGTACCGAGCCGCCAGCCGCCCGGTACGGCGTCCAGCAGCCCGTGCGCGGTCAGCGCCGCCAGCCACCGGCGGACCAGCCGGTGGTGCCGGGGCGCGACCCGGGCCGCCGCCAGCACGTCGGCCAGCCCGTGCACTGCCGCCGGGTCGGTGAACAGGTCGCCGGCCCGGCGCAGCGCGTCCCGCATCGCGTGCAGCGCCGCCCGGTCCAGCGCCTCGACGACCTGCCGGACCGCCGTACCGTCGACCTCGCGGGCCAGCGCGTCGGCCGCCCGGCCGGCCGCGTCGGCGACCCGGGCGGTCGCCTCCGCCACCTCCGGCGGCGCGGGCCGGTGCCGGGGCTCGGCGAAGGCGACCAGCCGCCGGTCGAGCGGCCCGGTGCCGTCGACGACGGTCGCCGCCGCCCCGATCGCCGGGTACGTCGACAGGGCTGCGTCGACCTCGGCGAGTTCGATCCGGTGCCCCTTGATCTTGACCTGGGAGTCCTCCCGGCCGAGGAACTCGATCGTCCCGTCCGGGTGGTAGCGGCCGATGTCACCGGTGCGGTAGAGCCGCTGCCCGGTCACCGGATCGGTGACGAACCGCTCGGCGGTGCGCGCCGGGTCGCCGAGATAGCCCAGCGCCAGCCCGGCACCACCGATGTACAGCTCGCCGGGGACCCAGTCCGGCCGGGGCCGCATCGCCCCGTCGAGCACGTGGAAGCTCTGGTTGGCCAGCGGCCGGCCGTACGGGATGCTCGGCCACGCCGGGTCGACGGCCTCGACCGGGTGGTGGATCGACCAGATCGCCGCCTCCGTCGCCCCGCCGAGGCTGACCACCCGCAGTCCGGGCACCTGCCGGCGGACCGCGTCCGGCAGCGCGACCGGGATCCAGTCACCGGACAGCAGCGCCAGCCGCAGCCCGGTCACCGCCGGACGCCCCTCGCCGTCCGGCGCCCCGGCCAGGTAGTCGTGCAGCATCTGCAACTGCGCCGGCACCGAGTTCCAGACCGTGACCCCACGGGTGGCGACCAGTTCCGCCCAGTGCGACGGGTCGCCGCGCCGGTCCGCGGCCGGCAGCACCACCGCCCCGCCGGCAGCCAGCGGGCCGAAGATGTCGTACACCGACAGGTCGAAGCCGAGACTGGCCAGACCGAGGACCCGGTCGTCGGCGCCGACCCCGAACCGGGCGTTGACGTCGGCGACCGTGTTCGCCGCCGCGGCGTGGCTGACCACCACCCCCTTCGGCGTGCCGGTCGAGCCGGAGGTGAAGATGACGTACGCCGCGTCGTCGCGGCCGACCCCGGCCGGGACCACGTCGGCGGCCTCCGGTGCCGGCCCGCCGGCAAGCGTGTCGACGTCGAGCGTCTTGGCGTCCGGACGGTCCAGCCACGACTGGGTCAGCACCAGCCGGATCCCGGCGGTCGACAGCATCAGGTCGCGTCGCGCTGGCGGCTGGTTGGTGTCCACCGGCACGTAGACGCCGCCGGCCAGCAGCACGCCGAGCACCCCGACGACCTGCTCCCAGCCCTTGTCCATGACGACCGCGACCGGATCCGCCGGCCGGCACCCGGCGGACCGCAGCCACCCTGCCACCTCCGCGGCCCGGCCGGCCAGCTCGGCGTACGTCAACGCCCGGCCGTCCGCGACCACCGCCACCCGCTGCGGCGTACGGGCCGCCTGGGCGAACACCGGCTCGTGCAGCAGCCCCACCGGCAGGTCGGCGGCGGTGTCGTTGACCGCGGCCCGGCGCAGCGCCTGCGCGGCCGGCAGCGGCACCGGCCCGACCTGGTCCCAGGCCGCCGACCCGTCCGCGAGCCGCCCGACCAGGTCGGCGTACGCCTCGAACATCGCGTCGACGAGCCCGTCGGGGAACACCCCCTCGCGTACGTCCCAACTGATCCGCAGCTCGCCGTGGTGCTCCATCACCTGGCAGTCGATCCACACCTGCGGGGTCTGGCTGACCCCGAACACCAGCTCGCCGGTGCCGGTGAACCCGGTGCCGGTGCCGCCCTCGGTCAGCCCGACCGTGCTGGTGAACACCACCGGCATCAGGGCCGCGTCCGGGCCGCGGCGCCGGCCGAGCGCGCGCAGCACCTCGACCCCGGAGAACCGCCGGTGGTCGATGTTCTCCCACAGCCGCCGTTGCAGACCGGTGGCCCGGTCGGCGAAGCGGGTGGCCGCCGGCTCGTCCGGGTCGGGGCCGGCGGTCAGCAGGGTCACCGAGGTGAAGTCGCCGACCAGCCGGGCGATCTGCGGGTGCGACGGCGGACGGTTGAGCAGCGTCAGGTTCAGCGTGAACCGGGACCGCCGGCTCCACGCCCCGATCACCTCCGCGTACGCGGCCAGCAGCGCCCCGGTCGGGGTCAGCTTGCGGCCGGCGGCGAGGTCGCGCAGCGCCGCCCAGCGCGCCGGGTCCAGGGTGGTCTGCCAGCGCCGGAACCGGGGCGCCCCGGCGGCCGGCGCGGCGACCGTGGGCAGCTCCGGGCCGGCCGGCAGGTCGTCCAGCCGGGCGTCCCACCAGGTCCGGTCCGCCTCGTAGCCGGCCGAGTCGCGGGTCGTCCGCTCGGTCAGCAGGTAGTCCCGGAAGCTGATATCCAGCGGCGGCAGCGCCGCGTTCGGGTCCAGGTAGAGCTGGTCGAGTTCGGCGATCAGCAACTGGATGCTGGCGTAGTCGGCGATCAGCAGGTCGATCGAGAAGTGCAGCAGGTCGCGGTCGTCGGCGCGGGTGACCCGCAGCCCGAACATCGGCCAGGTGCGCGGGTCGTACACCTTGTGGGACAGCTCGGCGCGGACCGCCGCCCGGGCCGCCGCGACCGTGTCCGGGTCCGCGCCGCGCAGGTCGGTGACGTCGACCCGGTACGTCTGCGGCCCGGGCAGGATCTGCTGGTGCCCGTCGGCGTCGACGACCGCGCGCAGCATCTCGTGCCGGTCGACGAGCCGCTGCCAGGCACGTTCCAGCCGGTCCGGGTCGAGCCCGGTGAACGCCACCTCGAAGTAGCCGTGGCAGGCGACCCCGCCGTACGCGAACGCGTCGTGCCGGCCCAGCAGGTACGCCGACTGTACGTCGGTGAGCGGGAACGGCTCGTGCCGGTTCGCGGGGTCGGTGACCAGCCCGCCGGCGGTGCCGTCGAAGTGCCGCATCAGCGCTTCCCGGTGCTCCCGGAGCTGTGTCATCCGCTCGGCGTTCAGCGCGCCCTTCGGCGCCCGGAAGCGCAGCCTGCCGTCCTCGGCCCAGAGCTG
Organism: Polymorphospora sp. NPDC050346; assembly: GCF_040655695.1. NCBI lineage: Bacteria > Bacillati > Actinomycetota > Actinomycetes > Micromonosporales > Micromonosporaceae > Polymorphospora > Polymorphospora sp. NPDC050346. The sequence goes on along the minus strand of NZ_JBFAKM010000003.1, from coordinate 77,123 downwards.
CACGCCGGCCCGTTCCAGTTCGATGACCAGGGCACGGATGTCGGGGTCGTTGTTCACAGCGTTCCTTCTTCGAGTTCCGCGACGACCTCTTCGTCGATGAGGTCGGCCAGGCCGGCGATGGTCGGTGACGCGTACAGCTCGCGTAGCGACAGCCGTACGGCGAAGCGGCGCCGGATCTCCTCGACCAGGCCGGTCGCCGTCAGCGAGCTGCCGCCCAGGGCGAAGAAGCTCTGCTGCCGGCCGACCGAGGGCAGGTCGAGCAGTTCCGACCACATCCGGGCCAGTTCGGTCTCCACCGGCCCGCGGGGCGGGTCCTGGTCGGCACCGGTGGCGTCGACCCGGGCGAGCCGGGCCACGGCGGCCCGGTCGACCTTGCCGTTCGGGGTCAGCGGCAGGGCGTCGAGCACGACGATCCGGTCCGGCACCAGGTAGGCCGGCAGTCGCTGCGCCAGGTAGGCCCGGATCTCGTCGGGGTCGAGATCGGGTTCCTTCGGTACGACCGCTGCGGTGAGTTGTTGGTTGGTGGTGGTGGCGATGGCGTGGTGGATGTGGGGGTGGGTGTGGAGGTGGGTTTCGATGTCGCCGAGTTCGATGCGGTGGCCGTTGAGTTTGATTTGGTGGTCGGTGCGGCCGAGGAATTCGATGGTGCCGTCGGGCCAGTAGCGGCCTTGGTCTCCGGTGCGGTACCAGCGTTGGTTGTGGTGGGTGGGGAATTGGGTGTTGGTGCGTTCGGGGTCGTTTGTGTAGCCGGTGGCGAGTCCTTGTCCGCCGATCCAGAGTTCGCCGGGGACCCAGTTGGGTCGGTCGTTTCCGTGTGGGTCGGTGATTCGGTAGGTCTGGTTGCGTAGTGGGGTGCCGTAGGGGATGGAGGTCCAGTGGGTGGGGATGTGGGTGATGTGGTGGTGGTTGGACCAGATGGCGGCTTCGGTGGCGCCGCCGAGGGCGATGTGTTGGGTGTGGGGGTTTTTGGTGGTGAGGCGGTGGTGTTGGTCGAGGGGGATCCAGTCGCCGCTGGTGAGGGCGAGGCGCAGCGTGGTGAGTTGGTGGGGTTGGGCGGTGGTGAGGAGGATGTCGAGGAGGGTGGGGACGGTGTTCCAGATGGTGACTTTGTGGTGGTGGATGAGGTGGGCCCAGGTGTGGGGGTCGGGGTGTTGGTTTTCGGGGGTGGTGGTGATGGTGGCGCCGGCGGTGAGGGTGCCGAGGATGTCGTAGACGGATAGGTCGAAGTCGAGTTGGCTGATTTGGATGGTGTTGTCGTTGGGGGTGGTTTGGTAGCGGTGGTTGATGTCTTCGATGGTGTTTTGGGTGGCGCGGTGGGTGAGTTGGACGCCTTTTGGTTGTCCGGTGGATCCGCTGGTGAAGATGATGTAGGCGGGTGTGGTGTCGGGGAAGGGTGTGGTAGAGGTTAGTGGGTTGGGGTTGTGGAGGGGTTGGGTGTTGGTGGAGGTGTCGAGGGTGGTGGTGATGCCGGCGGTGGTGTGGATTTGTTGTTTGCGGTGGTCGGGGTGGTGGGGGTTGATGGGGACGTAGGTGGCGCCGGCGGTGAGGGTGCCGAGGACGGCGGCGATTTGGTGGGGGCCTTTGGGGAGGGTGATGGCGACGGGTTGGCCGGGTTGGATGTTGTGGTGGTGGACGAGCCAGCCGGCGATGTGGAGGGCTTGGTTGGCGAGTTGTTGGTAGGTGAGGGTGCCGTCGGGTCCGGTGACGGCGAGGTGGTCGGGGCGGGTGGCGGCGTGTTCGAAGAGGCCGTCGTGCAGGAGTTTTCCGGAGATGGGGTGGTCGGTGGCGTTCACCACCGCCCGCACCGCCAGGTGACTGGCCGGGGTCAGGCCCGGCGTCGGCTCCGTCCAGTCGGCGAAGACCAGCCGGGCCAGCACCCCGCGATAGGCGCGGAACATGTCGTCGAGCACGTCGTCGTGGAAGAGTTCCTCCACCGCGTCCCAGCTGAACCGGATCCCGCCGTGGTCCTCGTAGACCTGGTGGTCCAGCCACACCTGCGGCGTCTGCGAGATGCCCCAGACCCGTTCGGGGAACCGGCGCGGCGTGTGGTCGGCGACCTCGTCGGCGACGCCGAGCGCGCTGGTGAACACCACCGGCATGCTCGCCCGGCCGGTCCCGTCCAGCCGGCCGAGCTCGCGCAGCACCCAGACCGCGGAGACGTCCCGGTGCTCCAGGTCACGCCACATCTGCTCCTGCAACCGGCGGGCCCGGTCCAGGAAGCCCTGCCCCGGCCGCGGCCGGCTGGCCAGCAGCAGCAGCGAGGTGAAGTCACCCAGCACGTGGTTGATGTCGGGGTGCACGTCTCGCCGGTCGAACAGGGTCAGGTTGATGGTCAGCTCGGTGCTCGCGCTCCACGCGGCGAGCACCTCGGCGTAGCAGGTCAGCAGGACCGCCGACGGGGTCAGGCCGTACTCGCGGGCCCGGTCGGTGACCGTACGCCAGTCCGCCGCCGACAGTGCCGCCTCCCGGCGTACGAAACGCGGGGTGACCGTCTCCGGGTCGGTCCGCAGCGGCAGTTGCGGCGGGGGCGGCAGGTCGACGACCCGGTTGCGCCAGTAGTCCTGGGACCGGGCGACCTGCTCGACGCTCGGCCCGGCGCCCAGCAGGTAGTCGCGGAACGACACCCCGACCGACGGCAGCACCGCGTCCGGGTCGTCGTACAGGGTGGCCAGCTCGGTGTAGAAGATCCGCATGCTCAGCCCGTCGAGGACCAGGTTGTCCAGGCTCAGCCCGAGCCGGGTACGCCGGTCGCCGTACCGGACGGCCCGCAGGTCGAACAGCGGCCACCGGGCCGGGTCGAGGACCTGGTGCGACATGTCGGCGCGTAGCCCGGCCAGCGCCTCGCCGCCGTCGCCGGCACCGTCGGTCACCGGGATCGTGAGCCGGGGTACGTCGCGCAGCACCCGCTGCCGCCCGTCGGCGTCGAAGACGACCCGGAGCATGTCGTGCCGGTCGACCAGCCGGGCCAGCGCCTCCTCGAGCCGCCCCAGGTCGACGTCCACGCCGTCGAACTCGGTGTAGTAGTGGGTGCCGACCCCGCCGAGCGCGAACTGGTCGCCGCGGCCGAAGAGGTAGGCCCGCTGCACGTCGGTCGGCTCGAACGGTTCGTGGCGGCCGTCGTCGTCGGCGGCCAGCGCCGCCGCCGGTTCCGGGGCGCCCGCCGGCCGTTCCGCCGGGGCGGCCACTTCGAGGGTGGCGGCGAAGTCGGCCAGCCGGGAGGCGGCGAACAGGGCCGGCAGTCGGGCGCCGGTCACGCCGGCCGCCTGCAGCCGGGCCATCATCCGGGTGGCGAGCAGGCTGTCGCCGCCGAGCCGGAAGAAGTCGCTGTCCCGGCCGACCGGGGCGTCCAGCAACTCGCTCCAGATGCCGGCGAGCAGCCGCTCGGCCGGGGTGTCCGGGGCGTCGCTCGGGCCGGCCGTGTCCGGCGCGGCGTCGGGGAGCAGGTTGCGTACCGCGGCCCGGTCCACCTTGCCGTTCGCCGACAGCGGCAGCCGGTGCAGTGCCGCGAGCCGCGCCGGCACCAGGTACGCCGGCAGCCGTTCGGCGAGCCACCGGCGTACCTCGGCCAGGTCGACGGCGGGCGCGTCGGCGGGGCGGGCGGCGGTCAGCCACAGCTGCCCCTGGTCGGTGCCGGCTGCCGCCGGCGGGTGCCCCTGGTCGGTGCCGGCCGCCGCCGGCCGGGCGAAGCCGGCGTCGGCGAGCAGGTCGCGCCACCGGTTGGCGGACAACAGCGGATCGCGCTGCCCACGCCGGATGCCGTCGAGGTCGGCGAACCCCCGCTCGGGTACGGCGACGGTGACCAGCGCCAGCGGTGACAGGGTGGCCGCCTCCAGGGCGACCAGCACGCCGCCGGGGGCCAGCAGCAGCCGCACGGTGGCCAGCGCCGCGGCCGGGTCGGCCTCGCGGTGCAGCGAGTTGTTGGCGACGACCACGTCGAACCGGTGCAGGGCCGACTCGTCGACGGTGCCGGTGAGTCGGTGCAGCCGTACCGGGTGCGGCAGGCCGGCGAGGTGTTCGCGGGCGGTGGCGAGCAGTCCGGCGGAGGAGTCGAACAGGGTGTACTCGACGCGGGCCGGGTCGAGGCCGGCGAGCAGCCGGGCGGCGGTCCGCCCGCCGCGCCCGCCGAACTCGGCGACGCGCAGCGGCCGGTCGAGCCGGTCCGCGGCGGCGGCCAGCCGGTCGGCGAGACCGGCCAGCGCGGCGGCCGTCGCCGGTTGGGCGTCGACCAGCGCCTCGGGGGCGAGCACCGGGTCGTCGAGCAGTACGGCCGCGTCCTGCTCGCCCCGCACGATCGCCAGCAGGAGCCCGGTGGTGGCGCGCAGCCGGTCGGCGACGCCGGCCAACGCGCGGCCGCCGGTCGCGGCGGCGCACTCGGAGGCGTTTTCCGGCCCGGCGGTGTCGGCGGCGGCGCGTACGGCGGCCAGCCGCGGACCGGCGGCGTACCCGTCCCCGGCGCCGGCCAGCACCTCCCGGTCGGCCAGCCAGTCCAGCCAGCGCCGCACCAGCGGGCGCATCGGCGTGGCGATCCGCCACCGCTCCAGCGCCGGACCGACCGGCGCGTGCGCGCCGAAGGCGTCGGGGTCGAGCAGGTCGAGCAGCCGGACCAGGGCCTGTTCGGTCAGCGCCGTCTCGACCGCGCCGGTGTCATTGGCCACGGTGGACGGCCGCGGTACGGCGAGCAGCACCTCGCCCACGGCGGTGACGGCGGCCCCGGCGGACGCGGGCGCCGGGTCGTCGACCGTGACCGCTGCGGTGAGTTGTTGGTTGGTGGTGGTGGCGATGGCGTGGTGGATGTGGGGGTGGGTGTGGAGGTGGGTTTCGATGTCGCCGAGTTCGATGCGGTGGCCGTTGAGTTTGATTTGGTGGTCGGTGCGGCCGAGGAATTCGATGGTGCCGTCGGGCCAGTAGCGGCCTTGGTCTCCGGTGCGGTACCAGCGTTGGTTGTGGTGGGTGGGGAATTGGGTGTTGGTGCGTTCGGGGTCGTTTGTGTAGCCGGTGGCGAGTCCTTGTCCGCCGATCCAGAGTTCGCCGGGGACCCAGTTGGGTCGGTCGTTTCCGTGTGGGTCGGTGATTCGGTAGGTCTGGTTGCGTAGTGGGGTGCCGTAGGGGATGGAGGTCCAGTGGGTGGGGATGTGGGTGATGTGGTGGTGGTTGGACCAGATGGCGGCTTCGGTGGCGCCGCCGAGGGCGATGTGTTGGGTGTGGGGGTTTTTGGTGGTGAGGCGGTGGTGTTGGTCGAGGGGGATCCAGTCGCCGCTGGTGAGGGCGAGGCGCAGCGTGGTGAGTTGGTGGGGTTGGGCGGTGGTGAGGAGGATGTCGAGGAGGGTGGGGACGGTGTTCCAGATGGTGACTTTGTGGTGGTGGATGAGGTGGGCCCAGGTGTGGGGGTCGGGGTGTTGGTTTTCGGGGGTGGTGGTGATGGTGGCGCCGGCGGTGAGGGTGCCGAGGATGTCGTAGACGGATAGGTCGAAGTCGAGTTGGCTGATTTGGATGGTGTTGTCGTTGGGGGTGGTTTGGTAGCGGTGGTTGATGTCTTCGATGGTGTTTTGGGTGGCGCGGTGGGTGAGTTGGACGCCTTTTGGTTGTCCGGTGGATCCGCTGGTGAAGATGATGTAGGCGGGTGTGGTGTCGGGGATGGGTGTGGGTGTGGTTAGTGGGTTGGGGTGGTGGAGGGCTTGGGTGATGGTGGTGGTGTCGAGGGTGGTGGTGATGCCGGCGGTGGTGTGGATTTGTTGTTTGCGGTGGTCGGGGTGGTGGGGGTTGATGGGGACGTAGGTGGCGCCGGCGGTGAGGGTGCCGAGGACGGCGGCGATTTGGTGGGGGCCTTTGGGGAGGGTGATGGCGACGGGTTGGCCGGGTTGGATGTTGTGGTGGTGGACGAGCCAGCCGGCGATGTGGAGGGCTTGGTTGGCGAGTTGTTGGTAGGTGAGGGTGCCGTCGGGTCCGGTGACGGCGAGGTGGTCGGGGCGGGTGGCGGCGTGTTCGAAGAGGCCGTCGTGCAGGAGTTTTCCGGAGATGGGGTGGTCGGTGGCGTTCACCACCGCCCGCACCGCCAACTGGTCGTCGGGGACCAGCGCCGGCGGCACCGCCGACCAGTCCGCGCCGGCCAGCCAGTCCACCAGGCGGCCGTACGCGCCGAACATCGCGTCCAGCACCCCGTCGTGGAAGAGGTCGTCGACCGTGTCCCAGGTGAGCAGCACCCCACCGGCGTGCTCCATCACCTGGTGGTCCAGCCACACCTGCGGGGTCTGCGACACCGTCCAGCCCAGCTCGCCGAAGGCGTCGCGTACGTCGCCGTCGACCAGGTCGCGGCCGAGGTTGCTGGTGAACACCACCGGCGCGCTGGCCGCCTGCGGGCCCCGCTCGCGGGCCAGGTCGCGCAGCACCTCGACGCCGGAGTAGCCGGCGTGCGCCAGGTCGGCCCGGAAGCGCTCCTGGACCGTCCGGGCCCGCCCGGCGAAGTCGGCCGTCGGGTCGACCTCGACGTCGAGCAGGATCAGGCTGGTGAAGTCGGCGACCAGCCGTTCCACGTCCGGGTGCCGGCCGTCGCGGTCGAACAGGGTCAGGTTGAGCAGGAACCGTGGCTGGGTGCTCCACGCCCCGAGCACGGCGGCGAACGCGGTCGCCAGCGCGATCGACGGGGTCACGCCGTACCGCCGGGCCTGCCCGACGACCGACCGCCAGGCCGCCGGCGACACCTGCCGGGTCCGTCGGACGAAGCGCGGCGCACCGTCGGTCGTCGTCGCCGACAGCGGTAGCTGCGGCGGCGCCGGCAGCTCCGGCAGCCGCTCCCGCCAGTACCCGCGGTCCTCGTCCCGCCGCCGGTCCCGGGCACCGGACGTGGCCAGGTACGCGGCGAAGCTGGTGCCGATCGCCGGCAGCGCCTCCTGCGGCCGGCGGTAGAGCGCGGCCAGGTCGGCGAGCACGATCTGGATGCTGGCCGCGTCGGCGACCAGCAGGTCGAGGTTGACGTGCAGCCGGGTGCCGCCACCGGGCAGCAGCGACACCCGCAGGTCGAAGACCTCGCCGGCGGCGACGTCGAGCAGCCGGTGCGACAGCCGGTCGCGGACCGCCAGCAGGGCCGCCCCGGCGTCACCGGCCGGCAGGTCGCGCAGGTCGTGCACGGTCACCCCGGGCCAGGCGGCCTCGGCGGCGATCCGCTGCCGCCCGTCGGCGTCGAACCGGGCCCGCAGCATGCCGTGCCGGCCGGCCAGCGCGTACCCGGCCCGTTCGAGCCGGTCCGGGTCGAGGCCGTGGCCGTCGAGTTCGGCGTACACGTGGCAGCCGACCCCGCCGAGCGGCTGGGCCGGGTCGCGGCCGACCCAGTACGCGTGCTGGACCGGGGTGAGGTCGAACGGCGCGTACTCGTCGACGATGGCCGGAAGGTCGGCGGCGGGTTCGTCGCGGGCCTCCAGCAGCCGCCGTGACCAGGCGGCCAGGGTGGGGCGGGCGAGCAGGTCGGCGTACGCCACGTCGGCGCCGGCCCGCCGCCAGCGGGCGGCCAGGTCCATGACGCGTACCGAGTCGAGGCCGGCGGCGACCAGGTCCTCGTCGGCGCCGACGCTGTCCGGCGTACGGTCGATCAGTTCGGCGACGTCGTGCCGGATCCGGTCCGGGGTCAGCGGTGCCGCCGGGTCGGCGGCGGGCGCGGCGGCGGCCGGTTCCACCGGATACCAGTGCCGGTTTGCGGTGAACGGGTACGCCGGCAGGCGCGGGTCGGCGCCGGCCGGTGGGTCGAAGACGGTCCAGTCCAGCGGGGCGCCGCGCCGGTACGCCTCGGCGACACCGGCCCGCCCGCCGTCGCCGACCGCCAGCGTCACGACGCCGTCTACATCGGACGAAGCGGCGCCGACGGCCAGCACGAGCCCCGGCTGCGCCTCGGTGGTCAGCGGCGGCACGCCGTCGGGGTGGGCACCGATCTCGGCGTACCAGCGTGGGTCGGCGTGTACCAGGTCCGGGCCGAGTCCCAGCGCGTGCAGCACGTCGAGCAGTTGCCGCCAGTCCGGTCCGGCACCGGTCGGGGCGACCCAGCCCGGCAGCCAGCGGCGCAGCCCGGCGAGCAGCGCGCCGACCGGGTCGCCGTCGCGCAGCCGCAGCACCAGCGGCCCCGGCGCCGGGGCCGGTACGGGCACCGGCGGGTCGGCGAGCCGCCCCGGCAGGGTCGCCGGATCGGTGGCGTCGAGCACGGCACGCCAGGGCAGCAGGTGGTCGCGGCGCTGCCGCCAGCCGGCGAGCAGCCGGGCCCGGTCGGCGGCGGCCAGCCCCTCCAGCGCGGCGGCGAGCCGGCCGGCCCGAAGGCGTACGGCGTCGGGGTCGGCAGCGGCGAGCGGGACCCAGCCGGCCGGGTCCGGCCCGCCGTCGGTGGCCGGTGCGGCGGTGGCCGGTGCCGGTGCGGCCTCCACCACCAGGTGGGCGATGGTCCCGGTGAACCCGAACGAGCTGACCCCGACCCGGCGCAGCGGCCGGTCCGGGTCGACCGTCTCGGTGCCGGCCGGGAACCGGTAGTCCAGCCCGGTGCCGGCGAGCCGCGGGTTGGCGGCGGTGAACGTGGGGCTGCCCGGCCAGACCTGGTCGCGCAGGGCGACGATGGCCCGCAGCACCCCGGCGACACCGGCGGCGGCCTCCAGGTGGCCGAGGTTGGTCTTGACCGAGCCGACGAGCAGCGGCCGGTCCCGGCCGGCGAAGACCTCGGCGAGCCCGCTGATCTCCACCGGGTCGCCCAGCGGCGTGCCGGTGCCGTGCAGTTCGACCGCGTCGACGTCGCCGGCACCGAGGCCGGCGGCGGTGAGCGCGGCGCGGATCACGTCCGCCTGGGCGCCCGGGTCGGGCACGGTCAGCCCGGAGGAGGCGCCGTCCTGGGCGACGGCGCTGCCACGCAGTACGGCGAGGATCCGGTCGCCGTCACGCCGGGCGGCGGCCAGCGGCTTGAGGACCAGGACGGCGGCGCCCTCGCCGCGGCCGTACCCGTCGGCGTCGGCGGACAGGGTCGCGCAGCGGCCGGCCGGCGACAGCATGCCGGCGTCGGCGAGGGCCCGCTCGGTCTCCGGCGACAGGGCGAGGCTCACCCCGCCGGCCAGGGCGAGGTCGCAGGTGCCGTCGGCGAGGTGCCGCAGCGCGGTGTCGATGGCCACCAGCGAGGCGGAGCAGGCGGTGTCGACGGTGAGGGCCGGGCCGCGCAGCCCGAGGTGGTGGGCGATCCGGCCGGCGGTGGCGCTCATGCTGCTGCCGGTGGCGTGCATCGCCCGGATCAGGTCGGGCCGGCCGATCCGCAGCGGGAGGCTGGCGTAGTCGTGGTGCCCCTGACCGACGAAGACGCCGGTCCGGGTGCCGCGCAGCCGGTGGGCGGCCAGGCCGGCGTCCTCGACCGCGTGCCAGGCGACCTCGAGCAGCAGCCGCTGCTGCGGGTCCATCGCCCGGGCCTGCGCGCCGCCGATGCCGAAGAACTCCGCGTCGAAGGTGTCGACCCGGTCGAGGTAGCCGCCGGGCAGGGTGAGCGGGACACCGTCGTCGGCCCGGGCCGGCGGCGGCGGGCGCAGCGTGCTGCCGGCGGCGTGCAGGAGCGCCCCGAGCGCGTCGAGACTGTCGATGCCGCCGGCGAGGCGTACGCCGACCCCGACGACCGCGACCGCGTCGGTGCCGGGCGGCGCGGTGGCCGGCACCGGTGCCGCGGGGGCGGCACGTACTCCGGCCAGCGCGGCGGCGAGCCGGCGCAGGGTCGGATACCGGAAGAGCATCGACACCGGGACCGGCCGGCCGGTCCGCTCGGCGAGGGTGGCGGCCCAGCGGGTGGCGCGTACGGAGTCGAGGCCGAGTTCGGCGAAGCCGGTGTCCATCGGCACCCGGTCGCGGCCCAGCACCGCGCCCAGCGTCTCGTGCGCGACGGCGAGCGTGCCGGCGGGGTCGGCGGCCGGTGCGGCGTCGGCGGTGACCGGCGGATGGTTCTGGGTGGCCGGGGAGCCGGCCGGGCCGGCGGACGATGTGGCCGCGCCGTCGGTGGCGCGGGCGTCCGGGTTGGCGGGGTCGGTGGCGGTGGTGAGGGCGTCCGTGGCGGTGGTGAGGGCGTCGCGGTGGAGGACCGGCAGCCGGCCGGCGCGGTCGGCGGCCGCCGTAGCGGTCCGGCGGATCTTGCCGGAGGTCGTCTTCGGCAGCGCCATCCGGCGCACCAGGGCCACCTCGGCGACCACGATCTCGTGCCGGTCGTGGATCTGGGCCCGGATCTCGGCGGCGATCTCTACGAGCGCCGCGTCGGGCAGGTGCCGGTCGACCTCGGCGAAGACCAGCACCGCGTCGCCGTCGTCGGGCTGCACCGCGCACGCCCCGCCGACGGCGACCGCGTCGACCCGCTGCTCGACGGTGCGTTCCAGGTCGTTCGGGTGGTGGTTGGCGCCGTGCACGATGATCAGGTCGCGCAGCCGGCCGCAGACGAACAGTTCGCCGTCTTCGTCGAGGAAGCCCAGGTCGCCGGTGCGCAGCCAGGGGCCGCGCCCGTCGGCGCGGACCGCCTGGAAGGTCCGGGCCGACTCCTGCGGCCGGCCCCAGTACGCGGTCGGCAGGCCGGGGCCGCCGACCCAGATCTCGCCGACGCCGCGCGCCGGCAGTTCCGCGCCCGTGTGGGGGTCCACGATGGACACCTCGCGGTCGTGGAACCAGTTGCCGGACGACACCAACGTCCGGCGGGCCGGGCCGTCCGGCTTGCGGGCGACGCCCTCGGCCAGCGCGCGCGGGTCGAAGTCGGCCGACCGGAAGCCGCGCGGGCGCCGGCTGCTGGACACGCAGAGCACCGCCTCGGCCAGCCCGTACGCGGGCGTCACCGCCTCGGCGGGCAGGCCGGCGGCGGCGAAGTGCGCGGCGAACCGGCGTACGGTCTGCTCCCGGATCGGCTCGGCGCCGTTGGCGACGTACCGGATCGCGGACAGGTCGAGGGTGGCGGCCTCGGCGGCGGGAATGGCCTCGACGCACCTGGCGAAGCCGAAGTCCGGCCCGGCGATCCAGTTGGCCCGGTAGGTGCTGGCCGCGCGCAGCCAGCGTCCCGGGTCGGCGGCGAAGGTGGCCGGGCTCATCATCGTGGTGGCGCCGCCGGTGAGCAGCGGCAGCAGCGCCTGCTGGAGCATGCCCATGTCGTGGTAGAGCGGCAGCCAGCCGGCGACGTGGACCGGTTCCGGAGCTCCCCACATCGCGGTCAGCAGGCCGACCTGGTGCAGGACCGTGCCGTGGGTGTTGCAGACGGCCTTCGGCGTCCCGGTCGAGCCCGACGAGTACTGCAGGAACGCGATCTCGTCGGGGGAGCGGTCGGGCAGGTCGGTCACGGTGGCCGGCGGCAGCTCGTCCAGCGCGAGGGCACGTACCCCGTCGGGCAGCGTGCCGGCCGGGATGCCGGCGGCGTCGGCGACCAGCGCGACGGCCGGGTCGCAGTCGGCGACGATGGCGGCGAGCCGGTCGCCGGCACGGTTCAGCCGGCCGGACGCCGGCAGCGGCACCGGCACCGCGACGAGGCCGGCGTGCACGGTGCCGAGGAAGGCGGCGACGAACTGCGGCCCGGTCGGCGGCAGCAGGAGCAGGGCCCGGTCGCCGGGGGAGAAGCGGGCGGCCAGAGCGGCCGCGACGGGTTCGCATTCGGCCAGCAGTTGCGCGTACGTTCGCTCGGTGACGGTATCGTCACCGGAAAGGAAACGCAGCGCCACCCGGTCCGGGAACTCCCTGGCGACACGGATGAACTGGGCGGATACGCCGGATGAGCGATTGCCGTCGGTCAACACAGCGACAACGTAATCAATCCCCGAGGTGCCTCGATCATGTCGCACCCGGCAAGAAATAGTCATGGCGACTAGTTGCCAACGGCTGGCCCGACCGGTCCACGACGGACCGGCGGGCCAGCCGCCGGATCGGGTCCGCGAGAGGCGGACGCGCCGGCCCCGATGCCGGCGGTCCGCTCAGACGCCCGGGTTCGAGTGCAGCGAGATGATCTCGTTCTTGCCGTTGACGTGGACCACCTTCGGCTCCAGGCTGCGGGCCTCCTCGTCGGTGACCAGCCCGTAGCCGATGATGATGATGAGGTCGCCGGTGTGCACCAGCCGGGCGGCGGCGCCGTTGATGCCGATGACCCCGGAGCCGGCGGGCCCCTCGATCGCGTACGTCTCCAGCCGGGCCCCGTTGTCGATGTCGACGACGTGGATCAGTTCGCCGGGCAGGATGTCGGCGGCCCGCATCAGGTCGACGTCGATGGTCAGCGACCCGATGTAGTGCAGGTCGGCCTGGGTGACGGTGGCTCGGTGGATCTTGGACTTGAGCATGGTGCGGAACATGGGTCGCTCCCTGGGCGCGTCGGACGGCCGGCCGGCGGTCGTTGCCGGCCGGCCACTGTTGGGTGGACGGCGACGGTCCGTGGTGCCGGTCAGCGGGGGATGCGCAGGCCCAGGCCGCGCTCGCGCGCGGTCTCGGCCACCACCGCGCCGAGCGCGACGTCGAGGATGGACATTCCGAACGGGTTGCTGAGCACGATGTCGGTGGGCGCGGACCGTCCCGGGTGCCGCCCGGCGATGACATCGCCGAGGCTGCCGTGCACCCGCGCGGCGTCCGGGTCGGGGGTCGCCCCCGGCCGGTACGCCCCGTCGGCGTCGCGCAGGGTGCCGGCCCGCCACATCCGGCCGAGCAGGCGGCGGTCGTCGTGGCTCACCAGCCCCCAGTCGTCGACGAACACCAGGTCGGCCCGGGTGACCACCTCGGGCAGTACGTCGTCGAGCGAGACGTGCGCGATCAGGGCGCCCGGCTTGAGCCAGTCGTACGCGATGTAGCCCTCGGTGGTGACCGTGACGGCGAGCACCAGGTCGGCGCCCTCGACACACTCGCGGGCCGTGCCGGCGCTCGTCACCGCCAGGTGTCCGGTGTCCGGGTCGGCCCGCAGCGCGTCGGCCAGGCCGGCGGACCGGGCCGGGTCGAGGTCGAAGACGCTGATCTCGGCGAGCTTCTCCAGCACCGACGGCAGCAGCCGCAGGTGCACCTGGGCCAAAGTGCCGCAGCCGAGCACCGCCAGCCGGCCGATCGGGTCGGGGCCGAGCCGCTGCGCGGCCACCGCGGTGACCGCCGCGGTGCGCAGGGCACTGATGTACGCCGACTCCATCACCGCCCACGGGTAGGCGGTCTCGGCGTCGAGCATCATCAGCAGGCCCTGGGAGCGGGCCAGGCCGTTCGCCGGGTTGCCCAGGCTGGCGTTGATCACCTTCATGCCCAGGACCAGTCCGTCATCGGTGCGGATCGCACCGGGCATGCCCAGTGAGCGGGCCGAGTGACCGGCCTTCGTCTGCCACGGCAGGTACGCCTCGTCGGGCAGGATCGTGTCACCGAGGGTGTGCAGCCTCAGCGCCTCCGCGGTGACCGCCACCGGGTCGACACCGTCCAGGCACTCGATGACATGCGCACGGGAGAGGTAGAGCAGCTCGGCGTCGGGATAGCCGGGTAGGTCGAGCACTGTTTATCCATTCTTGAACTGGAGGCCGTCGGCGCGCAGCCTCTTCATGGCGAGTTCCACCTCTTCGCGGGCGCCGACCTCGTCGAGCCAGGCGTCGTCGTAGAGCGTCGCGCGGTAGCGGTCGCCGCCGTCCGGACACAGGCACAGGGGATTCGTCGGCGGCTGCTCGCCGGCCAGGTCGACCAGGCAGGCGTGCAGGACGCAGCCGGAGGAGCCGCCGAGCGCGACGCCGGTGTCGGCCAGGAAGACGCGGCAGACGGCGATGGCGTCGGCGTCGGCGACCCAGGTGGCGGCGTCGTAGCTGTGCTCGGACAGGAACGAGGAGCGACGGCTGGCCCCGATCCCGGCGATGAGGCGGCGGCCGGGCGGGGCGCCGGTGACCAGGGACCCGTGGGCGTCGACGGCGACGATCCGGATCTGCCGGTCGAGGGTGCGCAGGTGGGCCGAGATGCCGGCGAGGGTGCCGCCGGTGGAGACCGCCACGTAGACCGCGTCGAGGTCGGGGCCGCCCTGTTCGGCGATCTCCGGCCCGGTGGTCAGCTGGTGGATCCACGGGTTGGCGAAGCTGCCGTACTGGTCGGGCCAGCGGTAGCCGGGGTTGGTCGCGCACAGGGTGTGTACGGTGCGCAGCCGGGTGAGCAGGTATCCGCCGTACCCGTCGGGTTCGTCGACGAAGCGCACCTGGACGCCGGCTCTGGTGAGCGCGTCGCGGGTGGCCGGCGGCGTCTTGGGGTCGATGACCGCGATCAGCCGGCAGTCGAGGCCGGCGAGCAGGCGGGCCATGCCGAGCCCGAGGTTGCCGGAGGTCGACTCGACGACCACCGTGCCCGGCAGCAGTGGGCTGCGCCGGTCCATGGCCATCAGCAGCCCGGCGGCGGTGCGGTCCTTGATGGACCCGGACGGGTTGAACGACTCGTGCTTGAGGCGCAGATGGTGCGTCCGTCCCTGCCATTGCGTCACGATCGAGGTGGTGGGTGTGGGGACGAGAGTCGATTCCAGGTGCTCGACCCGTGACAGCACGGTGACTCCTCACTGCGGGATCCCCACGCTGGTGGGATGCTGATGCCCGGTCAGAGCCGGTTCCGATCGCCAACGCAGGATCGACGCTCGGCCGTGCGCCGCGACAGCCTTTGGCGACTACTCGCCAGGGAGTTCATTAAGCGCGTGGGTGGGAGCGCTATCGGCTTAGACGATTCAGGTTGGTGATTCTGACGATTCGTCGCCACCATCTGGACAGTGGAGTCGGAGAAGTTGTTAATTAGGTGGAAACCTAGAAATATGTCGACCAGGAGTCACTGTCGCATCACCTAAGGTGACGAGCTATTGCGTATTGTCCGCTAGCAGATGATTAGTGACCGGCGAACGGACTACCCCGACGGGGGTCGTCCTGGCCGTGAACCGCGCCCGATTGTGGGTCGGGTGGTATAGATCTCTCTATGCGGCATGTCGGGTTCCGGTGCTTCGGCCCGTTGGAAATCGAGGTGGGCCAGCGGGTCCTGCCCGCCGGCGGGCCACTTCAGCGTGGCCTGCTCGCGATGCTGCTGCTCAACTCCAACAACTTTGTCAGTGCCGACCGAATCATTTCCGCGCTGTGGGAGAAACCGCCGGAGACGGCACTCGGGCAGGTGCAGACCCGGATCTGGCGGCTACGCCAACTCCTGCACGGGACCGGGGAGACCTCCCCGGCGCCCACCGCCCGGCCACAGCTGATCACCCGCGCCGGCGGGTACGGCCTGATCGTCGACCCGGAGGCCGTCGACCTGCTGGTCTTCGAGCGTCGGGTCAAGCACGGCGGCGCCCTGCTGGCCGCCGGCCGGGCCCGCGAGGCGGTCAAGGAGTTGCGCGAGGCGCTCGCCCTCTTCCGCGGGCCGGTCTTCGCCAACGTCAACGCCCCCGGGGTCGGCATCGAGGCCGAGGCGGTCGAGGAGCGGCGGCTCGCCGCGATCGAACAGCGCATCGAGATCGAACTCAACCTCGGCCTGCACGTACAGGTCGTCGCCGAACTGCGGGAACTCGTCGCCGCCCACCCGTACCGGGAACGGCTGCGGCTGCACCTGATGCAGGCGCTGCACCGCTCCGGCCGGCGCGCCGAGGCGGTCGCCGCCTACCGCGACGGCCACCGCACCATGGTCGACGGCGCGGGCCTGGAGCCGAGCCGCGAACTCAAGGAACTGCACCGCGCCATCCTGCTCTCCGACGCGGCCACCGACCCCGCGCCGGCTGCCGGGCGGCCCCGCGCGACCGTCGGGTTACACGTGCCCAGGGACCTGCCGCGCGACTCGGTCCACCTGGTCGGGCGCTGCCCGGAGACCAGCGAACTCCTCAACTACCTGCGCGGGCCGGACGACTCCCAACTGCCCCGGGTGGTCGCCATCGCCGGCGGGCCCGGCGTCGGCAAGACCGCGCTCGCCGTGCGGATCGCGCACCTGCTCGTCGACGACGTACCGGACGGGCAGCTCTTCACCTGGGCCGGCGGCAAGGCCGACCCGAACGCCATCCTGCACCGGTTCCTGCGCGGCCTGGGTGTGCCGGAGCGGGAGGTGCCGGAGACGCTGGAGGAGCGGTCCGCGCTCTACCGCGCCCGGATGGCCGACCGCCGGGCCATCCTCGTCATCGACGACGCCGAGTCGGAGGCGCAGGTCCGCCCGCTGCTGCCGGCGGCACCGGGCGGGGCCACCCTGGTCACCAGCCGCCGCCGGCTGACCGCGCTGGACGGCGTACGGCACCTGGACCTGCCGGCGCTGGGCGAGACCGACATGATCCGGCTGCTGGTCGAGACCGTCGGCCGGGACCGGATCGACGCCGAGCCGGGGCTGCCGGCCCGCATCGTCGACCGGTGCGAGGGTCTGCCGCTGGCCGTACGCGCGGTCGGTGCCCGGCTGGCCGCCCGCCCGCACTGGTCGCTGGCCCGGTTCCTGGCGGCCGTGGAGGACGAGACCCGGCGCCTGGACGCGATGTCCTTCGGCGACCTCGACGTACGGGCCGCGATCGCGTCGAGCTACATCCGCCTCGACCCCCGGGCCCGCCAGCTGTTCCGCGCGCTCGGGTCGCTGGACCGGGCCGAGTTCACGGTCCGCGAGGCCAGCGAGCTGATCGGCGGCTGCGCCGACGAGCTGACCGAGGATCTGGTCGACGTACGGCTGGTCCACCCGGTACCCGGTTCGCGGTCCGACGGATTGCGTTACCGAATCGATGGACTCTGCCGGCTCTTCGCCCGGGAACGGGCCGCCCTGGAAGGGGCCGGAACGGAATCCTGATCCGTTTCGCCGGTTGTCGTCGCCATTTAGTCGTCGGTACTTCTTTACTTCACGAAGTGGGTGGTCGCTGCCTTCATCCGTACCCGGACGATGCCCGAGATCCTGTCCCTGCCGCCTATGTCGCTTTACGGCAGGACGTCTGCCTTGTGATAGTCGTCCACTTGCTCTCTCCGCCAAGACGCGGTGTAGAGCGGATCGAGAGAGAACGACAAGGACAGCGGCTTTCGCTGATGTTTAGATCAGGTCGATCAATCATGATCAAGCCTTTGTTCGCGTCCCATAACTGGTTTGTACCCATGACCGGCTACAGCTTGCCTATGTGGAGGCTTTCCTTGCCTGACGCCATCCGGCCCAGACAACTCGTCCGGCAGCCCGCGCTCGCCGGCCGCCCGCAAATGACCACCATGGACCCCGCGGCCGGCGCCCGGGGCGGCACCACTTCGGACACCCGTAAGCCCTGGAACGACCGGCCCGCCGCGCCGCCGCGTCCCGTCGTGCCCGCCGACCGGGCCCGCGTGGCCGGCGGCCAGGTCCGGGTCCCCCCGGTCTGGCCGCCGGCCACGGCCCCGGCCGGGGTACGGGCACCGCAGCCCCCCGCCCAGCGCAACATCCTCACCGCCCCGCCGGGCAGCGTCGAGCCGCCCCCGGACCACCTGCTCCCGATCCTGGCCCAGCTCATGACCGGCGCCACCGACGTGACCGCGAGCCAGCGCCTCGGGATGTCGCCGCGCACCTTCAGCCGGCGGGTCTCCGAACTGCTGGAGCACCTGGGGGTCATGAGCCGCTTCCAGGCCGGCGTGGCCTCGGCCAACCAGGGTTGGGTGCTGCCCCGGCAGCAGCCACCGGCCCGCAACCACTGAGGGGGCGGGATGCGTCATCTGCTGTCCATATCGGACCTGGACAACGACGAACTGCGGCAGCTGGTCGACCGGGGGGCGGCGATCGCCCGGAACCGGTCGGCCGTCGAGGCCACCCGGCCGCTGGCCGGCCGGGTGGTCGGCGTCTACTTCCGCAAGACCTCGACCCGGACCCGGACCGCCTTCTCGGCCGGCGCGCTGCGACTCGGCGCGTCGCTCATCTCGTACGGTCCGGCCGACCTGCAGGAGAACACCGGGGAGACGGCCGCCGACACGGCCCGGGTGCTGTCCGGGATGCTCGACGGTTTCGTCGCCCGCACCAGCGGCACCGAGACCGAACTGGCCACCTTCGCCGCGCAGGACCGGATGGCGGTCGTCAACGCGATGAGTGCCCGGGAGCACCCCACCCAGGCGCTGACCGACCTGACCACGATCGCCCAGCACTTCGGGCGGGTCGACGGGGTCACCGTCCGGTACATCGGCGAGGGCAACAACACCGCCGTCGCGCTCGCCCTGGCGCTGCCCCGGTTCCCCGGCACCACGCTGCACCTGAACACCCCGGCCGGGTACGGGCTGCCGCCCGACGTCGTCGAGGAGGCGATGGTGCTGGCCAAGCGGTCCGGGTCGACGCTGGTCGAGCACCACGACATGACCCCGTGCCAGGACGCCGACGTCGTCTACACCACCCGGTGGCAGACGACCGGCACCAACAAGCCGGACCCCGACTGGCGGACCCGGTTCGAACCGTTCCGGATCGACGCGCGGGTGCTCGCCGGGCAGCCGGGCGCGATCTTCATGCACGACCTGCCGGCGCACCGTGGCGAGGAGGTGACCGGCGACGTCCTCGACGGGCCCGCCAGCATCGCCTTCGACCAGGCCGACAACAAGCTGCACAGCGCCATGGCCGTCCTCGAGTGGTGCCTCGCCCCGGCCGACCGCACGGGGCCGGCGTGACCGGCACCCCGCTCGCCGGCCGGGTCGCCCTGGTCACCGGCGGCGGCAACGGCATCGGCGCGGCGGTCGCCCGCCGGCTGTCCGCCGCCGGTGCCGCCGTCGTCGTGGCCGACCGGGACGGCGCCGCCGCCCGGTCGGTCGCGGCCGAGGTCGGCGGCACCGCCGTCCGCGCCGACCTCGCCGCCCCGGAGGGCACCCGGACCGCCTTCGCCCGCGCCGAGGCCGTACACGGCCGGCTCGACCTGGTGCACCTCAACGCCGGCATGCTGTCCGGCACGCCCGACCTCACCGAACTCGACGAGGCCCGCTACCGGGCCGTCACCGGCGTGAACATCGACGCGGTGGTCTTCGGCGTACGGGCCGCGATCCCGGCCCTGCGCCGGGCCGGCGGGGGAGCGGTGCTGGTCACCTCGTCGATCGCCGGGCTGACCGGGTTCGACCTCGACCCGGTCTACGCGATGACCAAGCACGCCGTCGTCGGTCTGGTCCGGGCGCTGGCCCCGAGCCTGGCCGGGCAGGGCATCCGGATCTCCGCGATCTGCCCGGACTTCGTCGACACCGGCTTCCTCGGGCCGCACCGGCACCTGGTCACCGGCGGGCCGATGCTCACCGCCGACGCGGTGGCGGAGGCGGTGCTCGGTGAACTGGTCGACGGCGAGTCCGGCCGGCTGCTCGTGCTGCGCGCCGGGCAGCCGCCGGCCCCGTACGTCTTCGCCCCCGCCTGACCGCCCCCGTACCGGTTCCTTGATCCCCGTGATCAGGGACCGGTACGGGCGTGTCGTCGGTGGGTCGCCCGCCGAACTCCCTGATCACGCGGATCGTGCGCGGGGCCGGGCGCGCGGCCGACGGTTCACCAGGCCGGGGTGGCCAGGCTGTCGAAGAAGTTGATCACGTGGGCGTTGACCTCGTCGGGGCGCTCCAGGAAGCCGAAGTGGCCGCACTCCTTGACCTCGACGTAGGTGCTGCCCGTGATCGCGCCGGCCACCTCCCGGCACAGCTCCACCGGCGTGATCACGTCCTGCTCGAACGCCATCACCAGGGTCGGCGTCGCCACCGCCGACAGCGCGGCCAGCCGGTCCGGGATCGCCGCCGCGTCGTACTGGCTGGCCGGCCCGTCACCGGCGACCGGGAACGCCTCGGCCAGCGCCAGCCACTCGGCGGCGAACTTGTCGTCGGCCAGCGTCCGCTGCCCGAACAGGTTGCCCATCCCGGTCACCGCCGCATAGCCGGCCGGCACCGTGTCGGCGTGCCGGACCGCCTGCGCCGTGGCCGTGGTCAGCGCCCGCAGGTAGTGGGTCAGCCGGCCCCGGGTGCCCAACAGGGCGATGCCGGTCACCAGGTCGGGGCGGACCAGGGCCAGCTCCTGCGCGACCATCGCGCCCAGCGACGAGCCGGCGACCCGGCACGGCCCGATGCCGAGCGCGCGGATCAGCCCGGCGGTGTCGGCGACGAGTTCGGCCAGCCGGTACGGCCCCGGCGGGGAGCTGGATGGCACGGTGCCCCGGTTGTCGAAGGTGATCACCTCGTATCCGGCGGCGACCAGTGCCGGCACCTGGTGCATGTCCCACAGCGCGGCCCGGGCCGCCGCCGGGGCGACCAGCAGGACCGGTGGTCCGGCACCGTGCCGTCGGTATGCCAGCGTCACCCCGTTGACCTCGACGGTCGCCCCCCTACCCATGCCCCAATCCGAGCCGAGCCGGTGTGGAGGGTCAACGCGCTGGCGACTAGTCGCCAGCGGCTTGTCAGGTCTGTCACCGGTCCCGAACTCTCGTATCCGCATACCGCGCGCCACATGCGTGCGGGACGCGCGCCCACCGGGGGACCCGTCCGGTGCCGACCGACCGTGCCGGACGCGGCGGCCGGTGTATCCGGCCGCCCATCCGTTCCCGCCGGTCCCGACGGGTCGCCGTCCCGCCGCCGGGCGTCCGGTCACCGGCCGGCCGCACACGGGGAACTGGAGTTGAGGACATGACAGCCAGTCTCGACGTCGCGCAGACGCTGCACGGCCTGGTGGCCGGGCACGCCGTCGCCCGTCCCGACGCATGCGCGGTGGAATGCGGGTCGCTGCGGCTGACGTACGCCGAACTCGACGACCGCGCCACCGCCCTGGCGGCCCGGCTGCGGGCCGCCGGCACCGGCCCCGAGGACATCGTCGGGGTCTGCACCGCCCGCGGCCCCGAACTCGTCGTGGCGATCCTCGGCGTGCTGAAGGCCGGGGCGGCCTACCTGCCGCTGACCGCCGACCTGCCGCCGTCGCGCGTCGCCGCGCTGATCGCCGACGCCGGCGTACGCGTCGTCGTCGCCGGGACCGAGACCGCGACCGCCGTCACCGGCACCGCCGTGACGGTCGTCGACCCGGCCGGCACCGGCCCGGCCGTCGACGTGGCCGGCGACGGCGTCGACCCGGACACCGCCGCGTACGTCATCTACACCTCCGGCTCCACCGGCGTGCCCAAGGGCGTGGTGGTCGAGCACCGCGCCGCCGCCGCCCACATCCGGTCGATGGTCGCCCACCTCGGGCTGACCCCGGACGACGTGGTCCTCCAGATGGCCGGGCACGGCTTCGACGTCGCCGTCGAGCAGCTCTTCGCCGGCCTCGCCGCCGGTGCCCGGGTCGTCCTGCGCGACGACCGGGTCTGGGGGCCGGCCGAGGTGTGCGCGGCGCTGCGCACGCACGCGGTGACCGTCGCCGACCTGCCGACCGCGCTGTTCACCGAACTGGCCACCGCCCGCCACGCCGGGCTGCTGCCCGCCGCCGTCGGCACGCTGCGCGCGGTCCTCGCCGGCGGCGAGGCGCTGCCCGCCGCCGCCGTCGACCGCTGGCGGGCCGCCGTCGGCCCGGACGGGCCGCCGGTCCTCAACGCGTACGGTCCGACCGAGACGGTGATGACCGCGTCGGTGCACCGGTCCGGCGACACCGCCGGGGCGGACACCGTGCCGATCGGCGCCGCCGTCGGCCCCCGCGTCCTGCACGTGCTCGACGCCGACCTGGCCGGCACCGGCAGCGGCGAGCTGTACATCGGCGGCACCGCCCTGGCCCGCGGCTACCTCGGCCGCCCCGACCTGACCGCCGAACGGTTCGTGCCCGACCCGTGGGGTCCGCCCGGCGCCCGGATGTACCGGACCGGCGACCGGGTCCGGCGCGCCGCCGACGCCGCCGACCTGACGTTCCTGGGCCGGGTCGACGACCAGGTGAAGGTACGCGGGTTCCGGATCGAGCCGGCCGAGATCGAGGCCGTCCTGGCCGGGCACCCCGACGTCGCCCAGGCGGCGGTCCTCGCCGGCGGCGGCCGGCTGACGGCGTACCTGGCCGGGGTCGACGGCACCGACGGCCCGGAGCCGGCGGCGCTGACCGCCTGGCTGACCGGGCGGCTGCCGGCGTGGATGGTGCCGGCCGTCTGGCACCGGCTGGACCGGCTGCCGGTCACCCCCGGCGGCAAGGTCGACCGGGCCGCGCTGGCCGCGCTCACCCCGGCCCCGGCCGCACCGGCGGACACCGCACCGGCCGGCGACGAGCCCGCCGACCCGACCACCGCGAGCATCCGGCGGATCTGGGCGCGGGTGCTGGACCTGCCCGGCATCGGCGTCGACGACACCTTCCTCGACCTCGGCGGCACCTCGCTGCTCGCCGCCCGCATCCAGGCCGACCTGCGCGCCGACCTCGGCGTCGAGCTGCCGCTGCACGAACTGCTGGCCAACCCGACCGTCGCCGGGCTGGCCCCGCGGGTCGAGGCGGCCCGCGCCGGTGACACCGCCGGCGCCCCGGCCCTGCCGGAGCTGACCCGCTACGACGGCGACCGGCGCACCGCGCCGCTGTCGGTGATGCAGGAGCAGATCTGGTTCTTCGAGCAGCTTACGCCCGGCAACGTCGCCTACAACGCGCCGACGACGATCCGGCTGCACGGCCCGGTCGACGTACGCCTGCTCGAGGCGGCGCTGTCCGAAGTGGTCCGCCGGCACGAGATCCTGCGCACCACCGTGATCACCCGCGACGGCGACCCGGTCCAGCTCATCCACCCGCCCTACCGGGTCCGGGTCGCGACCCGCGACCTGCGCTACACCCCCGACCCGGCCGGCGCCGCCGAGCACGTCGTCGCCGCCGAGATCCGGGTGCCGTTCGACGTGTCCCGGCTGCCGCTGCTGCGCTGGCTGCTGCTGCGCCTGGCCGACGAGGAGTACGAGCTGGTCCTCGTCGAGCACCACATCATCCACGACGGATGGTCGTTCGCGGTGCTGATGGACGAGCTGCTGGCCAACTACGCCGCGGTCGCCGGCTGGGCGCCCGCCCCGGCCGAGCCGCGCCTGCAGTACCTCGACTTCGTGCACTGGCAGCGCGCCGCCCTGCCCGGCCCGGCACTGCGCGCCCAGTTCGACCACTGGGCCGACCGGCTCGCCGGCGCCCCGGACCGGCTCGACCTGCCGTACGACCACCCGCGTTCCGGCGACAACCCGGCACCGGGCGCGGTGCACCGCGCCGAACTGCCCGCCGACCTGTGCGCGGCGGTGCGCGAGTTCAGCCGCCGCCGCGGCGTCACCCTGTTCATCACGATGATGGCCGGGTACGCGGCCATGCTGCACCGGTTCACCGGACAGGACGAGCTCAGCGTCGGGTCGGCGTACGGCAACCGGGCGATCCCCGGCACCGAGGGCATCCTCGGCATGTTCGTCAACCCGGTGGTGCTGCGGCTGGAGGTGCCCGGCCGGCGGCGGTTCACCGACGTCGTCGACGAGGTCCGCGCGGTCGCCCTCGACGCCCAGGCCCACCAGCACCTGCCGTTCGTGCACCTGGTGCGCGAGCTGGCGCCGCCGCGCCGCCCCGGCCACAACCCGATGTTCGCCGCGATGATGAACTTCGACGACGCGCCGCTGGTGCCGCTGTCCAGCGGCCCGATCTCGGCGTCCTACCTGGAGCGGCACAACGGCACCGCCAAGCTCGACCTGTCGGTGCTGGTCGTGCCGCGCGCCGAACGCCAGATCGGGGTGCCGGCGCACGAGCGCGACCAGCGGATCACGATGATCTGGGAGTACCGCAGCGACCTGTTCGACCCGGCCACCATCGCCCGGTTCTTCGACGCGTACGTCGCCCTGCTGCGCGCCGCGCTGACCGACCCGGCCCGCCGGATCAGCGACCTGCCGATGGGCACTGCGGCGATCCCGGCCGCCCCGGCCGCGCCACCGGCCACCGGTGCCGACGACCCGGCGGTGCACCGGATGTTCGCCCGGGTCGCCGCCGACCGGGGTGACGCCGAGGCGGTCCTGCACCCGGGCGTCGGGGCCGTCTCCTACGCCGAACTCGACCGGCGCGCCAACCGGTTCGCCCACCTGCTGCGCGACCGTGGTGTCGGCACCGAGGACCTGGTCGCCATCTGCCTGCCGCGCGGCGTCGACTGGGTCTCCAGCGTCCTGGGCGTGCTCAAGGCCGGTGCCGCCTACCTGCCGCTGGACCCGGACAGCCCCGCCGACCGGCTGGCCGGCCTGCTCGCCGACGCCGGCCCGCGCGCCCTGGTCACCGTCCGCGCCGACCTGCCCGGCACCACCGGACCGACCGACGGCGCCCCGGTCGGCAGTGACCCGGCCGCCGCCGGACCGCTGCTGGTCCGCCCGGACGACCCGGCGCTGCGCACCGCACCGGAGCACGACCCCGGTGTCGCGGTCGACCCCGACCAGCTCGCCTACCTGATCTACACCTCCGGGTCGACCGGCCGGCCGAAGGCGGTCGGGATCTCGCACCGCGCCCTGGCCAGCAAGTACGCTGCCTGGCGCAGCGCCTACGACCTGGACCTGCACCCCGGCACCCACCTCCAGCTCGCCGCCCTCGCCTTCGACGTCTGCACCGGCGACGTGGTCCGGGCCCTGCTCTCCGGCGGCCGGCTGGTCCTCTGCCCGCCGGAGGCGGCCCTCGAGCCGGCCGCGCTGCTGCGGGTGATCCGCGAGTACGGCGTCGACACCGTCGAACTCCTGCCGTCGGTGATGAACCTGCTCGCCAGCCACCTGCGCGCGACCGGTTCCCGGTTGACGACGTTGCGCCTGGCGGCGATCGGCGGCGAGGCGTGGACGACCACCGACCACCGGCGGTTCCGCGAGGTCCTCGGCCCGAACACCCGGCTGCTCAACGTCTACGGCGTCACCGAGGTCACCATCGGCAACACCCTGCGCGAGCTGGGCCCGGCCGGCGGCCTCGACACCGACGACCAGCCGCTGCCGATCGGCGAACCGCTGCCGGAGGTCGAGGCGTACGTGCTGGACGCGGCGGGCCGGCCGGTGCCGGTCGGCGCCGTCGGCGAGGTCTTCCTCGGCGGGGTCGGGGTGGCCCGCGGCTACCACGGCCGGCCCGACCTGACCGCGGAACGGTTCCGCCCCGACCCGTCCGGCACCCGGCCCGGTGCCCGCCTCTACGCCACCGGCGACCGGGGCCGGTTCCGGCCCGACGGCGGCATCGAGTTCCTCGGCCGGATCGACCACCAGGTCAAGATCAGAGGCTTCCGGGTGGAGCCCGGCGAGGTCGAGCACGCCCTGCGCGGCGAACCGTCCGTCGGTGACGCGGTCGTGGTCGCGCACACCGACCGCACCGGCGTCCGGCTGGTCGGGTACGTCACCGGCAACGGCCCGACCCCGCCCGACCCGGCGAACCTGCGCGACTTCCTGCGCGGCATGCTGCCCGCCTACCTGGTGCCGGCGGCGATCCAGGTGCTGCCCGAACTGCCCCGCACCACCAGCGGCAAGGTGGACCGCCGGGCGCTGCCCGACCCGGGCAGTGTCGAGGCGGCACCGGGCGGCTCCCGCCCACCCGCGCCCGGCGTCGAGCAGCAGGTCGCCGACGTGTGGTGCGACGTGCTCGGGCTGCCGGCCGTCGGCGCCGACGACGACTTCTTCGACCTCGGCGGGCACTCGCTGCTCGCCGCCCAGGTCACCGCCCGGCTGCTGGCGGTGCTCGGCGTACCGCTGTCGGTCCGCGACCTGCTGGCCGCGCCCACCGTCGCCGGGCTGGCCCGGCGGGCCGGCGCGGCCGCCGAGCGGACCCCGGCCCGTACCGGCCCGGCCCTGGTGCCCCGGGCCCGGCAGGCGTTCACGGTCGCGGCGTCGGCGTTCGACGACGCCGGGCCGGTGCCGGCCGAGGACGGCCGGTGACCGCCGGCGGCCCGGTCGAGGCGCTGCCCGCGTCGTCCGGCCAGGAACGCCTGTGGTTCTTCGACCAGCTCGAACCCGGCAACCCGCTCTACAACGTGCACTTCGCGGTCCGGCTGCGCGGCCCGCTGCGCCCCGACGCGCTGGCCGCCGCCGTGCAGACGGTCGTCGACCGGCACGAGGCACTGCGGACCACGCTGCGCGCCGTCGACGGCCAGCCCCGCCAGGTGATCACCGCGTCGGTCGAGGTGCCGACCCGGGTGACCGACCTGACGTCGGTGCCGGCGACCGACCGGGCCGGCACCGCCAGCGGCCGCGCCGCCGAACACGCCCGGACCGCGTTCGACCTGGCCACCGGCCCGCTGCTGCGCAGCGACCTGCTCCGCTTCGCCGACGACGACCACGCCTGGCTGCTCACCCTGCACCACGCCGTCTGCGACGGCTGGTCCGCCGAGGTGCTGTTCGGCGAGGTCTCCGAGGCATACCTCGCCGCCGTCCAGCACCGCCCGGCCGACCTGCCCGACCTGCCGCTGCAGTACGCCGACTTCGCCCTGTGGCAGCGCGACGTGCTCGCCGACGGCGGCCTCGCCGACCAGCTCGACCACTGGCGGCAGCGGCTCGACGGCGCCGCCCCGCTGCTCGACCTGCCCACCGACCACCCCCGCCCGGCGACGCAGAGCTACGCCGGCGCGCTGCTCGAGGCGGTCGTCCCCGACGACCTCGCGGGCGCGGTACGCGACCTGGCCCGCCGGGAACGCGCGACACCGTTCATGACCCTGCTCGCCGCGTTCGCGGTGGTCCTGCACCGGCACACCGGCGTCGACGACCTGGTCGTCGGCACCGCCGTCGGCGGGCGCGGCCGGGTCGAGCTGGAACGGCTCGTCGGCTTCTTCACCAACACCGTCGCGCTGCGCGTCGACCTGCGCGGCGAGCCGACCTTCCGCGACCTGCTGGCCCGGACCCGCACCGTCGTCGCCGACGCCCAGTCCCACGCCGACCTGCCGTTCGAGCAGGTCGTGCAGGCGCTGCGCCCGGACCGCGAACCCAGCTACCACCCGGTCTTCCAGGTGATGTTCGACGTGCAGCCGGGCGGGCTCGGCGCGCTGCGGCTGCCCGGCGTACGCGCCACCGACGTACCGGTGCTCGACCGGCGGATCTCGCTGTTCGACTTCAGCGTCTCCGTCGTCGACGGCGACGAACTGCGGCTGGTCGCCGAGTACGCCACCGACCTGTTCACCGCCGACACGGTGGGCCGGCTGCTGGCCGCGTACCAGGCGGTCCTGGCCGGCGTGGTCGCCGACCCGGACCGGCCGGTCGGCGCGCTGCCGCTGATGACCGCCGCCGAACGCGACCGGATCCTGGCCGCCGCCGACCGGCGGGAACAGGCCGCGCCACCGGCCACGCTGACCGACGTGTTCGCCGCGACGGCCGAGCGGTCCCCGGACGCGCCGGCGCTGCTCGACGCCGCGACCGGCGTCGGCTACGACTACCGGGAGCTGCGCGCCTGGTCCGGCGACGTCGCCGCCCGGCTGCACGCCGCCGGGGTACGCCGCGGCGACCTGGTGGCGCTGCTGTGCCGGCGCTCGCCGGCCGCGGTCGCCGGGCTGCTCGGCGTCCTGCGGACCGGCGCCGCCTACCTGCCGCTGGACCCCGACAGCCCGCCCGGCCGGATCGCCGCCCTGCTCGCCGACGCCGCCCCGGCCGCCGTACTGGTCGAACCGGAGTTGCGGGCGGTGCTGCCGGCCGGCGGACCGCCGGTGCTGGCCGTCGAGCCGGTGCCGCCGTCGATCGCCGCCGCCGCGCCGGACGTCCAGGTCGAACCCGACGACCTGGCGTACGTCATGTACACCTCCGGCTCCACCGGCCGGCCCAAGGGCGTCCTCGTCCCGCACCGGGGCGTGGCGAACTACGCCGCCGCCGACCGGGCCGAGTACGGCCTGACCGCCGCCGACCGGGTGCTCCAGTTCACCGCGCTGATGTTCGACGTCAGCGCCGAGGAGATCTGGCCCTGCCTGGCCACCGGCGGCTGCCTGGTGCTGCGCGCCGACGACATGATCGACACCGCGCGTGAGTTCTTCGCCGCCTGCGAGCGGCTCGGTGTCACCGTCGTACACCTGCCGACCGCGTACTTCCACGAGCTGGTCGCCGAGTGCGAGCGCGACGGCCTGCGGCCGCCGGCCGGGCTGCGGGTGGTGGCGATCGGTGGCGAGGCGACCACCCCGGCCCGGATCGCCGCCTGGCGCCGGCTGGCGCCGCACGCCCGGCTGTCCAACGCGTACGGACCCACCGAGACCAGCATCGCGACCACGCTGGCGGCACTGTCCGGGCCGGACGTGCCGCAGGTGACCACCCGGGTGCCGATCGGCCCGCCGGTCGCCGGCTCCGCCGTCCACGTCCTCGACGCCGAGCTGGCACCGGTGCCGGCCGGTGTGGTCGGCGCGGTCTACGTCGGCGGCGCCGGCCTGGCCCGCGGCTACCTCGGCCGGCCGGAGCTGACCGCCGACCGGTTCGTGCCCAGCCCGTTCGGTGCCGGTGAGCGCCTCTACCGCACCGGCGACCTGGCCCGCACGCTGCCCGACGGGCAGCTCGAGTTCTGCGGCCGGGTCGACGCCCAGGTCAAGATCCGCGGCCACCGGATCGAGCCGGGCGAGGTCGAGGCGGCGCTGACCACCCTGCCCGAGGTGCGCCACGCGGTGGTCGTCGCCCGGCCCACCGCGCGTGGCGACCACGAGCTGTTCGCGTACGTCGAGCCGGTGTCGGCGCCAGCGCCCGACCTGGACCGGCGGCTGCGTGAACGGCTCGGTGAGCTGCTGCCCGCCTACCTGGTCCCGACCGGCTGGCTGGTGGTCGCCGCCCTGCCCCGGACCGGCACCGACAAGATCGACCGGACGGCGCTGCCCGAGCCGCCGCCGCCCCCGGCCGCGCCGGTCGGGCCGGCCCCGCGTACCGCCGCGGAGCGGCTCGTCGCCCGGGTGTGGTGCGAGGTCCTCGGTGTCGAGCGGGTCGGCCCGGACGACGACTTCTTCGCCCTGGGCGGGCACTCGCTGCTGGCCACCCAGGTGGTCGCCCGGCTGCGCCGTGAGCTGGGTCCCGACGTACGGCTGCGCCAGGTGTTCGAGCTGCCGCGGCTGTCGGCGTTCGCCGCCGCGCTGCCGCAACCACCCGCCGCCGGGGCGGCCGACCCGGCGGCGACCGGTACGGCACCGGCCCGGCCGGCGATGCCGGCGCTGCGCCGCGCCACCGGCGACGAACTGCTCGCCGGCCTGCTCGACGCCGGTGCCGCGCCCGGCATCGCCAACCTGCTCCAACGGACCACCGGTGGCGCACCCGCCGCCGTCCGCCGCGAAGGTACCGACCGCACCCAGGAGTCGTGATGACGAGCTTCGACGACCAGGCGCCCACGACCGAGCAGACCGGGTCGGCGGACCGCCTCCAGGTGCTCGCCGAACTGCTGGCCGACGGCGACCCGGACAGCCGCTTCGCCCCCGTTTCCCTGGGGCAGCGGCGGTTGTGGTTTGTGGATCGGTTGGTGCCGGGTGGTGTGGATTACAACGTGGTGTGGCCGTTGCGGTTGGTGGGTGGTTTGGATGTGGGGGCGTTGGTTGGTGCGGTGAATGAGGTGGTGGCGCGGCATGAGGTGTTGCGTACGCGGTTTGTGGCGGTGGATGGGGAGCCGGTGCAGGTGATTGGTGGGGTGGGGGTGGTGGATGTTCCGTTGGTTGATTTGTCGGGGTTGGGGGTTGGTGTTCGGGCTGGTGAGGTGGCGCGGTGGGTGCGTGAGGCGGGGTTGCGGCCGTTTGATGTGGCGGTGGGGCCGTTGGTGAGGTGGGTGTTGTTGCGGGTTTCTGAGGGTGAGCATGTGTTGTTGGTGTCGGCTCATCATATTGTTTTTGATGGGTGGTCGGGTTCGGTTTTGTTGCGTGAGTTGTCGGTGTTGTATGGGGCGTTTGTGCGGGGTGAGGGTTCGCCTTTGCCGGTGTTGCCGGTGCAGTTTGCTGATTTTGCGGTGTGGGAGCGGCAGTGGTTGTCGGGTGGGGTGTTGGAGGGGCAGTTGGAGTTTTGGCGGGGGTATTTGGCGGGTGCTCCTGCGGTGTTGGATTTGCCGTCTGATTTGCCTCGGTCGGTGGGTCGTGGTGGTGGTGGGGATCGGGAGCGGTTTGAGTTTCCGGTGGGGTTGTCGGTGGGGTTGGGGGAGTTGTGTCGGGGTGAGGGTGCGACTGTTTTTATGGGGTTGTTGGCGGGGTTGGATGTTGTGTTGGGGCGGTATGCGGGGGTGGAGGATGTGGTGGTGGGGACGTTTGTGGCTAATCGGGGTGCGCCTGAGTTGGAGGATTTGATCGGGTTTTTTGTGAATACGGTTGTGGTGCGTGGGGATTTGTCGGGTCGGCCGTCGTTCCGTGGTTTGTTGGGGCGGGTTCGGTCGGGTGTGTTGGATGTGTTCGGGCATCAGGATGTGCCGTTTGATCGGGTGGTTGAGGAGTTGCATCCGGTGCGGCGGGCGGGTTCTATGCCGTTTGTTCAGGTGGCGTTGGTGGTGCAGAACACGCCGGCTGAGGTGGGGTTGTTGGGTGGTGATGTGGTGGTGGAGTCGTTGCCGACGGAGACCCGCACCGCGGCCTTCGACCTTTCCCTGCACCTGTGGACCACGGAGACCGGTGCGCTCGCCGGTTTCGTCGAGTACGCCACCGACCTGTACCGCCGCCCCTTCGCGCAGCGGCTGATCGGCCACCTGGAGAGCGTGCTGACCCAGGCGGTCGCCGACCCGGACCGCCGCATCGACCTGCTGTCGCTGCCCGCCTCGGACGAACACCGGGCACTGCTCGCCGCCGCGACCGTCCAGCCCGCCCCCGCCGCGACCCCGGCCGGCGAGCCCGTCACGGCCGGCGAGCCCGCCGTCCACCTGCTGCACGAACTCGTCGCCGCGCAGGTGGCCCGCCGCCCCGACGCCGTCGCCGCCTCCTGCGCCGGTGAACGGCTCACCTACCGCGAACTCGACGACCGCGCCGCCCGGCTGGCCCGGCACCTGCGCGCCGCCGGCGTCGGACCCGAGGTCCTCGTCGGGATCTGCGTCGAACGCTCGCTCGCCTCGGTCGTCAGCGTGCTCGGTGTGCTCAAGGCCGGCGGCGCCTACCTGCCGCTGGACCCGGAGAACCCCGCCGAGCGGCTGGCGTACATGCTCGGCGACGCCGGCGCGACCACCGTCGTGGCCACCGCCACCACCCGCCACCTGGTCCCGGCCGGCATCGAGCCGCTGCTCGTCGACGAACTGCTGGCCGACGCCGACGCCGACGACAGCGAGGCCGCCGAGGTCGACGCCGGGGTCACCCCGCAGAACCTGGCGTACGTCATCTACACCTCCGGCTCCACCGGCCGCCCCAAGGGCGTCGCGGTCAACCACCGGTGCGCGATCGCCCGGGTGCACCGGCCGGCGTACGCCGCCATCGACGAGACCGACGTGATGCTGCACGCGCTGTCGCTGTCGTTCGACGTGTCGGTCATGGAGGTCTTCGGCGCCCTGGCCAACGGCGCGGAGCTGGCCGTCCTGCCCGGCAAGGCGCTGCCGGAACGGGTCGGGATCTTCCTGCCCGGGGCCCGGGTCACCGTCGGCTGGCTGACCGCCGCGCTGTTCCACGCCGTGGTCGACACCGCGGGCGAGTCGCTGTCCGGGATGCGGACCCTGATCGCCGGCGGCGACCAGCTGTCGACCAGCCACGTCGAGAAGGCCCTCGGCCTGCTCGACGCCGACGCCACCCTGGTCAACGGCTACGGCCCGACCGAGGCGGCGATCTTCGCCGCGACGCACACCATGCGCCCGGCGACCGGTGTCGACGGGCGGGTGCCGATCGGCGGCCCGATCCCCGACACCGAGCTGTACGTCTTCGACCCGCACGGCAACCTTTCGCCGGTCGGCGTGCCCGGCGAGCTGTACATCGGCGGCGACTGCCTGGCCCGCGGCTACCTCGGCCGGCCCGAGCTGACCGCCGAGCGGTTCGTGCCGCACCCGTACGCCACCGGGGCCCGGCTCTACCGCACCGGCGACGTGGTGCGCTGGCGGGCCGACCACACCCTGGAGTTCCTGGGCCGGGTCGACCACCAGGTGAAGGTGCGCGGCTTCCGGGTGGAGCTGGGCGAGATCGAGCAGCGGCTGCGCCGCTGTGCCGGGGTCGGTGACGCCGTCGTGGTGGCCCGGCCCGACGGCGAGGACCACACCCTCGTCGCGTACGTCGAGACGGCCGCCGGCGCGCAGCCGCCGGTCGTCGGGGACCTGCTCGCCGACCTGCGTGAGTTCCTGCCGGGCTACATGGTCCCGAACGCGTTCGTGGTGCTCGACGCGCTGCCGCTCAACCCGAACGGCAAGGTCGACCGGGCCGCCCTGCCCGACCCCGACGGCCACCGGCCCGACCTCGGCACCGGATACGTGCCGCCGCGCAACCCGATCGAGGAGACCCTCGCCGGCGTCTGGGCCGACCTGCTCGGGCTGGACCGGGTCGGCGCCCACGACGACTTCTTCGACCTCGGCGGCCACTCGCTGCTGGCCAGCCGCCTGGTGGCCCGCATCCGCCGGGCGTTCGACCGGGAGCTGCCGCTGGCCACGTTCTTCGCCGCGCCGACCGTGGCCGGCCTGGCCGCCGCCCTCGAGGCGATGCTGCGCGCCGACACCGCCGGCGCCCGCCCGCCGATCGTGCCGGCCCGGCGCCCGGACCCGCTGCCGGTGTCGCTGGGGCAGCGGCGGTTGTGGTTTGTGGATCGGTTGGTGCCGGGTGGTGTGGATTACAACGTGGTGTGGCCGTTGCGGTTGGTGGGTGGTTTGG
Source organism: Polymorphospora sp. NPDC050346 (assembly GCF_040655695.1). Lineage (NCBI taxonomy): Bacteria > Bacillati > Actinomycetota > Actinomycetes > Micromonosporales > Micromonosporaceae > Polymorphospora > Polymorphospora sp. NPDC050346. The sequence goes on along the minus strand of NZ_JBFAKM010000003.1, from coordinate 44,653 downwards.
ATGTGGGGGCGTTGGTTGGTGCGGTGAATGAGGTGGTGGCGCGGCATGAGGTGTTGCGTACGCGGTTTGTGGCGGTGGATGGGGAGCCGGTGCTGGTGTTTGGTGGGGTGGGGGTGGTGGATGTTCCGTTGGTTGATTTGTCGGGGTTGGGGGTTGGTGTTCGGGCTGGTGAGGTGGCGCGGTGGGTGCGTGAGGCGGGGTTGCGGCCGTTTGATGTGGCGGTGGGGCCGTTGGTGAGGTGGGTGTTGTTGCGGGTTTCTGAGGGTGAGCATGTGTTGTTGGTGTCGGCTCATCATATTGTTTTTGATGGGTGGTCGGGTTCGGTTTTGTTGCGTGAGTTGTCGGTGTTGTATGGGGCGTTTGTGCGGGGTGAGGGTTCGCCTTTGCCGGTGTTGCCGGTGCAGTTTGCTGATTTTGCGGTGTGGGAGCGGCAGTGGTTGTCGGGTGGGGTGTTGGAGGGGCAGTTGGAGTTTTGGCGGGGGTATTTGGCGGGTGCTCCTGCGGTGTTGGATTTGCCGTCTGAGTTGCCTCGGTCGGTGGGTCGTGGTGGTGGTGGGGATCGGGAGCGGTTTGAGTTTCCGGTGGGGTTGTCGGGGGGGTTGGGGGAGTTGTGTCGGGGTGAGGGTGCGACTGTTTTTATGGGGTTGTTGGCGGGGTTGGATGTTGTGTTGGGGCGGTATGCGGGGGTGGAGGATGTGGTGGTGGGGACGTTTGTGGCTAATCGGGGTGCGCCTGAGTTGGAGGATTTGATCGGGTTTTTTGTGAATACGGTTGTGGTGCGTGGGGATTTGTCGGGTCGGCCGTCGTTCCGTGGTTTGTTGGGGCGGGTTCGGTCGGGTGTGTTGGATGTGTTCGGGCATCAGGATGTGCCGTTTGATCGGGTGGTTGAGGAGTTGCATCCGGTGCGGCGGGCGGGTTCTATGCCGTTTGTTCAGGTGGCGTTGGTGGTGCAGAACACGCCGGCTGAGGTGGGGTTGTTGGGTGGTGATGTGGTGGTGGAGTCGTTGCCGACGGAGACCCGCACCGCGGCCTTCGACCTGGCCTTCCACGTCTATACGACCGAGTCGGGCGCCCTGGCCGGCTTCGTGGAGTTCGCCACCGACCTCTACCGGCGCTCGTCCGTGCAGCGTCTCGTCGGGCACCTGGAGAGCGTGCTGACCCAGGCGGTCGCCGACCCGGACCGCCGCATCGACCTGCTCGCCCTGCCGAGCCCGGCCGAACACCACCACCTGACCAGGGACGTCGCCCGTGGCGCCGTACGCGACTTCGGCACCGGGACACCGCTTTCGCGGTTCACCCGGCAGGCCGCGCTCACCCCGGACGCGGCCGCCTACGTCGACGGCGACCGGGTGCTGACGTACGCCGAACTCGACGCCCGGTCCACCCGGCTCGCCCGCCGGCTGCGCCGCCTCGGCGTCGGCCCGGAGACCCCGGTCGGCGTCTGCCTCGGACACGGCCTCGACCTGCCGGTGGCCGCCCTGGCGGTCTGGAAGGCCGACGGCGCCTACCTGCCGCTGGACCCCGACAACCCGGCCGAGCGGCTGGCGTACATGCTCGACGACGCCGGTGCCGCCGCCGTGGTCACCACCGGGGCGCTGCGCTCCCGGCTGCCCGGCGACCTGGCGGCCGTCGTCGTCCTCGACGCCGAGGACACCACCGACGACGGCGCCACCGACGTCGACGACCCGGCCCCGGTGTCCACGATCGACAGCCTGGCCGCGGTCATCTACACCTCCGGCTCCACCGGCCGCCCCAAGGGCGTCGCGGTCACCGGCCGCTCGATGGTCAACCGGATCGCCTGGTTCGCCGACGAACGACCCTTCGGCCCCGGCGAGGTCGGCGTCCTGAAGACCCCGATCGGCTTCGTCGACTCGCTGTGGGAACTGCTCGGCGGGCTGCTGTACGGCGTACCGACGGTGGTCGTGCCCAAGGACACCGGCCGCGATCCGAAGGCGCTGGTCCGGGTGCTGGCCGCGCACGGGGTGACCCGCCTGCTGCTGGTGCCGTCGCTGCTGCGGATGCTCCTGCTCACCGTCGACGACCTGGCCGAGCGGCTGCCCCGGCTGACGCTGTGGATCAGCTCCGGCGAGCCGCTCTCGGCCGACCTGGCCCGGATGTTCGTCAAGACGATGCCGGGCCGGTCGCTGCACAACCTCTACGGCGCCGCCGAGGGCTGGGACTCGCTGTGGCCGCCGGCCTGCGGCGAGGACGAGCTGACCGGCGCGGTGCCGGTCGGCCGGCCGCTGGCCAACGTCGGCGCGCACATCCTGGACCGGGCCGGCCAGCCCGCCCCGGTCGGCGTACCCGGCGAGCTGTATGTCGGCGGCGACTGCCTGGCCCGCGGCTACCTCGGCCGGCCGGACCTGACCGCCGAACGGTTCCTGCCCCACCCGTACGAGCCCGGTGCCCGGCTCTACCGCACCGGCGACCTGGCCCGGATGCTGCCCGACGGGCAGATCGAGCTGGTCGGCCGGGTCGACCAGCAGCTCAAGATCCGCGGATTCCGGGTCGAGCCCGGCGAGGTCGAGCGGGCCCTGGAGGCCCTGCCCGAGGTACGCCAGGCCGCGGTGGTCGCCTGGACCCGCGAGGGCGCCGAGCCGGAACTCGCCGCGTACGTCGTCGCCGACGGCCCCGCCGACGCGTCCGGCGTACGCGCCGCGCTGGGCCGTACCCTGCCGTCGCACCTGGTGCCGACCAGCTTCAGCTTCCTCGACGCGCTGCCCTCGACGGCCACCGGCAAGATCGACCGGCTGGCGCTGCCCCGGCCCGTACGTGCCCCGTCGGCCGAGGGCGCGACACCGGCCGACGACGCCGAACTGCTGCTCGCCGAACTGTGGGCCGACGTCCTCGGCGTCGAGCGGGTCGGCGTGCACGACGACTTCTTCGACATCGGCGGGCACAGCCTGCTGGCGGCGCAGCTCGTCGACCGCATCGGTCGCGAGATCGGCCGCGAACTGCCGCTTCGTACGATCTTCGACCACTCGACGGTGCACCGCATGGGGCTGGCCCTGCGGGCACCGCACACCGAGCCGGAAAGGCCGCTGTCTTGACCACACCCTGGATCGCCCGGCTGCGCCCGTCCGGCACCGCCACCACCCGCCTGATCTGCCTGCCGCACGCCGGTGGCGGGGGCGCCACCTTCCGGAGCTGGTCGACCGGGCTGTCCGACGGCGTCGACCTGTGCGCGGTACGGCTGCCGGGCCGGGAGAGCCGGCTGCGGGAACCGCTGCTGACCCGGATGGGCGACGTGGTCGGCGAACTGGCCGGCGCGCTCACCGACTACCTGGACCTGCCGTACGCCCTGTTCGGCTACTGCTCCGGCGCGCTGACCGCGTACGAGTTGGCCCGGCTGCTCGAGCAGGCCGGCCGGCCGCCGGCGCACCTGTTCGTCTGCGCCTGCCCGTCACCGGCGGCGGTCGAGCGGGACAGCGGCGTGCACAAGATGTCCGGCCCCGAACTCGCCGACCACCTGCGGGCGCTGGGCATCATCCCGGCGACGATCATCGACGACCCGGGACTGTTCGCCCTCTTCGAGCCGAGCGTGCGGGCCGACTACGAGATCTTCGAGACCGACGTCCACCGGCCGGCGCCGCCGCTGAACCTGCCGATCACCGTCTTCGGCGCCGACGACGACCCGAGCACCACGGTGCCGACGATGATGCGGTGGCGCGAGGAGACCAGCGGCGAGTTCACCATGCGGCTCTTCCCCGGTGACCACTCGTTCTTCGAGCAGGACCGCAGGTCGATCATGCGTACGGTGGCGGCCGAACTCGAGGCGGTGGGCGCTCCGGCCGGCGCCCGCTGAACCACCCGGGCGGCGCTGTGCCGCCCGGCCCGGGCCGCCCCGGACCCGCCACCCGGGAGGCGCCGCCCGCGCGTGGCAGACTCGTCCACTATGGACGAGAACGCGCTGCGGGCGGTCGCCGCCCTGCTCGAGGAACGCAACGCCATAGACGCCGAGATCGCCCGCCACATCGGACGTCCGATGACCGCCGGACACCTCGGCGAGTGGATCGCCGCGCAGGTCTTCGACATCGACTTGGCGGCGGCGGCGAACGTGAGGGCGATCGACGGCCGGTTCGCGTCCGGCCCGCTCGCCGGCCGTACGGTGAACGTGAAGTGGTACCCGCGGCGCGAGGGGATCCTCGACCTGACCGGCGCCGTCCACCCGGACTACTACCTGGTGCTGGCCGGCCCGGCGGCACCGGCCGTGACCTCGCGCGGGGGAGTGCGGCCCTGGTGCGTGGAGTCGGTGCATCTCTTCGACGCCCCGCGGCTGCTCGCCGACCAGCGGTCGCGCGGGGTCGGCACCGGCACCGCGTCGAGCGTCCCGGCCGACCGGTGGGCGGCGGCGGAGACCTATCCCCGACCGGCCGATCCGGTGCTCGCCGTCCACCCCGGACAGGCGGCCGTGCTGCGGCGGTTCGCGCCCCCGCAGGACGCCTCCGGCATCCCGACGCAGCGCCTGCCGTAAGAGCTGGCTTATATAAGCACAAGCTGTAATACTCGACCCGTGCACGCGTTCGACATCCTCGGCGACCCGATCCGGCGCCGGATCCTGGAACTGCTCGCCGACGGCGAGCAGACCTCCGGCGCGATCACCACGGTCATCCGGGCGGAGTTCGGGATCTCCCAGCCGGGGGTGTCCCAGCACCTGCGCGTGCTGCGGGAGAACGGGTTCACCACGGTCCGCGCGCAGGGAACCCGCCGCCTGTACGCGGTGAACTCCCAGCCACTGCGGGAAGTCGACCGGTGGCTGGCGCGCTTCCACGGGATCTGGGACCAGCATCTCGACGCCCTGGCGACCGAACTCGCCCGGGGCAGGCGGGAACGCCGCCTGCGCGGCGGCACCGACGGGTCGCCGGGCGACAGCCCGGCCGGTGAGGGAAGGAACCACCGATGATCGACATCGCCAGTCAGCTCAAGGCCATCCACCGCGAGGTCAGCCGGCTGCCGGCCGCCGGCGGCGAGACCGTCAGTGTCCGGCTCCGCCGGGAGTACCCGGCGCCGATCGAGGACGTCTGGGACGCGGTGACCGACCCGGACCGGCTGCGGCGATGGTTCCTACCGATCAGCGGCGACCTGCGCGCCGGCGGGTCGTTCCAACTCGAGGGCAACGCCGGCGGCGACATCCTGACCTGCGAACCGCCCCGGCTGCTCAAGGTGACCTTCGGCGGGCCGACGAGCCTGGTCGAACTCCGGCTGACCGCCGACGGCGACGACACCGTGCTCGAACTCGAACACAGCGTGCCCATCGAGATCGCCGGCAGCGGGGCCGGCGCGCTCTACGTCGGTCCCGGTTGGGACGGCGCCGTCATGGCGCTCGCCCTCTTCGTCGCCGGTGAGACCATCGACGACCCGGTCGCGACCGCGAACTCGGCGCAGGGCCAGGAGTTCTCCCGGCAGTCGGTGCACGCCTGGGTGGACGTGGTCGGGGCGTCGGGCACCGCCGGCCCGGACGAGATCGCCGCGGCGACCGAGGTCTCGCTGGCCCAGTTCGCCCCCGACCTCGGCGCGGCCGGGCGGCCGGAGCGGCCCTGATCGGTACCGGGGCCCGACCGCCCAGCCTGTTACGATCGCTCCGTGGCAGGCCAACTCTTCCTCTGAGCTGACTCCGGACGACCCGCCGCTCGCTGAAGCGAGCCACGGGTGGTCGGACGCCGTCATCGACCCGTCCACGGGTCGCGTCAGCCGCGAAGCACCTCTTCCCGTTCCAGGGACGAGTGTGCCTCCGTCCGGAGGAAGCAGTGACCATCACCATCACCCTGCCCGCGCGTGCGCGGGCCCAGCTCACCGCCGAGGGCGTCCACATCGCCCGGGGCGGCCGTACCGTGCTCGCCGGCGTCGACGTCGCGGTCTCCCCGGGCAGCCGGTGGGGCGTCGTCGGCGAGAACGGCCGGGGAAAGTCCACCCTGCTGCACATTCTCGACGGGACGCTCGTTCCCGACGCCGGCACCGTCCACCGGGTCGGCACGCTCGGCACCGCCGCCCAGGAGATGCCGGTGGCCGACGGCGCCACCGTCGGCCGGGCCGTCGACACCGAACTCGCGCAGGTCCGGGCGGCGCTCGCCGCCTTCGAGACGACCAGCCGGTGGCTCGCCGAGGGACGGCCGGGCGCCGCCGACGCGTACGCCGCCGCGCTGGAGGCCACCGACGCCCTCGACGCCTGGGACGCCGACCGCCGGGTCGACCTCGCCTTGGCCGCGCTCGGCGCCGTCACCGACCGGAACCGGCGCCTCGACGAACTCTCGGTGGGACAGCGGTACCGGGTCCGGCTCGCCTGCCTGCTCGGCGCCCGGCACGACTTCCTGCTGCTCGACGAGCCGACGAACCACCTCGACGCGGCCGGTCTCGACTTCCTGACCGCGAGACTGCGCGAGCACCCCGGCGGGGTCGTCGTCGTCAGCCACGACCGGGCGCTGCTCGCCGACGTGGCGACCACGGTCCTCGACCTCGACCCGAGCCGCGACGGCCGGCCCCGCGTCTACGGCGGCGGCCTCGCCGGCTACCAGGCCGGCCGGGAGGCCGAACGGGAGCGCTGGGCGGAGGAGTACGACCGGCAGCGCACCACCCACGCCCGGCTGACCCGCGACCTGTCCGAGGCCCGCAACCGCCTGGTGACCGGGTGGCGGCCGGACAAGGGAACCGGGAAGCACCAGCGGGCGACCCGCGCCCCGGCCCTCGTCCGGTCGGTGCACCGCCGCCGCGACGAGCTGGAACGGCACGCCCTGACCGCACCGCCGCCACCGGCGCGCTTCGCGATGCCCGCGCTGCCGGCCCGGCCCGGCGTCCGGCTGCTCGCCGCGGACGGCGTCGTCGTGCCCGGCCGGCTGGACCAGCCGGTGACCCTGGCCCTGGAGTCCGGGGCACGGCTGGTCGTCACCGGCCCGAACGGCGCCGGCAAGTCGACCCTGCTCGCGGTGCTCGCCGGCGTCCTGCCACCGGCGGGCGGGACCGTGACGCGGGCCCGCGACGCCCGGGTACGCCTGCTCGCGCAGGAGGCGTCCCGGGCCGACCACCGGCCGGTCCGTGAGGTCTTCGCCGCGCACCTGGCCGGGCTGGCCACCGGTGCGCCGGAGGTGTCGCTGACCGGGCTCGGCCTGCTGCCGGCGGCCGATCTCGGTCGGCCCGTCCGCGACCTGTCGACGGGCCAGCAGCGCCGGCTCGACCTGGCGATCGTCCTGGCGGCCCGGCCGCACGTGCTCCTGCTCGACGAGCCGACGAACCACCTGTCGATCGCGCTCGTCGACGGACTCACCGAGGCGTTGCACGTCACGGACGCGGCCGTGGTCCTGGCGACCCACGACCGGCAGTTGCGGCGTGACGTGGCCGGGTGGCCCCGGCTGGACCTGCCCGGCACCGGGCACTAGCGGGGACCGTCGCGGGCCCCGGGGTGTCCCCGGGGCCCGCCGGTCACCTTCCGCCGGCTGCCCGTACGGCGGCCTCGCCGGTGCGCCGCCACAGGTCGCGGTCCTGGTGGGCGCTCGCCATCGGGGTGATCACGACCTCGGTCGCGCCGGCCGCGGCGTATTCGGCCACCCGGGCGGTGACGTCGTCGTCGGAGCCGATCACACCGACCGCCGACAGCAGGTCGTCACCGATCTCACCGCCGGCCAGCGCGTGGGCGAACCCGCTCGCCTCGTACATGGCCCGGTAGTTGGGCACCCGGGCGTACGTCGACAGGTAGTGCCGCAGCGACTCGACGTCGCCGGCCCGGTCCACCGAGACCGCGCCCGGGGCGAACACCACCACCGGGAAGCCGTCGAGGTCGCGGCCGGACCGTTCCAACCCCTTGCGCAGGTGCGGGATCGCCACGTCGCGTACGTAGTCGACGGTGCACATCCACAGCAGCAGCCCGTCGGCGACCTCGCCGGCGAGTTCGCTCATCTTCGGCCCGAGCGCGCCCAGGCAGGTGGCCAGGCCGTCCCGGCGTGGGGACGCGTACCGCGAATGGCCCTTGTACCACTTGCCGTCGACGTGCACCTCGCCGGTGCGCAGCAGCGCCGTCACCACCGACAGGTATTCGCGCATCGCCGGCAGCGAGGGCCCCAGCGGTACGCCGAGCGACCACTCGGCGGTGAGCCGGTGCCCCAGCCCGACACCGAGGGTGAACCGGCCGTCGGACACCTCGTCGATGGTGGCCGCGGTCTGCGCCATCACCACCGGTGGCCGGGTGTAGAGCGGCATGATGCCGGCACCGAGCTGGATCCGCTCGGTGACCGCGGCCATCGCGGCCAGCACGCTGAAGCTGTCGCGCATGTTCGGCAACTGGATCAGCCACGCCGCGTCCAGCCCGACCTGCTCGGCCAGCCGGGCCCGGTCGATCAGTTCCCGTACCGGCAGGTCGCTGCCCTCGATCGCGATGCCGGTGCGCAGCCGGCGGGCCGCCACGGGCCCGTCCGCCGCCACGCCTCAGACGCCCATCCGCTGCCGGAGGCTCTTGGGCCGCATGTCGGTCCAGACCTCCTTGATGTGCTCCAGGCAGGCGGCCTTGGGGCCGGTGGTGCCGACCTCCCGCCAGCCGGCCGGCACGTCGCGCCCGGTCGGCCAGATCGAGTACTGCTCCTCGTCGTTGACCACCACGGTGTAGTGACGGTCGTCGTCGTCCTCGAACACGCTGCGCTCCTTGTCGACTCTGTCGGGCGGTCCCGCGACCCGGCCGGCGGTTCGCGTGAATGCCAGCGGGCGCGCGCGTATACCGGCGGGAGCGGTCGGCGCCTGAGTCTTTCGCCGGTGCCGGCCGCCGGGCAAGGTCGGACCTCGCCGCTGGCGAGAAGTGGACAGCCCGTTGACCCGGCCACCCGCCCTGAAGTCGGCTAGACGCGTCAATTCGCGGCCACCTCGGACCACCCTCCGCTGGCGCCATCGACCACCCCTTCCAGACGAGGAGGCGACGTGCGTGAGCCGGCGCCCGAGGTGAGCTCGGGCGGGACCGCAGTCGCGCCCGGACCGGCCGGACCGCCACCGGCCGGCCCGGGCACCCCCGACCCGGTCACATCGACGACCGACCCGGCACCGGCCGCCGGCCACAAGCCGCCGGCCGGTGCCACCCGACCGGCGCCGCGCCGGACCGACAAGCTCGGCACCGGCTTCTGGGCGCTGTTCGCCGCGATGTTCGTGGCCAACCTCGGCTCCGGCATCACCACGGTCGCGTTCCCGTGGCTGACCACCGAGATGACCACCGACCCGCTGCTGGTCGCCGGCGTCGGCGTCGCGGCGGAGCTGCCCTGGCTGCTGTTCAGCCTGCCGGCCGGAGTGCTGGTCGACCGCTACGAGCACCGCCGGCTGATCTCCTCGACCCACCTGGGCCGGGCGCTGGTCGTCGGCCTGCTCGCGGTCGTCCTCTTCGCCGACGTCGCCAGCATCTGGATGGTCTACCTGGTCGCGTTCACGATCGGGGCGCTGACCGTGCTCAACGAGAACGCCACCCAGACGATCCTGCCCCGCATCGTGCGGCCGTCCCAGCTCAACCGGGCCAACAGCAACCTGGTCCTCGCCGACACCACCGGCGGGGTGTTCCTCGGCCCGGCGATCGGCGGCCTGCTGCTGACCGTGGCGGTGACCCTGCCGTTCGCCGTCGACGCCGCCCTCTACCTGCTGGCGGCCGGCCTGATCCTGCTGGTCACCGTCTCGGCCCGGCGGACGGCCCCGGCGGCCGGCACGCTGCCCGCGCCCCCGGTCGGCACGGCATCCGGGCCCGTACCGGCGGCCGGCGCGGCGGCCGAGACCGCGGCGGCCACCGACCCGGCGTCCGCCACCGACCCGGCGTCCGCCACCGACCCGGCGTCCGCCACCGACCCGGCCGAAGGGCCGGCCCGGCGGTCGCTACGGACCGAGATGGCCGAGGGTGCCCGCTACTTCTGGAACCACCGCGTCCTGCGCCAGCTCGGCATCTTCCTGGGCCTGCTCAACCTCGCGAGTTCCATCATCGTCGGCACCCAGGTGCTGTTCGCCCAGGAGATCCTGAACCTCAACGCCGCCCAGTACGGCGTCCTGTTCGCCGTCGGCGCGGTCGGCGCCGCGGCCGGCGCGGGTCTCGCGCCGATGCTGGAGGCCCGGCTCGGCGCCCGCCAGGTGCTGCTGCTGACCCTGTTCGGCAACAGCGCGGTCAGCCTGACGATCGGCTTCACCTCCAGCGCGCTGCTGGTCGCGCTCGCCCTCACCGTCGGCGCCGGTCTCGCCGTGGTGTGGAACGTGGTGACCATCTCCTACCGGCAGCGGATCGTGCCGGAACACCTGCTGGGCCGGGTCAACAGCATCTACCGGCTGCTCGCCTGGGGACCGCTGTCCGCCGGCTCGCTGATCGGCGGCCTGGTGGTGAAGCTCGGCGAGCCCCTGCTGGGCCGGGAGGGCGCGCTACGCGCCCCGCTCTTCCTGTCCGGAACCCTGACCGCCGTCCTGATCTGCTACGCCCTGATCCGCCTACGCGACGGCATCTGGTCGCGCGACCGCGACGCCGTGTACGGCCCCGAAGACCGGACACCCGAAGAGGAGGACGGCATGGCCGAGGAGCAGTTGACCGACGAACGCCCCGGAGGCACCGCGGCGCCGCCGTTGCCGGCCTTCGGTGGCACCGGGGGAGCCGACCGGCCGGTCCTGAAGACCCTGATCGCGGTCAACGTCCTGATCGCCGTCGCCGGCCTGGTGATGATCGGCCTGAAGGAGGGGCTGACCCCCGCCGCCGCGATCTGGGACGGGGTCAGCCCGCTGCACCTGGCCACCGAGATGAACGGGCCCGCGGTCGACCGGGGCGAGGTCTGGCGCCTGGTCAGCTCGATGTTCGTCCATTACGGACTCGCGCACCTGGTGGCGAACATGGTGATGCTCGGCCTCGCCGGCTGGAAGCTGGAGCCGATCCTGGGCTCCCGGCGGTTCCTGGAGCTCTACCTGCTCTCCGGCCTCGGCGCCGGGATCGCCACCTACCTGTTCACCCACGACGCGCTGACCGCCGGAGCCTCCGGAGCCAACTTCGGGGTCTTCGCCGCACTGCTGGTGGTCTGCCTGAAACTGCGCCAGCGCAGCGTCCTGGCCATCGTCCTGCTCGCCTTCGGTGTGGTGACCACCTTCGCCATCCCGGGCATGGCGATCGCCGCGCACATCGCCGGCCTGGTCGTCGGTACGGCCGTCGCGGCCGGCTACGCGCTGCCCACCGGCGACCGGCGCGACCGGCTGCGGGTGGCGGTGCCGGTCGGCACGCTCGTCGTACTGCTGCTGGTGGCCGTCGTCGCGCTGCTGCTCTGAGTGGCGGCGCGACCGGTGCCACCGCACGGCGGGCGGTGGCACCGCGCGAGCCTGCCCGCGTCCGGTGGCCGGAAGTCCCACCGCGACGCTCCCGCCAGGTGATGACAGTCGCGCCCGCGAGGTGTTGACAGCCGGGTGACCTGGCGACTACTCGCCAAGCAGCCCCCGGCATCTTGTCGCTGCTCGGGCGGGGCCAACAGACTTCCATCGTTCATGTCCGGCCAACCTCGGCGAGAACTCCAACCCGCCGGTCCGGTCCAGGTTGAAGCGAGAGGGTAAACGGTGAGCGGTGTCGAAGACGCGCATATTGCCATCATCGGATTGGCGGGACGTTTTCCCGGTGCGCGCGACGTCAACGAGTTCTGGCACAACCTCCTCGGGGGCGTCGAATCCATCACCTTCTTCAGCGACGACGAGCTGAGGGAGGCCGGGGTCTCCGAGGAGACCATCGCCGACGCGAGCTACGTGAAGGCCGCGCCGATCACCGAAGGCGCGGACATGTTCGACGCCGCGTACTTCGGCATGAGTCCGCGCGAGGCCGAGATCCTCGACCCGCAGCAGCGGATCTTCCTGGAGGAGTGCGAGACCGCGCTGCAGCACTCCGGCTACGACCCGGCCTCGTTCGGCGGCCGCATCGGCGTGTACGGCGGCCTCGGCTTCAACAACTACCTCGAGGACAACGTCAACAAGAACCCCGACGTCGTCGACGTGATGGGCCGGCTGTCCACCAACATCTCCAACACGGCCGACTACCTGGCCACCGGGGTGTCGTACCGGCTGGGCCTGCGCGGCCCGTCGTTCACCTGCCTGAGCGCCTGCTCCACCTCGATGGTCGCGATCCACCTGGCCTCCCAGGCGCTGCGCAGCGGCGAGTGCGAGATGGCCCTGGCCGGCGGTGTCGAGGAGTTCATCCCGCGGGTCTCCGGCTACTACTACAGCGAGGGCGGCCTCTACTCGCCCGACGGCCACTGCCGCACCTTCGACGCCAAGGCGCGCGGCACCGTCTTCGGCAGCGGCGCCGGCGTGGTGCTGCTCAAGCGCCTCGACGCCGCGCTCGCCGACGGCGACAACGTGCTCGCCGTGATCCGGGCGACCGCGATCAACAACGACGGCAACGACAAGGGCGCCTTCACCGCGCCGAGCATCTCCGGCCAGTTCGCCGCCGTCTCCGACGCCCTGTCCCGCTCCGGCGTCGACCCGGCCACCATCTCGTACGTCGAGGCGCACGGCACCTCGACGTTCGTCGGTGACCCGATCGAGGTCAACGCGCTGACCAAGGCGTTCCGCGCGCACACCGACCGCAAGCAGTACTGCGGCATCGGCTCGGTCAAGACCAACGTCGGTCACCTCGGCGCCGCCGCCGGCGTCACCGGCCTGATCAAGACCGTGCTCGCGATGCAGCACCGCGTGCTGCCGCCGAGCATCAACTTCGACGAGCCGAACCCGCAGATCGACTTCGAGAACTCGCCGTTCTACGTCAACACCGACCTCACCCCGTGGAAGGCCGACTCCGGGCCGCTGCGGGCCAGCGTCAGCTCGTTCGGCGTCGGCGGCACCAACGGCCACCTGATCCTGGAGGAGGCGCCGGCCGTCGAGCCGTCGTCGAGGCCGCTGCGTTCGCACCAGCTCCTGCTGCTGTCGGCGCGTACGCCGACCGCGCTGGAGGCCAACGCGAACGCGGTCGGCGCCCACCTGCGGGACCGGCCGGAGGAACTGGCCGACGCCGCGTACACCCTCGCGGTCGGCCGCACCGCCCGCCCGGTCCGCAGCTTCCTGGTCACCACCGACGGCACCGAGGCCGGCGACCGGCTCGCCGCCGGTGTGCCGCAGCCGTCGCCCGGCGTGATCCCGCCGCGTGGCGTCAAGCGCGAGATCGCGTTCGTCTTCCCCGGCCAGGGCGCCCAGTACCCGCAGATGGGCCGCGACCTCTACGAGACCGAGCCGGTCTTCCGCACCGAGATCGACGAGTGCGCCGAGGTGCTGCGCGAGCAGACCGGCTGGGACCTGCGCGAACTGCTGTTCCCGTCCGACGACGACGCCGCCGCGGCCGCCGACCGGCTCAACCAGACCGCGGTCACCCAGCCGGCGCTGTTCGTCGTCGAGTACGCCATGGCCAAGCTGGTGCTGAGCTGGGGCCTGCGGCCGGAGTCGATGGTCGGCCACAGCGTCGGCGAGTACGTCGCCGCGACCCTGGCCGGCGTCTTCACCCGCGACGACGCGCTGCGCCTGGTCGCCGCCCGCGGCGCCCTGATGCAGGAACTGCCCGCCGGCTCCATGCTCGCGGTGCCGCTGTCGGAGCAGACGGTCTCCTCGATGCTGCCGGCCGACCTGAGCCTGGCCGCCGTCAACGCCCCCGACCTGGCCGTCGTCTCCGGCCCGGACCAGGCCATCGAGCAGTTCAAGGCGGTGCTCGCCGTGCAGGGCATGGAGGGCCGGCCGCTGCACACCTCGCACGCCTTCCACTCGCAGATGATGGACCCGATCCTGGAGCGGTTCACCGCCCTGGTCGCCGCGGTCCCGCGCAGCGAGCCGACCATCCCGTTCGTCTCCAACCTCAGCGGCGACTGGATCACCGCCGCCCAGGCGACCGACCCGGCGTACTGGGCCGCGCACCTGCGCGGCGCGGTGCGGTTCGCCGACGCCGTCGCCCTGCTGACCACCGGCGCCAGCCGGGTGCTGGTCGAACTCGGCCCCGGCCAGACGCTGTCCAGCCTGGCCCGCCGCCAGCTCGGCACCGACCGGCAGGGCCTGGCGGTCTCGACGATGCGGCACCCGCAGCAGCGGCAGCCCGACACCGCCGTGCTGCTCGCCGCGCTCGGCCAGGTCTGGCAGACCGGCGCCGACATCGACTTCACCGCGCTGTGGGGCGACGAGCGCCGGCACCGGGTGGCGCTGCCCCGGGTGCCGTACGAGAAGCAGCGGTCCTGGCTGGACGGCGGCCCGCAGGCCGCCGCGTCGACGCAGGACGTCGCCGCGAACACCGAGACCGGGCCGTACTACGTGCCGGTGTGGAAGGAGACCTCGGCGCCCGCCCCGGTGGACGTCGACACCGCCGCCGCCTGGGTGGTCTTCGAGCCGGCCGACGGCGGCGTGGCCGCCGAGCTGACCGGCCGGCTGCGCACCGCCGGCGCCAAGGTGATCACCGTACGCGCCGGTGCCGAGCAGCGGGCCGACGGCGACGCCTACACGGTGCGCGCCGGCGAGCTGGCCGACTACTCCGCGGTCGTCGCGGCCGCCCTGGCCGACCAGCCGGAGCGGCTGAAGATGGTGCACGGCTGGCTGGTCGGCGACCTCGCCGGTGACACCGGCCGGGACCGGGCCCGCGACGGCCTCGACCGCGGCTTCTTCAGCATCCTGTCCGCCGCCCAGGCGGTGTCGCGTAACCCGGCCAGTCCGCCGCTCGACCTCTACCTGCTCACCAGCGAACTGCGCGACGTCGTCGGCGGCGAGCGGATCGAGCCGGTCAAGAGCGGCGTCGACGGCTTCGTCAAGCTGCTGCCCAAGGAGTTCAGCGACACGACCTGCCGGTCGATCGACGTGTCGACCGGGCGGGCCGACACCGTCGCCGACCAGGTCCTGCGCGAGATCTCCAGCGGCAGCACCGACCAGGTCGTCGCCTACCGGGGCCGCAAGCGCTGGCTCTGGTCGCACGAGGAGGTCGCCCTCGACGGCGTCGGTGCCGCGCAGCGGCTGCTGCGCGACGGCGGCGTCTACCTGATCACCGGCGGCCTGGGCGGCATCGGCCTGGTCACCGCCCGCGACCTCGCCGAGCAGCACCGCGCCAAGCTGGTCCTCGTCGGCCGGTCCGGGCTGCCGCCGCGCGAGGAGTGGCGCGACCTGCTCGCCGGCCCCGACACCCAGGTCACCGCCCGGATCAAGGCGGTCGAGGAGATCGAGTCGCTCGGCGGCGAGGTCCTGGTCATCGCGGCCGACGTCACCGACACCGAGTCGCTGCGGGCCGTACGGGCCCAGGCCGAGGCCGCGTTCGGGCCGGTCAACGGCGTGCTGCACGCCGCCGGCATCACCGGTGGCGGCATGCTGGAGACCCGCCAGTTCGCCGACGCCGAGGCGGTCCTCGCCGCCAAGGTCTTCGGCACCCTGGCCATCGAGGAGGTGTTCGGCGACAGCATCGACCTGCTGGTCCTCTACTCGTCGTTCACCGTCTTCTCCGGCGACTTCGGGCTGTTCGACTACTGCTCGGCCAACTCGATCCTCGACTCGTACGCGCAGTCGCGGGCCGGCGGCAACACCCACGTCGTGTCGATCAACTGGCCGATCTGGACCAAGCTCGGCATGGCGTTCGACATCGACGTGCCCGACCTGCTGACCTCGTTCGAGATGGGCGACCGCTACGAGAAGGTGGCCCACCCGCTGCTCGGCAGCCGCCTGGTGCGGGCCGGCAGCGACCAGGTCATCTTCGTCAAGAACCTGTCGACCGAGGACTGGGTCACCGCCGAGCACCAGCTCGACAGCCTGCCGACGATGCCGGGCACCAGCCTGGTCGAACTCGTCCGGGCCGCGTACGAGGAGGTCACCGGCTCGCGGACCGCCGAGATCCGGGACGTCGTCTTCATGCGTCCGGTGCAGTTCGTCGACAGCCGTACGGTGCACATCATCCTCACCCCGAAGCCGAACGGCGTCTACGACGTGATGATCGCCGACGCGGACACCGAGGGCGGCAACCCGGTCGAGTTCACCACCGCCAAGGTCGGCCCCGGCCCGCGCGACGACGCGCCCCGGCACGACGTCTCGGCGTGGAAGGCGACCTGCCACGTCGAGGACGAGCCGGAGGGCGTCACCGAGGGCATCATCACCCTCGGCCCGCGCTGGCAGCAGAGCATCCGGGCGCACTGGCACGGCGACCAGACCGACCAGGGTCTCTTCGACGAGCTGGTGCTGCTCGAACTGGGCGAGGAGTTCCTCGGCGACCTCGACGAGTTCGGCCTGCACCCGGCCCTGCTGGACAAGGCGACCGCGCTCGGCCAGACCGTCGTCGCCAGCCAGACCAGCCACCTGCCGTTCGGCTACGACCGCATCACGGTCCGGGCACCGTTGCCGCGCCGGTTCTACAGCTACATCCGGCACCTCGACGACACCCGGGGCGCCCTGATCCGCACCGACATCACGCTCGCCGACGAGGACGGCGTGGAGCTGGTCGCGATCAAGGGCTTCACGATGTTCGAGTACAACGACACCTCGATGTCCACCTCGGAGGGCGGCGACACCGCCCCGGCGGCGACCGCCTCCGACGAGGACGACGAGAGCAAGTTCAGCATCGCCCGCCAGCTCGAACGGGCGCTGCTGCGCTCCAACGAGAAGGCGTTCGGCATCGAGCCGGAGGACGGCTACCGGATGCTGCGCCAGATGCTGGACTCGGCCGCCGCGCCGCAGATCATCGTCTGCCCGGACAGCTTCGTGAAGCGGATGCGGATGGCCGGCGAGGTCACCCGTGACGCGCTGCGCGAGCAGTTGATGGCCGCCCCCAAGGCGGCCGCGTCGGTGGCGACCCGCAGCCTGATGACGCCGTACGTCGAGCCGGAGTCCGACGTGCAGCGGGTGCTGACCCAGATGTGGGCCGACACCCTCGGCCTGGACAAGGTCGGCATCGACGACGACTTCTTCGACCTCAACGGCAACTCGCTGATCGCGGTGCAGCTGGTGGCCCGCATCCGCGAGCAGTTCCAGGTGGACCTCACCGTCGCCGGCCTGTTCGAGGCCCGCACCTCGCGGGCGCTGTCGGAGAAGATCGACGAGCTGCTCGTCGAGATGCTGTCGTCGCTGTCCGACGAGGAGGCGGCGGCCCGACTGGCCAGCATCACCACCCGCAACTGACCACCGGCGGTGGTGGCCGGCCCTGGGGCCGGCCAC
>NZ_JBFAKM010000003.1:0-27534 GCF_040655695.1 Polymorphospora sp. NPDC050346 | reverse complement strand
CAATGTGTTGGGCAGGGATGTGTCAGTCATCAACACCAACACCAACGAGGTCGAAAGAACCATTGTCGTGCCGCCACACCACGAGGAACGGGGCGAGATGACAGACGCCGGTGCCCGTACGCCGTCCGACGGCGACGGGCTGTCCGCGGTCAAGCGCGAACTGCTCGCCAGGCTGCGCAAGGGCAACGCGCCCGTGGCGGCCAGCCGCATCCCGCGTGCCCCGGCCGACGGACCGGCGCGGCTGTCGTTCTCCCAGGAGCGGGTCTGGCTGACCAGCCAGCTCGCCGGGGACGTGCCGGCGTTCAACCTCGGTGGCGCGGTGCGGCTGAGGCTGCCGGTCGGGCCGGAGACCCTGGCCGCGGCCCTGGCCGACGTCGCCGCCCGGCACGACAGCCTGCGTACCACGGTCGAGGTCGTCGACGGCCGCCCCCGGCCGGTCGTCGCGGCGGCGGTCCCGGTGACCGTCCCGCTCACCGACCTGTCCGGCACCCCGGACCCGGCCGACGGCATCGAGGACCGGATCCGCGAGGTCATCCTGCGGCCGTACCGGCTCGACACCGCACCGCTGTGGCGGGTCGAACTGATCCGGCTCGCCGCCGACGACCACGTCCTGGTCATCGCCGCCCACCACCTGATCACCGACGCCGCCTCGATCATGTTCGTCCTGCACGAGCTGGCGTTCCCCGACCGGCGGCCGGCGCTGCCGGTCTCCTACACCGACTACGCCGCCTGGCAGCGGGCCGAGTTCGACGGCGGCCGGCACGACGCCCAGTCGGCGTTCTGGCGCCGGAAGCTGGCCGCGCTGCCGCCGCCGCTGGAGCTGCCGACCGACCGGCCCCGGCCGCCGGAGCCCGACTACGCCGGCAGCACCCTGGTCCTGACCACCCCGGCGGCGACCGGCGAGGCGCTGCGCACGCTGGCCCGCGCCGAGGACACCACCGTCTACACCGTCGTGCTGACGGCGCTGAAGGTGCTGCTGGCCCGGCAGACCGGCCGGACCGACATCGTGGTCGGCACCCAGGTCACCGGCCGCAGCCTGCCCGAGTTGCAGAACCTGGTCGGCATGTTCGTCAACGTCGTCCCGGTCCGCACCTCGCTGGCCCCCGACGCCACCGCCGGCGAGGGGACGACCGGCACCGTCGGCTTCCGCGAGGTGCTGCGCCGGGTCCGGCACAACCTCGCCGAGGCCATGGCCCACCAGGACGTACCGTTCGAGACCCTGGTCCGCGACCTGCGCGGCGACGCCGACCGCAGCTTCCCGCCACTGGTCCAGGTCGCCTGCAACATGCCGGTCCAGGACACCGACCACCCGCTCGGCGAAGAGATCCCGATGCCGATCGCGCCGGGCGGCTCGCTGCTCGACCTGACCGTGCACGTCATCCCGCGGCCGGACGCCTCACTGGAGATCCAGTTCGAGTACGCCAGCTCGCTGTTCGACGCCACGACCGTCGAGCGGCTCGCGGAGCAGCACCGCCGGCTGCTCGCGGCCGTCGGCACCGACCCCGACGTCGACTGGCGCACCGCAGACCTGCTCGGCGCCGACGCCCGCCGGGACGCGCTGGCCGCCGGTACCGGCGCCCCGGCCGCCCGGACCGAACTGCTGCCGGCCCTGGTCGCGACGCAGGCGGCGGCCACCCCCGACGCGACCGCCGTCGAGGCGGCCGCCGGACGGCTGACGTACGCCGGCCTGACCGCCGCCGCCGACGCGCTCGCCGACCGGCTGCGCGCCGCCGGCGTACGACCCGGCGCGGTCGTCGCCCTCTGCCTCGACCGCGGCCTCGACCTGCAGGTCGCCACCCTGGCCGCCTGGCGGGCCGGTGCCGCGTTCCTGCCGCTGGACACCGAGCACCCGCCGGCCCGCTGGGCGCTGCTGCTCGACACCGCCGGGGCGCCGGCCGTCGTCGCCGACCCGCAGCGGGCCGAGGCGCTGCGCGCGGTCGTCCCGGCCGGCTGCGCCGTCGTCGAGACCGCCGACCCCGCCGTCCCGGCCGGAGCCGGCAACCCGGCCGGAGCCGCGACCGTCGGCGCGGCGGAGGAACCCGCCGCCGACGCCCCCGCGTACGTCATGTTCACCTCCGGCTCCACCGGCCGCCCCAAGGGCGTCGTCGTCACCCACGGCGCCATCGCCAACCGGGTCGTCTGGTCGGTGCACGCCCAGAAGCTCGGCCCGGACGACCGGGTGCTGGCCAAGACCCGGGTCGGCTTCGACGCCGCCGTCCTGGAGTGGTACGCCCCGCTGGTCGCCGGCGGCACCGTCGTCATGGCCGGTCCCGGCCTCGAACGCGACCCGGCCGGCCTGGTGCGGGCGGTGGCCGACACCGGCGCGACCGTGCTGCAACTGGTCCCGTCGGTGCTGCGGGCCATGCTCGACCAGCCCGGCTGGGACCGCTGCACCGCGCTGCGCCAGGTCTGGTCGGCCGGCGAGCCGCTCGACTACGCCCTGGTCCGCCGGCTCACCGACCGGCTTCCGGTCGCCGTGTGGAACACGTACGGGCCGACCGAGTGCGCGATCGACGTCACCGCGTACGCCGTACCGGCCGGGCCACGGACCGGACCGGTGCCGATCGGTGGCCCCGTCGACGGCGTACGGACCCTCGTCCTCGACCCGTACGGCCAGCCGACCCCGCCCGGCGTCCCCGGCGAGCTGTGCGTCGGCGGTGCCGCCGTCGGCGGCGGCTACCTCGGCCAGCCGGACCTGACCGCCGAACGCTTCGTCCCCGACCCGTACGGCCCGCCCGGCGCCCGCGTCTACCGCACCGGCGACCAGGTCCGGCGCCGCGCCGACGGGGTGCTGGAGTTCGTCGGCCGGGTCGACGACCAGATCAAGGTCAACGGGGTACGGGTCGAGCCGGCCGAGGTCCGGGCCGCGCTCGCCGACCACCCCCGGGTACGGCAGTGCGTCGTCGTCGGCCACACCGGACCCGACAACACCCGCCGGCTGGTCGCCTACCTGGTCGCCGACGGCGACGTCGACACCGCCGAACTGCGCGAGTTCCTGCGCGGCCGGCTGCCCGAGGCGATGGTGCCCGGCGTCTACGTGCCGCTGCCCGCACTGCCGCTGACCCCGAACGGCAAGGTCGACCGGGCCGCCCTGCCGGCACCGGACCTGTCCACCGTCGGCGTCACGTACGTCGCCCCGGTCACCGACGCCGAGAAGGCGGTCGCCGACGCCTGGGCCGACGTGCTCGGCGTGGAGCGGGTCGGGCTGCGCGACGACTTCTTCGCCCTCGGCGGCCACTCGCTCCAGCTCGGCCAGCTCGCCGTCCGGCTGCGCGAGCGCAGCGGCGTCGAGGTGTCCATCCGGGACCTGTTCGCCGCGCTGACCGTACGCGGCCACGCCGACCTGATCGCCGCCGCGGGCGGCGAGACGCCGCCGCCGGTCGTACCGGTCGCCGGCACCGGGCCGCTGCCGCTGTCGTTCGGCCAGCGCCGGCTGTGGTTCCTCGACAAGCTCAACCCGGACAGCATCGAATACCTCACCCCGGTCTTCGTGCCGGTGCCCGGCCCGGCCGACCCCGACCTCGTCGCCCGTACCCTGGGTGACCTGGTCGCCCGGCACGAGGCGCTGCGGACCCGCTACGTCGTCGTCGACGGCGAACCGGTCCAGGTCATCGACCCGCCGGGCCAGGTGCCGCTGCGCGTGGTCGACATCCCCGGGGAGCCGACCGCGGCCGTCTTCGCCGACGACATGTCGCGCGGCTTCGACCTCGAGGCCGGCCCGGTGCTGCGGGCCGTGCTGGCCCGGCCGGCGGCCGGCGACGCCGTACTGCTGCTCCTGATCCACCACATCGCCTGCGACGGCTGGTCGACCGCGGTCCTCGGCCGCGAGTTCGCCGAGATCCACGCCGCGCACCGCGCCGGCCGGCCGGCGGACCTGCCCGACCTGTCGCTGCGCTACGCCGACTTCGCCAGCTGGCAGCTGTCCTGGCTGTCCGGCGAGGTCCTGGACCGGCAGCTCGACCACTGGCGGGACCGGCTCGCCGGCCTGCCCACCCTGGAACTGCCGACCGACCGGGTCCGGCCCGCCGTACGCGACCCGCGCGGCGCGGCCGTCGCCTTCGAGGTGCCCGGCGCCGTCGCCGGGCCGCTGCTGGCCGCCGGCCGGTCCCGGGGTGCGAGCCCGTTCATGACCCTGCTGGCCGCGTTCGGGGTGCTGCTGTCCCGCTACAGCGGGCAGCGCGACCTCGCGGTCGGCTCGCCGGTCGCCGGCCGCCCGGTGCCGCAGTCGCACGACCTGGTCGGGGTCTTCATCAACACCCTGGTGCTGCGGCTCGACCTGTCCGGCGCCCCGACCTTCGGCGAACTGCTCGACCGGGTCCGGGCCACCACGATGTCGGCCTTCGCCCACCAGGACCTGCCGTTCGACCGGCTGGTCGAAGAGGTCCGCACCGACCGCGACCTGTCCCGCAACCCGCTCTACGACGTCCTGTTCGACCTGCACGAGGACGGCCACGCCGGCTACGTGCCGACGACCGGTGTGCAGGACGCGCCGCTGGCCGCCCGGCAGGACCTCGGCCTGATCATGCGGCGGCACGCCGACGGCGCGGTGAGCGGCATGCTGGAGTACGCGACCGCGCTGTTCGACCGGCCGACCGTCGACCGGATGATCGGCCACTACCTGCGGCTGCTGGAGCAGGTCGCCGCCGACCCCGACGTGGCCGTCGCCGACCTCGAACTGCTCACCGGTGCCGAACGCGACCTGCTCGGCGCGTGGAACGACACCGCCCGCCCGGTGCCGGCGGCGACCCTGCCGGAGCTGCTGCGCCGGCAGGCGGCGGCGACCCCGGACGCGCCGGCCGTCGTCTTCGACGGCACCACGCTGACGTACGCCGAACTCGACGCCCGCACCGACCGGCTGGCCGCGCTGCTCGCCGCGCGCGGCGCCGGCCCGGAACGGTTCGTCGCCGTCGCCGTGCCGCGCAGTGTCGAACTGGTCGTCGCCCTGGTCGCGGTGCTGAAGTCCGGTGCCGCGTACGTGCCGGTCGACCCCGGCTACCCGGCCGACCGGATCGCCTACCTGCTCGCCGACGCGCACGCCGAACTGCTCCTGACCGCCTCGGTCGTGGTCGGCGTGCTGCCGGCCGTCGACACCCCGGTGCTGGTCCTCGACGACCCGGCCACCGCCGCCGCCCTCGAGGCCGCCACCGCGACGCCGACACCGCCCGGGCCGGCGAACCCGGCGTACGTCATCTACACCTCCGGCTCCACCGGCCGGCCCAAGGGCGTCGTGGTCCCGCACGCCGGCATCGTCAACCGGCTGCTGTGGATGCAGGACCGCTACGGCCTCACCGCCGACGACCGGGTGCTGCAGAAGACGCCGTCGTCGTTCGACGTGTCGGTGTGGGAGTTCTTCTGGCCGCTGCTGACCGGGGCGACGCTGGTGCTGGCCCGCCCCGAGGGGCACCGCGACGCCGCCTACCTGGCCGGCGTGATCCGCGACCGGGGGATCACCACCATCCACTTCGTACCGTCGATGCTGGACGCGTTCCTCGGCCACCCGGGCGTCGCCGACGGCGCCGCGCCGCGCCGGGTCATCTGCTCCGGCGAGGCCCTCGGCCCGGCGCTGCGCGACCGGTTCTTCGAGCTGTTCGACACCGAACTGCACAACCTGTACGGCCCCACCGAGGCGTCGGTCGACGTCACCTCCTGGCAGTGCGCGCCCGGCCGGCCGGGCGAGCCGGTCCCGATCGGCCACCCGGTGTGGAACACCCGGCTCTACGTCCTCGACGCCGAACTGCGGCCGGTGCCGCCCGGCGTACCGGGGGAGCTGTACCTGGCCGGTGTCCAGCTCGCCCGCGGCTACCTGCGCCGGCCGGACCTGACCGCCGAGCGGTTCGTCCCCGACCCGTACGTCGCGGGGGAGCGGATGTACCGCACCGGCGACGTCGCCCGGTTCCGCGCCGACGGGGCGGTGGAGTACGTCGGCCGCGCCGACCACCAGCTGAAGATCCGTGGCTACCGGGTCGAGCCGGCCGAGATCCAGGCGGTGCTCACCGCCCACCCCGGCGTACGCGAGGCGGTCGTGGTCGCCGTCGACCGCGACGGCGACCGGCAACTGGTGGCGTACTGGACCCCGGCCGGCGACCCCGGACCGGACGGCGCCGCCCCGGCCGGACCGGACGGCGACGAGCTGACCGACCACTGCTGGGAGCACCTGCCGGAGCCGATGATCCCGCAGTTCTGGGTCCGGCTGGACAGCCTGCCGCTGACCGAGAACGGCAAGGTCGACCGCAAGGCGCTGCCGGCGCCGGAGCTGTCGGCGACCGCGCTGACCGGCACCGAGACGGTCGCCCCGCGCACCGTCGCCGAGGAGCGGATCGCCGAGATCTGGACCGAACTGCTCGGCATCGAGGTCGGCGTACACCACAACTTCTTCGCCGTCGGCGGCCACTCGATCCTGGCCGTCCGCCTGATCTCCCGCATCGCCGAGGAGTTCGACGTCGAACTGCCGCTGCGGCTGGTCTTCGAACGCGCCACCATCGCCGCCCTCGCCCAGGCGGTGGAGGACGAGATCCGGGCCGAGATCGCCCGGCTCACCGACGCCGAGGTGGCCGCCCTTTCCGACGACGCCGCCGCCCCGGCGGCGCCGACCGATCCCGACCCGGCCGCCGCGCCGGCACAGTGACAACCCGATGGGGAAGGACGCGATGAGCACCGAACCGCTGTACGTGAAGCCCAACGTCCGCATCGAAGGGCTGGTCAACCAGTTCGTCGCCTGGACGCACGTCTACACCCCGGTCTCCGGTGCGATGAACCTCGCCAACCTGCTCTTCCCGATCATGGACTCGTTCGTGCAGCGCCCCGAGGTGCACGCCGCGGCCGTGGCCAACCCGAAGATGAAGGGCGGCTTCTTCGTCAACGCCGACCTGTCCCGCGTCGACGAGGTACGCGACCTGCGCGACCGGATCGCCCGCGACGACGCGGCCGCCCTCGCCTTCGCCGGGGCGATCAAGGGCGCCGAGGACCTGCTGCGCGCCCAGGCCACCGGCTACGACCTGTCGCCGCTGTACGCCCAGCTCCCGCCCGAGCTGCGCGGCTACGTCGAGCTGGTCTACGACGTCAACCACCACCCGTCGCTGCGCTTCCTGGAGCCGCTGCTCTACCGCAGCCCGGTCTTCCGCCGGGACCGGGAGGCGATCGAACTGTCGCTCGACGACGGCAGCGAGCCGCCGTTCATCCTGAGCACGCCGCGCCTGGAGCACCCCGACCACC
Source organism: Polymorphospora sp. NPDC050346 (assembly GCF_040655695.1). NCBI lineage: Bacteria > Bacillati > Actinomycetota > Actinomycetes > Micromonosporales > Micromonosporaceae > Polymorphospora > Polymorphospora sp. NPDC050346. The sequence goes on along the minus strand of NZ_JBFAKM010000003.1, from coordinate 20,322 downwards.
TCCAGCTCCCGCTGCGGCTCGACCACGCCGGCATCGACGAGCTGTTCGCCACCCGGACCGCCCCGCGCTCCTTCGACGAGATCAGCAAGGCGCTGGAGATCGGCACCGGCGAGCAGGAGCGGCTGCTGCGCACCCTGCTCACCACCGACGCGGCCCTGCCCGCCGACCGGCACATCGACGGCGGCGGCCGGATCCGCTACTTCGGCCACGCCTGCATCCTGCTGCAGACCCCGTCGGTGTCCATCCTGGTCGACCCGTTCATCAGCTCGAACCCCGCCGCCGGCGACCGGTTCACGTACGTCGACCTGCCCGACAAGATCGACTACGTCCTGATCACCCACGCCCACCAGGACCACGTCGTGCTGGAGACGCTGCTCCAGATCCGTCACAAGGTCGGCACCGTCGTGGTGCCCCGCAACGGCGGCGGGCACCGGCAGGACCCGTCGATCCGCCTCTACCTGGAGCAGGTCGGCTTCACCGTACGGGAGGTCGACGACTTCGACGAGCTGGCCTTCGACGGCGGCCGGATCGTCGCCGCGCCGTTCTTCGGCGAGCACTGCGACCTCGACATCCGGGCCAAGAGCAGCTACTGGGTGCACCTGGCCGGCAAGGGCGTCTTCATCGGCGCCGACACCTCCGGGCTGGAGTCCGAGCTGTACCGCCGGATGCGGACCGGGATCGGCGAGACCGACCTGGCGTTCATCGGCATGGAATGCGACGGCGCCCCGCTGACCTGGCTCTACAGCTCGCTGTTCACCCAGCCGGTGCCGCGCAAGATGGCCATCACCCGCAAGCTGTCCGGCTCCAACGCCGCCCAGGCCACCGGCATCGTCGACCAGCTCGGCGCCAAGGAGGCGTACGTCTACGCGATGGGCCAGGAGGACTGGCTCCAGCACGTGATGGCGACCAGCTACACCCCCGAGTCGTACCAGCTCCTCCAGGTCGCCGAGTTCCTCGACAACTGCAAGCAGCGCGGCGTGTACGCCGAACACCTGCTGGTCCGCAAGGAGCTGCGCTGGTGAACACCGCCGTCCCGGTGACCGCCGCCCCCTTCGACCTCGACGCCGCCCCGGCCGGGGCGGCCCGTCTCCAGGTCCGGGTCCTGCTCGACACCGGACCGACCGCCGACGAGGTCGACCGGATGGAGGCGCTGTTCGACGGGTGCGGCATGGCCGCGTACGCCGAGGGCCACTCGTACGGCGGGCCGCCACCGACGTCGGCGTTCCTGATCGTGCTCAACATCCCGCTCGCCCCGTTCCTGGACACGTTCGCCGGCACCGGAACCGACCCGGAGCCGGACACCGCCGGCGACGGGGCGGCGCGCCTCGCCGCCGTCGTCCGGACCCTGCAGGCGATGCGGGCCGACGAGGAACTGTGGGGCCGCCCGCACGGCGTCAAGCTCGAGGACTCGCACAGCGGCCACGGCGTACTGCTCGAGGCCGGACTGCCCGACGCCGCGTACGACGCCCTGCTCGGCCTCGACCTGTCCGGCCTCGACCAGTGGGCGATCCCGGTGCAGCTCGAATGGCATCCCGCCCTGCACACCTGGCAGGCCCGGCTGACCACCGTGCCGCGCCGGTTCGCCCGCCGGGCGCCGCTGCGCGCCCGGGCCGCCGACAGCCCGCGCGCCCGCCAGTGCGACGACGCCGAGATCGGCGAACTGTGGCGGCTGGCCGGCAGCGCCGAGGTGCCGGCCGTCACCTGGCAGCGGGCGCAGATCGTGCTGCTCAGCGCCCAGGGCTCCAACATCGCCTCGATCGCCCAGCACACCGTCACCGGCGCCGGACGGGTCCGCGCCGTCATCCGCAACTTCAACGACGACGGGTTCGCCTCCTTCGACCCGGGCTACGACCGTGGCGAGCGGCCCCAACCGACCCCGGCCGAACTGCGCGACGCCCGTGCCGTCGCCGCCCGCGGCCCGGCCGCGTACGGCCTGACCGGCCCGGCCTGGGACGTCGCCACGCTCGGCGACTTCCTGGTCCGCGAGGGCGTGGTCGAGGATGTCGACCCCGACTGGCTGGCCGCCCTGCTCACCGGCACCGGCACCGACCACCTGCATCGAGACGGGATTTGACACCGATGAACGCGGAGATCACTGACCCGGCGCGCAACGACGCGGACGCCCGCCGCGAGGCGCTCATCCGCCAGCGGCTCGCCGGCGGGCGGACCGGCCGCCGGGACACCATTCCCCAGGTCGACCGGGGCGGCCGGCTGCCGGTGTCGTTCGGCCAGCAGCGGCTGTGGTTCCTCACCATGCTCGACCCGCGCAGCCCCGAATACCTGGTGCCGCTGGTCCTGCGGGTCACCGGCGAACTCGACGTCGCCGCCCTCGGCGAGGCGTGGTGCCGGCTGGTCACCCGGCACGAGGTGCTGCGCACCCGCTACCAGCTCGCCGACGCCGAACCGGTCCAGGTGATCGACGCACCCCCGGCCGGCTCCGCGATCCGGTTCACCGACCTGACCGACCTGCCCGCCGCCGAACGCGACCGTTGCGCCCTGGACCTGGCCGCCACCGACGCCGCCGAACCGCTCGACATCGGCCTGGAACACCCGGTACGCGTGCACGCGATCCGGCTCGCCCCGGACCGGCACCTGCTCGCCGTCGTCTTCCACCACATCGCCTGCGACGGCTGGTCGATGGGCGTGTTCATCAACGACCTGTTCACCCTCTACCTGCACGCCATCGACTCGCCGCAGGCACCCGCCCTGCCCGAACCGGCCGTGCAGTACGTCGACTTCGCCGCCTGGCAGCGCGGCCGGCTCGCCGGCGACGAACTCGACCGGCGGCTCGGCTACTGGCGCGACCACCTCGCCGGACTGTCGCCGCTGGAACTGCCGACCGACCGGCCCCGCCCCACCAAGCGGGACTGGGCCGGCGACCGGGTGCTGTTCACCGTGCCGGCCGACCTCACCGGGCGGCTGCGGGAACTCGGCCGAAGCCACGACGCCACCCTGTTCACCGTCGGCGCCACCGCCTACCAGGTGCTGCTGTCGCGCTACAGCGGCCAGCGGGACATCTCGGTCGGCAGCGCCGTCGCCGGCCGCGGCCGCCCCGAGGTCCGCAACCTGATCGGCTTCTTCCTCAACACCGTCGTGCTGCGTGCCACCTGGACCGGCGACCCGACCTTCGCCGACCTGCTGCGCACCAACCGGCGTACGGTCCTGGACGCCCTGGAACACCAGGAGGCCCCGGTCCAGTTCCTCGTCGACGACGTCGACCGCAAGCGCGACCGGTCCCGCACCCCGCTCTTCCAGGTCATGTTCGACATGGCCGAGTCGGCGCCGTCCGCGTTCACCATGCCCGGCCTCGACGTCGAGGCCGTCGACCTGGTCGGCGCGGTCGCCAAGCACGACCTGCGGCTGGAGCTGACCGAGCAGGGCGACGGGTCGCTGCGCGGCGTCCTGGAATACCCGACCGCGCTGTTCGACCGGGCGACCGTCGAACGCTTCGCCGGCCACCTGCTCACCCTCTTCGACTCGGTCACGGCGGCCCCCGAGCGCACCCTGTCGGCCCTGGAGATCCTCGCCCCGGGGGAGCGGGAACTGCTGCTCGGTGCCGGCCCGGCCCCCGCCGGCCAGCCGGCGCCGCGCCCGGTCACCGCCGCCGTCGCCGAACACGCGCGGCAGCGCCCGCACGAGACCGCCGTCGTCGCCGGCCCGGACCGGCTCACGTACGCCGAACTGCACGAGCGGGCCAACCGGATGGCCCACCACCTGCGCGGGCGCGGCATCGGCCCGGGCAGCGTCGTCGGCGTGTGCCTGGGCCGTGGCGTCGACCTGCTGCCCACCCTGCTCGGAGTCTGGCGGGCCGGTGCCGCGTACGTGCCGGTCGACCCCGGCGACCCCGCCGAACGGGTCGGCTACGTGCTGCGCGACGCCGGCGCGGCCCTCGTCGTCACGCAGACCGCCCATGCCGGCGTCACCGCCGCCCACGCCGGCGCCGTCCTGCTGGTCGACGCCGACCGGGCCGCGATCGACGCCGAACCCGCCACCGACCCGGCGGGGGAGCCGGACCCGGACGCGGTCGCCTACCTGATCTACACCTCGGGCAGCACCGGCCGCCCCAAGGGCGTGCTGGTCAGCCACCGCGGCCTGGCCAACTACCTGACCTGGGCCGCCGACGCCTACCTGACCACCGACGGGCGCGGCGCCCCGCTGTTCTCCTCGACCGCGTTCGACCTGGTCGTCACCACCCTCTACCTGCCGCTGCTGGCCGGCCAGCCGGTCCACCTGCTCCCGGCCGACCTCGCCGTCGGCGACCTCGGCCGCGCCCTGGCCGACGCCGCCGCCGACGGCCCGTTCAGCTTCATCAAGCTGACCCCGGGCCACCTCGACGTGCTCACCCACCAGCTCACCGCCGAGCAGGCCGCCCGGCTCGCCGGCCACCTCGTCGTCGGCGGCGAGGGCTTCGCCAGCCGGCTCGCCGACCGCTGGTGGGACCTCGCCGCGGGCGGTAAGACCCGGCTCGTCAACGAGTACGGCCCCACCGAGAACACCGTCGCCAACGTCGCGTACTTCGCCGACGGGCCGCCCGCCGACCCGGCCGCCGTCGCCGAACTGCTCCCGATCGGCCGCTCCATGCCGGGCACCACCGCCTACTGCCTCGACGCCGAGCTGCGCCCGCAGCCGGTCGGTGTCGTCGGCGACCTCTACCTCGGCGGCGTCCAGCTCGCGCACGGCTACCGCAACCTGCCGGCGGTCACCGCCGAACGGTTCGTCCCCGACCCGTACGGCCCGCCCGGCGCCCGCCTCTACCGCACCGGCGACCGGGCCCGGGTCCTCGCCGGCGGCGACATCGAGTTCCTCGGCCGCGTCGACGACCAGATCAAGGTCCGCGGCTACCGGGTCGAGGCCGGCGAGATCGTCGCCGCGCTGCGCCGCCACCCGGGCGTCCGCGACGCCGTGGTCACCCTGCGCGGGACCGGATCGGCCGGCAAGACCCTGGTCGGGTACGTCGTCACCACCAACCCCGACGCGCTGCCGATCGCCGACCTGCGCGCGATGCTGGCCACCGCCCTGCCCGAATACATGGTCCCCACCCACCTGGTGGCGCTGACCGAACTGCCGCTGACCAGCAACGGCAAGACCGACCTCGCCGCGCTGCCCGACCCGGACCGGGCCGCCACCTCCACCGAATCGGAGCTGGTGGCACCGCGTACCGCCGCCGAGGAGCAGGTCGCCGCCGTCCTGCGGACCGTGCTCGGCATCGCCGAGGTCGGCGTCGACGACGACTTCTTCGACCTCGGCGGCGACTCCCTGTCGGCCGTCGCGCTCGTCGGCGACCTGCGCGACGCCGGCCTCGACATCGCCGTCGACGACGTCTTCGCCCACCCGACCGTCGCCAAGCTCGCCGAACTCGCCGCCGAGCGCCCCGCCGTCACCGGGGCCCGCACCGGCGTCGCGCCGTTCGCCCTCATCTCCGACGAGGACCGGCGGAAACTGCCCGCCGACGTCGAGGACGCCTTCCCGGTCTCGATGCTCCAGGCCGGCATGGTCTTCGAGATGATGGGCGGCGGCGAGGTCAACTACTACCACAACGCCACGACGTACCAGATCCGCGACGACGCCGAGTTCTCCGTTCCCGCGTTCGAGGCCGCCGTACGCCTGCTCGTCGAACGGCAGGAGGTGCTGCGCACCGGCTTCGACCTGATCGGCTACTCCCAGCCGCTGCAGCTGATCCACCGCACCGCGCACCTGCCGACCAGCGCCGCCGACCTGCGCCACCTGACCGTCGCCGAGCAGGACGAACAGATCCGCCAGCGGATGGCCGCCGAGCGGGCCGACCTGTTCGACCTGGCCACCCCGGCCCTGCTGCGGCTGCACGCCGTCGTACGCTCCGACACCGCCTGGGCGCTGGTCATCACCGAGTGCCACCCCATCATGGAGGGGTGGAGCTACCACATGCTCCTGATGGAGCTGCTCACCTACTACCGGCAGATCCGCGACGGCCAGCCGCCGCAGGCGGCACAGGACCTCGGCATCCGGTTCGCCGACTTCATCGCCGCCGAGCAGGCGTCACTCAACTCCGAGGACGACCGCGGCTACTGGCGCCGTACCGTCGAGGGCGCCGCCCGGCTCGCGCTGCCGCCGGGCTGGGCCACCGGTGACGGCCCGCGCGGCCCGCTACGCGTCGAGGTGATGTTCGCCGACCTCGAGGACGGCCTGCGGGCCCTGGCCAAGGCGGCCGAGGTCCCGATCAAGGCGGTCCTGCACGCCGCGCACCTCAAGGTGATGAGCATGCTGACCGACGAGCGCCGGTTCTTCGGCGGCCTCGTCTGCGACACCCGCCCCGAGGTCGCGAACGCCGACCGGCTCTACGGCCTGTTCCTCAACACCGTCCCGTTCCCGTTCGAACTGACCGCGCCGACCTGGCGCCAACTGGTCAAGGACGTCTTCGCCCAGGAGATCGAACTCTGGCCGCACCGGCGCTACCCGATGCCGGCCATGCAGCGCGAACTGTCCGCCAACCGGCGCCTGGTCGACGTCATGTTCAACTACCTCGACTTCCGCACCGTCGACATGGACCTGGTCGACTTCGCGGCCAGCATCGACGACAGCCAGATCGAGTTCAAGCTCTCCACCACCGTCTTCCGACAGGGCCTGATCAACCTGCGGATGCACCCCGACGCGGTCAGCCGCGCCAACGGCGAGCGGCTCGCCGCCATGTACCGGCTGGTCCTCACCGAGATGGCCGCCGACCCCGACGGCGACGCGCTCGCCACCTACCTGCCCGCCGACGAGCGCCGCCGGCTGGTCACCGAGTGGAACGACACCGCCGTACCGCGACCGGCGACCGACCTCGCCACCCTCTTCGAGCGCCAGGTGGCCGCCGCCCCGGCGGCGACCGCCGCCGTCCTCGCCGACGGTACGACCGTCAGCTACGCCGAACTCGACGGCCGGGCCGACCGGCTCGCCCGGCACCTGCGCGGGCTCGGCGTCGGGCCGGAGCAGTTCGTCGGCATCTGCGCCGAGCCCGGCCTGGAGATGCTGGTCGCCGTCCTCGGCGTGGTCAAGGCCGACGCCGCCTACCTGCCGCTGGACCCGGCGCACCCGACCGAACGGCTGTCGTACGTGCTGCGCGACGCCGGGGTGTCGGTCCTGCTCACCCAGGAGCGGCTGGCCGACGACCTGCCACCGTTCATGGGACAGGTGCTCAACCTCGACGCCGACTGGCCGGAGATCGCCGCCGCGGACGGGCCGGCCGTCACCCGCACCGCCGGCCCGGACAGCCTCGTCTACGCCATCTACACCTCCGGCTCCACCGGCCGCCCCAAGGGCGTCATGATCACCCATGGCGGCCTGCACAACTACCTGACCTGGGCGGTCGGTGCCTACACCGGACCGGACGGCACCGGCGCCCCGATGCTCGGGTCGATCGCCTTCGACCTGGCCGTCACCAACCTGCTGGTGCCGCTGGTCGCCGGCCGCCCGGTCACCCTGCTGCCACCCGGCGGCGAGGTCGAGGCGGTCGCCGGCATGCTCGCCGCCCCCGGCCGGCTCGACCTGGTCAAGCTGACCCCCGGCCACCTCGACGTGCTGCGCGGGCTGCTGCCGGCCGGCGGCACCGTCGACTCGGTCGGCACCTTCGTCGTCGGCGGCGAGCAGCTGCCGCTGGAGACCGTCCTCGCCTGGCAGGAGCTGGCCCCGTCGACCCGGATCGTCAACGAGTACGGGCCGACCGAGACCGTCGTCGGCTGTGTCGTCTACGACGTACCCGAGGGCGTCGACCGCACCCAGCCGGTCGCGATCGGCCGCCCGATCGACAACACCCGCCTCTACGTGCTCGACCGCAACCTCCAGCCGGTGCCGGTCGGCGCCACCGGCGAACTGTTCATCGGCGGTGCCGGGGTGGCCCGCGGCTACCACGGCCGGCCCGAACTGACCGCCGAACGGTTCGTCCCCGACCCGTACGCCACCCGGCCCGGCGCCCGCCTCTACCGCACCGGTGACCTGGCCCGCTACCGCGCCGACGGCGACCTGGAGTTCCTCGGCCGGGCCGACGACCAGATCAAGATCCGCGGCTACCGGATCGAGCCCGGCGAGATCGAGACCCGACTGCTGGCCCACCCCTTCGTCACCGAGGCGGTCGTGGTCGCCCACACCGACCCCGACGGCGACCGGCGCCTCGTCGCGTACGCCGCCGGCACCGGCGAGCAGCCGTCGAGCACCGCCCTGCGCGACTTCCTGCGCGAGACCCTGCCCGACTACCTGGTCCCGGCCACGTTCGTGCTGCTCGACGCGCTGCCCCGCAGCGCCGCCGGCAAGGTCGACCGCAAGGCGTTGCCGTCCCCGGACGGCGCCCGCGCCGACCTCGGCACCGAGTTCGTCGCCCCGCGCACCGCGACCGAGCGGCGGCTCTGCGAGATCTGGGAACGGGTCCTCGGCGTCGAGCGGATCGGTATCCACGACGACCTGCTCGACCTCGGCGCCGACTCGCTGAGCGGGCTGCGGGTGGTCGCCGCCTCCGCCGACCTGGGCCTGACCATGTCACCGATGGACGCGATCGCCTTCCCGACGATCGCCCAACTCGCCCGGCACCTGCTCGGCGGCGGCACCGAGGAACTGGACCGGATGCTGCGCGCCGACTCGGTGCTCGACCCGGCGATCCGGCCGGCCGGACCGCCGGCCGACCCGACCGGGCCGGTGCTGCTCACCGGCGCGACCGGCTTCGTCGGCGCGTTCCTGCTGCGCGAACTGCTGGACCGGATCCCGAACCGGGTCGTCTGCCTGGTCCGCGGCACCTCCGACGAGCAGGCCCGGGAACGGCTGGTCGCCGCGCTGCACCGCTGGTCGGCGTACCACCCGCAGGTCGAGAGCCGGGTCGACGTGATCGCCGGCGACCTCGGCGCGCCCCACCTCGGGCTGGCCCCCGAGCGGTTCGCGGAACTGGCCGGCACCCTCGGCGCCATCTACCACAACGGCGCCGACGTCAACGCCGTCCATCCCTACCAGGCGATGCGACGGACCAACGTGGACGGCACCCGGGAGATCATCCGGCTGGCCTGCACCGGCCCGACCACGACGCTGCACCACGTGTCGACGATGTCGATCTTCAAGGCCGACGCGTTCGACGAGTGGATCGACGAGTCCAGCCTCCAGGTCGAGCCGCCGTCGTCGATGTCCAACGGCTACGGCCAGAGCAAGTGGGTCGCCGAGAACCTGGTCCGCGAGGCGTCCCGGCACGGCCTGCCGACCACCATCCACCGGATGGCGAAGGTCTCCTGGGACACCGTCACCGGCACGTCCAACACGGCCGACCAGTTCAACCGGCTGATCGCCGCCGCGGTCGAGGTCGGGGCCGCCCCGGACTTCGACTACTCGATGACGCTGACCCCGGTCGACCGGGTCGCCGCCGGCATCGTCGACATCGCCGGCCGCCCGGACGCGATCGGCGGCTGCTATCACCTGATCAGCCCGCACCAGGTGACGTGGCGGCAGATGCGCGACTGGCTGGCGGCGGCCGGCCACCCGCTGGCGGAGACGAACTACCCCAGCTGGCGGGAGGCGCTGGTGGCGCGCAGCCGGGAGCCGGGCGGCGAACGCCTGAACCCGCTGCTGATGCTGCTGCCCCGGGAACGGGACAACTTCGAGGTCGACGCCCTCGACGACGACTACGTCCCGCCGGTCCCGACCTGGTGGGCCCGCCACGGCGGCGAGATCCCGCCCATCCACCAGAAGGACTTCGCCCTCTTCCTGACCCACCTCAGAACATCCTCCTGACCCCGAGATCCGCGTGATCAGGGATCAAGTCCCGCGAGTCGGCGGCGGGTCGCCCGCCGCAGTCCCTGATCACGCGGATCTCGTATGGAGGTCCGGGACGGCGGTCACCCCCGGGGTACGACGGTGACCGTGTACGGCGCAGCCGGGGCAGGACTGAATATCTGGCTGTTGACCCACAGCAGCCGGTCGCCGTCACGGGCGATCGTCGTCGGCGTCTCGGCGGACGTCGCCGTCCCGCTCTCGGCGACCACCCGGCCGCTGGCCGCGTCCGGCGAGAGCAGTGCCGTGCGCACCGTGAACGTCACACCGCCGGCGCCGTCCGCGTGGTTGACCACGGCGTGCAACCGGTGTCCCTCCAGCAGCAGCCCGTCGCCGGCCATCGTCGCCGAGGTCCGTACCGGGACCACCTCTCGGCGCCCCGGTGTGACCCGGTGCAGCACCTCGGTGCCCTGGTCGGACACGAGCAGGTGGCGGCCGGTCGAGACGATTCCGTTGAGGAACGACGGTGCCGGGTCGAAGCGGTCGGGGGTCAGCCACGGCCGCAGCGTCCCGAGCGTGCCGCGGCCCCACGACGCGCGGTGGACGGTGCCGGTCGCCGAGTCGGTGACATACACCGCGTCGTGGGTCACCACCAGGTCGTTGAGCGCGGCGCCGGGTGTCTCGGCCGTCCGGCGGGCGATCAGGTGACCGGACGGGGCGTACACGAACAGCGCGCCGGAGTTGTAGCCGGCCACGAAGATCCGTCCCGCCGCGTCGGTGTGGATACCGGCCGCCGCGGTCCGGCCGTCGCCGCCGCCGGGCAGGAACAGTTCCATCCGGGGCCTACGGACGTGCCCCCGGTAGACGGCGCCCGTGGACACGCTGGTGACGTACAGGTGCCCGTCCCGGGCAACCGCGATCCCCTCCGGCGTGACCCCGGGCTCGTCGGAGACGACGTAGGTGGTCGGCTTGCGGTGGCGGTCGGGACCGCCCAGCACGGGTACGGCGGCCGCGCCGGCCATACCGGTGAGAAAATGACGACGATGCATGCGACCGACCATGCCGCCCGGCGTCGGGCGGAGCCCCGGTGATTCGGCCCTGGCCGAAGCGTCGTGATCAGGCCGTTACCGTAATCGGTCCGTGACCTCCCCGGACGACAATATGTGTCGATGTTGCGCCTACATCTCACCGTGGCCGACCTGGCCCGGGTGGTGGTCCGGGCGGTGCCCGATCCGCTGCTCGAGGCACAGTACGCGATGCGCGCGCTGCGGGGCGGCACCGACGAGCGGCTCCGCCGCCGCTACCACCGACTCGTCGACCACGGACTCGGCGGCGCACTGCGGCCGGCTCTCTGCCTGGTCTCGGTCTACGGTTACACCCCCGACTTCCTCACCCCGGTCACCGGACACCACGGTGACCTCGACGCCGGGATCGAGGCCGTCCGGGCCACGCCCCGACACCGGCTCCGGGCCGACCTGGCCGGGGTGCGCGACACCGCGTACAGCCGCCGGCTCGCGGACGGTGACCCGGCGGCGCTCACCGCGCTGACCCGGGGCCTGCGGACCGCGTACGAGGCGTTCGTCGCCCCCGAGGCCGACCAGGCGGCCCGCCGGATCGCCGCCGAACGGGCCGCCCGCGTCCGTGACCTGACCGAGGAGGGCCTGCACCGGATGCTCGGCAGCCTCTGCCGCGACATCGTGTGGCGCCCACCGGTGCTCGAACTGACCTGCCCGGTCGACAGCGGCGACGGCGATCTCCACCTCGGCGGCCGGGGGATCGTGCTCCAGCCCACCTTCGTGGGACGCGACGCCATGATCACGGCCGGCGCCGACGGACCGTTGGTGCTTTCCTATCCGGTCGCCGACCCCGCGGAGGGTGCGGCCGACGGCGCGGTGGCCGACGGGCTCGCCGACGCGCTGGGCCGTACCCGCAGCCGGGTTCTGGCCGCCGTCCGCTACGGTGCCACCACCAGCCAGATCGCCGGTCGGCTCGGTATCTCCGCGGCGTCGGCGAGCGAACACGCCCGCGTGCTGCGGCGCGCCCGACTGGTCACGACCCGGCGGCTCGGCCCGGCGACGTTGCACACACTCACCCCGCTGGGCCACGCCCTCCTGGACGGCCACATCTGACCCCACCCCCAAGATCCGCGTGATCAGGGACGACGGCCCGCGTGTCGGCACGTTGCCGGCGGCAGCACCTGACCACGCGGATCTCGCGGCGGCGAGCGGGGCGGGGTTGTCACGGCTGCGGGGAGAGGGGAGACTCGGCGGATTCGGGCGCCGGGGGACAGCGGACTGACGTGGGCGCGGCTGCCGACCGGCCGCGCCGTACGGCTCGTCGGCGCGTCCGCCGACCTGGTCGCGGTGGCGGTCGACCCGCTACCCGACGGCGCACCCACGATCGTGCTCTACCGGCCCGGCCCGACCAGCACGACCACCTCGCCGGCCGTGCTGGTCGACGCGATCCTCGCCGAACTGGAACGGGCGGCCCTCGACCTGTTTCCGGCCTGGCTGCCCGCTGCCGCCGGCATCACCGGAGCCGGCGGCGCCGACACCGCGGCGGTACGCGTCCTCGCCCGGCAGGCCGCCGCCACCTCCGACCACTTCGGACCCTTCCTCGCCGACCTGGCCGCGGCGGCGCTCACCCGGCGGCGGCCACCGGCCGGCGACCCGGGCATCGGACCAGGTGCGCCGACCCGAGTCCGGCCACCGCGGCCCTCTGTCGCCAGCCGGTTCGCCGTCGAGGTACGGGCCACCGGACTCGCCCGGGTGTTCGCCGCGACGTTCGGTCGTACCCGTACCGCCGTCGTCGTCGATGTGCCCGGGGAGTCGCCGGTTAAGGAGGCGGAGACGCTGGTCGCGGCGGGGGAGTGGCTCGCCGCCCGGGGTGGGTTCGGGGTGTGGTTCACCGGCGCCGTACCGGCCACGGTGGACCATCTGCCGGCCGTGACCGTACCGCTGCCCGGCGAGCCTCCGATGGCCCGGCCAGACCCGGCGCCCGGCCCGGCGGTGACCAACCGCCCCGCCGTGACCGGCGGGCTGGTCGTACCGGCGGTCGCCGGGCGCCCCCGCGCCGACAGCCCGGCCGAACTGGCGCTCGAGGCCGCCCTGTCGGCGACCACTTGGGCCGCCGGGCGGACCTGGAATCCGACGTACCGGTCCGGGCTGGCCCCACCCGTCCGGGTGGACCTGCTGTGGTCCGCCGAACGGTGCGTCGTCGAGATCGACGGGCCGGAACACCGGTCGGCGGTGCGGTTCGCGGCCGACCGGCAGCGGGATGTGCGGCTCCAGTTGGACGGCTACGCTGTCCTCCGCTTCACCAACGCCCAGGTGCTCCACGACGTGCGTGTGGTCGCGGCGCAGATCGAGCGGTTCCTCCTCGGTCGCCGCCGGTCCATGTTGGAAGGACAACCGCAATGACCGACGAGAAGCTGTCCCTGCCGGAGAAGGCCGTCATGATCACCCTGATGGCCGAGGCGCGGGAGGTGTCCAATCCCGAGCTGAAGCAGCGGTACGGCCTCACCCTCGACGGCAGGAGCCGGACCCGGCTCAACGACCTGCGGTACGTCAGCAGCCGCCGGCACGGCCGGGCGTTCGCGCACCTGCTGGAGGAGCGCGGCTGGGCCTGGTGTGTCGGCCACCTCGGCGCCGAACTGCCGCCCCGGTCCGGGTCGGCGGCCGGCGCGCTCTACGCGGTCCTGGCGAACCTGCCCCGGCACCTCGACCGGGCCGGCCTGAGCCTCGCCGACGTCTTCCACCGCGCCGAGGACGTCCCGGCCCCAGCCCCGGCCGGGTCGGTGCCGACCCCGCGCACCGCCCCGGCCCCGGCCGCCGACGACGCCGAGGCCCGGATCCGCACCGCGTACGCCGACCTCGCCGGCACCCCCGGCACCTGGGTCAGCCTGACCCGGATCCGGGCCGACGTCGACGACCTGCCCCGCGCCGACGTCGACCGGGCGCTACGGCACATGTACCGGCTGCCCGACGTGCACATCGTGCCGGAGTCCAACCAGAAGAGCCTGTCCACCGCCGACCGGGCAGCGGCGGTGATCATCGGCGACCAGGAGAAGCACCTCCTGGCGATCGGCAACCGATGACCGAGGAGGAACACGCCGCTCTCGCCGCGCTGCGGTTCAACTGGGCGCCCACCCCCGACGACCTGTGGCAGCCGTCCCGCTACCACGTCGAGGACCTGCACCGCGACGTCGTACGCACCGTTCTCGACGGGCTCGCCGACGCCCGGGACAGCCCCGGTTCCAGCCCGATCGGGGTGGTCGTGCAGGGGCAGAAGGGCGCCGGCAAGACCCACCTGCTCGGCTGGGTACGCGAGAAGGCCCAGGCCCTCGACGGCTACTTCGTCCTGGTCAGTCTCCTCAACCCGGCCACCTTCTGGACCACCACGGTGCAGTCGGTGCTGGAGAGCCTGTCCCGCACCGGCGGCGGCGCCGACCGACAGGTCCGGGTCTTCCTGCGCCGGCTCGCCTCGCTGGTCGGCGTGCCCCGCACGGTACGGCGCGCCGTCGCCGGCGAGACCCCGATCACCCCGGCGCACCTCGACACGTTCATCGGCGCGCTGCGCCGCCACGACGGCGACGTCGGCCGGGACTGCCAGCAGACCGCCCGCGCCCTGGTCCTCTACGCCGCCGAGGACTTCGCCGCCCAGGACCTCGGCCAGGCCTACCTCAACTCGGTCGAGGAAACGGTGCCCGGCGAGCGGGCCGCCTGGGGGATGCGGCGCGACCTGCCGCCGCCGGAGCGGATCGTCCAGGACATCTCCCGCCTGCTGGCGCTGACCGGCCCGACGATCATCGCGGTCGACCAGATCGACACGCTCATCGCGCAGTCGCTGCGCTCCACCGCCGCCCACGGGCCGCTGGACCCCGGTGACGCCCTCGCCCTCGAGCAGGTCGCCGGCGGGCTGATGTCGCTGCGCGAGGTGACCCGCCGTACCCTGACCGTCGTCGCCTGCCTGCCCGCCTCGTGGGCGCTGATCAGGGACAACGCCACCGACACCGTACGCGACCGGTTCCGTGAGGCGATCCAGCTCAGGGGCATCCCGAGCGCCGCGGTCGGACAGGCCCTGATCGGCAAACGGTTCGCCGCCAAGTTCGCCGAGATCGGCTTCCAGCCGCCGTACCCGACGTGGCCGGTCGACCCGTCGGCGTTCGAGGACGCCCCCGACTACACGCCCCGCCAACTGCTCATCAGGATCGACGCGCACGTCCAGGACTGCCTGCGCGCCGGCCAGGTCACCGTCCTCGACCGGCTCGGCCCGGCGGCACCGGCCGACGCCGGCCCGGCCGCCCCCGCCGGCGACCCGGCCACCGCCGACGACCTCGCCGCGCTCGACACCCGGCTCGCCGCGCTCGTCGACGACCCGGCCGTGACCACCGAGGTCGAGCGGGCGCTCGCGTCGAAGACCGAGGACGAGACCGTACCGGCCCTGCTCGCCGCCGGCCTCACCGCGTGGATCGCCGAGCAGGGCGACGCCGGGCGGGCATTCAGCCAGGACCCGCCACCGGGCACGGCGAACCCGCCGCTGCACGCCCGGCTGCGGCGCAGTCTCGACGAGTCCACCGAGGACGAGGAGCACTGGGCGTTCCGGGCGGTCGGCGCCCAGCACGCGACCGCCGCGCTGAACCGGATCCGGGCCGCGGCCACGATGGCCGGGCTCGACGCCGGGGTGGCCAAGCGGCGGCTGTTCCTGCTGCGCGACCACGCCTGGTCGAGCGGGCCGGCGACCACGAAGACGGTCGCCGCGTTCGAGGCCGCTGGCGGCCGCACCCTGCCGATGCCCGCCGCCGACCTGCGGATCCTGGCGGCGCTGCGCCGGCTGCTCGCCGACGATTCGCCGGGGCTGCGGGCCTGGCTGGCGTCCCGCCGGCCGACCGGCCGGGTGTCGCTGCTGGCCGGGGCGCTGGCCGGTGCCGTACCCGCGCCGGCCGCCGACCCGGCTCCGGCCACGGTCCGCGCGGTGGTGCCGGCGCCGGCGTCCGCCCGGCTGACCGGGTACGAAACCAGTGAGTACGCCCCCGTCGCCGGCCCTGCCCCAACGACGGTCGACGGCGGTGGTCCGGCCACCGACGCGCCGGCCGGGGTCGGCCCGGGCGGTGACGCGGGCGCGCCGGTCGACGGTGGTGCGCCGGTCGACCGTG
The DNA here is from genome assembly GCF_040655695.1 of Polymorphospora sp. NPDC050346. NCBI lineage: Bacteria > Bacillati > Actinomycetota > Actinomycetes > Micromonosporales > Micromonosporaceae > Polymorphospora > Polymorphospora sp. NPDC050346. Next base: position 4,469 of record NZ_JBFAKM010000003.1, on the reverse strand, counting down.
GTGCGGCGATCCCGGTCCAGCGCGGACCGGAGCCGGCAGCGGACGCGGGCGACGCGGGGCCGGGAAGTCCGCCGGCAGCGGGCGACGGCGCGACGGATCCGCGTCGGGCGGGCGGCGGTGTGCCCGTACCCGGTCCGACGGGGCCGACGGCGGACGGTGCCGTTGCGACGGTCTTTCTCGGCCGGTCGACCGGCGGGGAGACGGCGGAGGCCGGACGGCCGGTCGGGGTCGCACTGGAGGCGCTGCGCAAGCACACCGCGATCTTCGCCGGCTCCGGGTCGGGCAAGACGGTGCTGATCCGCCGGCTGGTCGAGGAGTGCGCGCTGCACGGCGTCTCGTCGATCGTCCTCGACCCCAACAACGACCTGGCCCGGCTCGGCGACCCGTGGCCGGAGCCGCCGCACGGGTGGGCGGCCGGCGACGCGGCGCGGGCGGCGGACTACCTGGCGGGCACCGACGTGGTCGTCTGGACGCCCCGACGGTCCGGCGGCCGGCCGTTGAGTTTCCAACCGCTGCCCGACTTCCGCAGCGTCGTCGACGACGCCGACGAGTTCGGCGAGGCGGTGGAGGCGGCGGTGGCGTCGATCGCGCCCCGCCTGCGGCTCGACGGCCGGACCCAGAAGGCGCAGTTGGGGCAGGCGGTGCTGCGCAAGGCGGTCGAGTACTTCGGCCGCCGCGGCGGCAGCACCCTGCCCGGGCTGGTCGGGCTGCTCTCCGCGCTGCCCGACGGGGTGATCGACCTCGACAACGCCGAGAAGATCGCCGGCGAACTGGCGCAGAACCTGACCGCGGCCATGGTCAACGATCCGCTCTTCGGCGGGGAGGGCACCCCGGTCGACCCCGGCCTGCTGCTCACCCCGCCGCCCGGCAAGCGGGCCCGGGTGTCGGTGATCAGCCTGGTCGGCCTGCCCGGCGACGACCGGAGGCAGGGTTTCGTCAACCAGCTGCAGATGGCGCTGTTCGCCTGGATCAAACGCAACCCGGCCGGCGACCGCCCGCTCGGCGGCCTCTTCGTGATGGACGAGGCCCAGACGCTGGCGCCGAGCGGGCCGATGACCGCCTGCACGCAGAGCACCCTGGCCCTGGCGTCACAGGCCCGCAAGTACGGCCTCGGGCTGGTCTTCGCCACCCAGGCCCCGAAGGGCCTGCACAACCGGATCCCCGGCAACGCCGCCACGCAGTTCTTCGGGCTGCTCAACGCGCCGGCCCAGATCGCGGCCGCACGGGAGATGGCGCAGGCCAAGGGCAGCGACGTATCCGACATCTCGCGGCTGCGGACCGGTCAGTTCTACACCGCCGTCGACGGCACCGAGTTCGAGCGGATCCAGGCGCCGTTGTGCCTGAGTCACCATCCGCGCAGCCCGCTGACGGTCGAGGAGGTCCTGCTGCGGGCCCGGGACGGGACCTTCGCCCCTGTGCAGGAGCGGGGGACAGGAGGTAGAAACGGAGGATGATCCGTGTGTTCCTGCTCGACGACCACGAGGTGGTCCGCCGTGGCCTGGCCGACCTGCTGCACAGCGCCGGAGACATCGAGGTGGTCGGTGAGTCCGGTTCGGCGCCGGAGGCGGCCCGCCGGATCCCGGCCCTGCGTCCGGACGTGGCGATCCTCGACGCCCGGCTGCCCGACGGCAACGGCATCGACGTGTGCCGGGACGTCCGCGCCATCGACTCGTCGATCAAGGGCCTGATCCTCACCTCGTACGAGGACGACGAGGCGCTGTTCGCCGCGATCATGGCCGGCGCCGCCGGGTACGTCCTCAAGCAGATCCGCGGCACCGACCTCGTCGACGCGGTCCGCCGGGTCGCCGCCGGCCAGTCCCTGCTCGACCCGGCCGTCACCCAGCGGGTCCTCGAACGCATCCGGGGCGGCGTCGAGGGGCCGCGCGAACTCGACTCGCTGACCGAGCAGGAGCGCCGCATCCTCGAGCACGTCGCCGACGGGCTGACCAACCGGGAGATCGCGGCGAAGATGTTCCTGGCCGAGAAGACCGTCAAGAACTACGTCTCGAGCGTGCTCGCCAAGCTCGGCCTGGAGCGGCGTACCCAGGCGGCGGTGCTCGCCACCCGCCTCCTCGGTCCCCGGCGCTGAGTTTCCGCCACTGAGCCCATCGCGTCGGGCTGTGCGCAGATCAGGGACAAGTCGTGTCGGGCCTGGCGCCCGGCCAGTGGTTTGTCCCGCGACTGCTCCTTGGTCGACACGGGGTCGTGATCGTCTGCGGTTCAGGCGTTCCCGGGACGGCGTGTCGACCGGCTGAGCGACAGACGATCGAGGCGGCCCGGCCGTGGAGTCCAGGCGTCCGGGTACCGCCGTCGCGCCCCACAGCGAATTCGCTGTGGCTACGCCGAATTCGCTGTGGGCCGCGACAGCATCCTGCTCCGGACCGGCACCGGTCGGAATCCGCCGTCGGCACCCGTGACCGTGTGCCGATCCAGGCGTCCGCCATGCGGCACTTCCTCGACAGGCGTCCTCATGCGCGGCGTCAACGCCACCGCCACCGACCTGCTCGGCGTGTTGACCGAGGACAAACCATGCCCGTTTCGCCCGCTTCCCCGCCCAACAACTCCTTGATCGACGAGCCGAGCCGGGCCGGGCGGGTCGGGGAGTGAGTGGGGCGGGGCGGGTCAGGTGGGGAGGGGGATGGTCCAGTGGAGGCGGGTGCCCTGAGGGCTGGCCGCGGCGACCTCGAAGTGGCCGCCGTGGCGGCGGGCGCGTTCGCCGAGGTTGACCAGCCCGCCCCGGGCCTTGCGCGGGTCGCAGCCGATCCCGTCGTCGACGACCTCGACCGTCAGCCGGCCCGCGGCGACCCGGACCGTCACCGTGACCCGGCTGGCCCGGGCGTGCCGTACGGCGTTGGACAGCGCCTCGCCCAGTACCGCGAGCAGGTCGGGCCGGACCGCGTCCGGCACCGCGCTGTCGATCGGACCGTCCAGTTCCAGGGCCGGCCGGAACCCGAACGACCCGGCGCTGGCCCGGACCGCCTCGGTGATCTCCGTACGCAGTTCCGCGGTCGCCGGCGTACGCAGCTCGAAGATGGCCCGGCGGATGTCGCGGATCGTCGAGTCGAGGTCGTCGACGGCGGCGTTGATCCGGCTGGCCAGTTCCGGCCGGGAACCGGCCAGCGGCATCGTGCTCTGCAGGTGCAGCCCGGTGGCGAACAGCCGCTGGATGACCACGTCGTGCAGGTCGCGGGCGATGCGTTCGCGGTCCTCGAGGACCACCAGCATCTCGCGTTCCTCCTCGGCGCGGGCGCGTTCCATGGCCAGCGCCGCCTGGCCGGCGAAGCTGGCCAGGAGTGGGGCGTCGTCGTCGGTGCGCGGCTGCCGGCCGGGCTGGTGCGCGACGACGAGTACGCCGTGCAGGGTCTCGCCGGCGGCCAGCGGCGCGATCACGGCCGGCCCCGCGCTCACCGGCTCCGGCCAGGATGCCGCCGCCGCGAGGCTGTCGACCAGCACCTGCTCGCGCCGGGTCACCGATGCCGAGAACGTGGTGTCGGAGGCCGGCAGCACCGCCCCGACCAGGCCGGTGCCCCGGCGTACCCCGTCGTCCGTCGGCGTGGCCCGGTCGCCGGGCGCCGGCTCCGCGTCGACGACCTCGACGGTGAACCGCTCGGCCTCCTCGTCGTAGAGCAGCACCAGCACCATCTCGGCCTCGGCGACCTCCCGGGCCCGCCGCGCCACCAGCGCCAGTGCGTCGGTACGCCGTACCTCGCCGAGCAGCACCGAGGTGATCTCGGCGGCGGCGGCCAGCCAGCGTTCGCGACGGCTGGCGACGGCGTAGAGCCGGGCGTTCTCGATCGCGACGCCGGCGGCCGCGGCGAGCGCGGTCATGATCTCCTCGTCGTCGTCGGTGAACTCGCGGGAGCCCTGCTTCTCGGCGAGGTAGAGGTTGCCGAACACGGTGTCCCTGATCCGGATCGGCACGCCGAGGAAGCTGTGCATCGGCGGGTGGTTGGCCGGGAAGCCGTACGACCTGGGGTGCCGGGTGATGTCCGGCAGCCGGACCGGGCGGGGGTCCTCGATGAGGAGGCCGAGCACGCCCCGTCCGTGCGGCAGGTCGCCGATGGCGGCGTGCTCCTGCGGGCTGAGGCCGTGCGTGATGAACTCGGTGAGCTGCCGGTCCGGACCGACGACGCCGAGGGCGCCGTAGCGGGCGCCGGCGAGTTCGCAGGCGGCGGTGACGATGCGCGACAGGGTGCTGCGCAGGTCGAGGTCGGTGCCGATGCCGACCACCGCGTCCAGCAGGGCCCGCAGCCGTTCCCGGCTGGCGACCACCTCGCCGACCCGGTCGAGCATCTCCCGCAGCAGTTCGTCGAGGCGTACCCGGGACAGCGGGGTCAGGCCCAGCGACGGCGTCTCGCGGCTTTCCGGTTCTGCGGGTGCACCCATCCCGATGATCCTATCGACCGTCGCCCGCGACGGAGGACCCGCGTGGACGGGGGCCGGTCGGTGTGCCCCGACCGGCCCCCGTC